>JACQTO010000200.1 GCA_016210745.1 Betaproteobacteria bacterium
CCGCATCGAGCTGCGCCGCAAGAACCTCATCCGCAAGGACCAGTTCCCCTATCTGATCCCGAGCGGCTCCACCTATGACTCGGGGGACTATCACGCGGTGCTCGACAAAGCGCTCGCGGCAAGCGACTATCCCGCGCTCGTGCGCACGCGCGACGAGGCGCGCCGCGCCGGCACACTCGCAGGCATCGGCATTTCCACCTGTCTGGAGCCAAGCGGCGGCAACGCCTCGTTCGAGCTGCTTTTCAATCCGAAGAACGAGACCACGACTTGGATGGATTCCTGCCTCGTGCGCGTCGATCTTTCGGGCTCGGTCACCGGCCTCATGGGCACATCGAGCGCGGGCCAGGGGCACGAGACGCTGGTGTCGACCGTCGTGGGCGAGATTCTCGAACGCGACCCGGCAACGATCCGCGTGATCCACGCCGATTCGCTCAATGCCCTGCCCTCGAACAGCCCGGTCGGCAGCCGCATGGCGATTATGCTGGGGGGCGCTGCGGCCGGGGCTGCAAGGAAAATCAGGGATGCGCTGGTTGCCATCGCCGCGCACAACTTCGAGTGCTCGGCGCAGGATCTCGAATATCACGACGGCAATGTCAATGTGAAAGGGGTATCTTCGAAGGCGCTCACCTGGGACCAGCTGGTAGAGATCGCGCACCGCAAGTATCACCAGATGCCCGCAGGAATGGAGCCCGGCCTGCAGGCGAAGTTCGTCTGGGAGGTACCCACCGGGCCCACGCTGCCCACACCGGACGGCCGGGTGCAGATGTACCCCTGCTACTCCTTCGAAGTGCACGTCGTCTACGCCGAGATCGATCCCGAAACGGGCAAACCCTCGCTCAAGAAATACGTGTGCGGGCACGATTGCGGCGTCATGATCAACCCCGACATCGTGCACGGGATGACCTACGGCGGGATCGCGCACGGAATCGGCGCGTCGCTGTACGAAAAATTCGCCTACACCGAAGACGGCCAGCTCGCCAGCGGAACCTTCATGGATTACCTCATTCCGAGCGCGATGGAAGTGCCCGAGGTCCACATCGTCGATCACTGCACGCCCTCGCCGCTCACCACTTTCGGACAGAAGGGCTCGGGCGAGGCCGGCTACCTCGGCGCGCCCGCCGCCATCGCCAATGCGATCAACGACGCGCTCGACCCATTGGGCGTCTCGATCGACACGCTGCCGATGTCGCACCTGGCGCTGTGGGAGCGCATCGAGGCGGCGAAGAAACCCGCTTAGCGGCACACCGGAACCAGCAATGCTGCTTTTTTGCGTTATCCAACCTGTGCTTCACCGAGCCGGAACCATCAAGGCTGGCTCAGGTTTACTTTCAATCTCGTGTTTTTGTGCAATTGCGAAGTTCGCAATTGCACCACGAGACCTATAGAAAGATCCATCCCGATAACATCGACATTTCAGTGATTTCTAAGCGCCCAATCCAGCAAGGGACCTATCAGACATGAAGAACATCGTCATCGACATCCACGCCCATTTCACGCCGAAGCTTGTTTTCGAGCGCTATGATGCGAACGCGGCGAAGTTTCCCAGCGCGAAGCTGTTGCGCGACGACAAAGGCGTTCGGATGCAGTTTCCCGGCGGCGAAATGACGCGGCCGGTGTCGCCCAAGCTCTCGGATGTCGCCGACCGCACGACCTGGATGGACAAGAACGGCATCGACCATCAGTTGGTCGGCGGCTGGCTGGATAGCTTTGGCTACGAGCTGCCCGCGCAGGAGGGGCTTGCCTGGAGCCGATTCTTGAACGATTGCATGTGGGAGCAGTTTCGCGGCGAGAATCGCTTCACGCCGCTGTCGACGGTGCCGCTCCAGGACGGCAAGCTCGCCGCCGAGGTGCTTGCCGAAACGCTCGATCAGGGCTTCGGCGGCGCCATGATAGGCACTCTGCCAAAAGGACAGGGCGGCAATCTCGACGATCCGTCGCTCGATCCCTTCTGGGCGGCCGCTTCGCGCCTGGGCGCTGCGATCTATCTGCACCCGATGTTTCTGTGCGGCGAGCCCCGCTTGGCCGACTACGACCTCGTCAATGCGATCGGTCGGCTCGCCGACACTTCGATTGCGGTGTCGCGGCTCCTTTTCTCCGGACACCTGCTCAAGTTTCCGGGAATGAAGTTCGTCCTCTCGCACGGCGGGGCGGCGCTGCCTCTGGCGCTCGGGCGTCTGGCGCGCAATTTTCAGATTTCGCAAGGCAAGTACGCCGATCCGCGCAAGGGCTTCGAAGCGATGTACCTCGACACCTGCGTATTCGATTCCGACTCGCTCGAATATATCGCCCGCAAGGCAAGCGCCGATCGCCTCATGCTCGGCTCGGACATGCCCTTCCCCATCGGCGACCCCGCGCCGACGCGCGTCGTCGAAGGCGCGAGCTTCAGCGAAGCGCAGAAGAAAGCCATCCTCGGCCACACCGCGCAGACCGTGTTTCGCGTGCGGCCGGATTGCTGGAGCCCGCGCTAGTCCGATAGGCGCTTCACGAGGGCCCGCAGAGCCTTGCCGCCAGCGACGGGCCGCCACGGTGCCTACCCTCGCGCCGCATCCGTTCTGGCTGTTTTCGCTTCGCACCTACGGCAAACCCGGTGTCGAGCAGGCTTGCTTGCGGCTCCAGGATCGCCATGGCGCCGACGTGAACCTCGTGCTTCTGTGCTGCTGGGCCGCGGCGAGCGGCCGTGCGGCCCTCGCCACGCGGACCATCCGGGCATCGATTGCATCGACCAAGCACTGGCAAGCGGAGGTCATCGGTCCGCTGCGCACCGCGCGCCATAGCCTGAAGCAGGGCTTCGAGGGCGTACCCCCGGAACGAACAGCGGAACTGCGCAAATCGATCGGCCGCGTCGAACTGGAGTGCGAGCATGCCGAACAATTGCTGCTCGCGCCCCACGTCGACGCGCTGCCGAAGGTCCAAGACGCAGATCCGGCGCGCTCGGCCAAGATCGGCATCGAGCGCTATTTTGGCTGCCTCGGCGCGCGCCTAGACAAGGCCGCGCGCGAGGATGTCGCCACCGTTATCCAGGCGGCGCTTACGCCTTGAACATGCACTTGGGGCCAAGGAACGCGTGTCCCGGTCCCAATTTCCCTCTTGCTAGTTCGGGCGAATATTGCGCTCGCGGATGATCTTTTCCCAACGTGCGCCGTCGCGGCGAACGATCTGGCCGAAGCGCTCGGCATCCAGGCCGGTCGGTTCGAAGCCCAGCTCGCGCAGCCGGTTGGCCATCTCGGGCGAGAGCACCGCTTTGCGGACGCCCTCGGCGAGTTTGTTGACCACGTCCTTGGGCGTGCCCCCCGTGGTAAACACGCCGTGCCAGCCGTCCATGCTCGATCCGGGGTACAGGCTATCCATGGTCGGCACGCCGGGCAGAAGCGGCGACGGTTTCGCGCTGCTTACCATCAGCGGAATCAACTTGCCCGCTTTCGCCATCGGAATGATGGCCAAAACGGTGTCGAAGATCACGTCCACCTCGCCCCCCAGCAACGCCTGCATGGCCGGCCCATTGCCCTTGTAGGGAATGTGAGTGATTTCCATGTTCGCCGCATGCTTTGCCAGCTCCATGTACATGTGCATCCCCGAACCTGTGCCGCCGCTGCCGTAGTTGAGCTTGCCCGGGTTCTTGCGCGTCAAATCGACCAGTTCCTTGACCGACTTGACGCCGATCCTTGAGCTGACCCCGAGCGCGTAACTGATTGCCGAGGTCTGCGCCACGGGAACAAGGTCGCGCTCGAAATCGTAAGGCACTTTCTGCAGATGAATCACCGTCACCATGGGAGTGGCGGCGTTGAGGACCATGGAATAGCCGTCGGGAGAGCTCTTGGCGACGGAGTCCACGCCGATGGCGCTGCCGGCGCCGCCCTTGTTTTCGACGATGACCGGCTGGCCCCAAATCTCCTGAAGCTGGCGCGCGAGCATCCGGCCCACCACATCCAAGGTGCCACCAGGGGGAAACGGCACCACCAAGCGTACGGGTTTGGTCGGGAAATCCGCTGCCCCGGCCGCACCCGCGAGCACAAGTCCGGCGGCAAAAATCAAGGTGATACAGAATTTTTTCATGAGAAACCTCGCTGAATGTCTAATCGAAATGGAACCACCCAGCGTCGAAAGCCTCTCCTCCAAACCCGGCCGGATGCTGACCCTGTAGTATTGCGGGTCTTGTTGGCCGATTGCGGACGACGATCCCTGAATTGCCAAGGACCCGGGTGCTCCTCCAATTTCATTTTGCCACGAAAAATGCCTTGGCGTGGCGCGATCGACCGGCTTGCGGCCAATCTGTCTTGGCAGGGTCACCTACCGGTGAGGAAGACAGATTGACACATTGTGCGTCATTCATGCACCATCGTTGCGCAAAACAATAATAGGTACGCTAATCAATTAGCAGCGCGCGCGAACAATCCCGCGCAAGAAGAAGAACCACACTGACTGATACCTCGATGCTCTGACGTTCAAGGCATACGGATACGCGTCTGCCTAATGGGGGGAGATAAGGCGATGGCGCATCGAAATAGATTGGTTCGGATGACGGCAGCTCTGTCGGTTTTCACCGGTATCCTGGTGTCGGGGTTCGATGTTGCCTGGGCCCAGCAACCGACAAGCACTGCAGCGCCGCTCGCTGCCGTCGCCCTCTGGCAGGTGCCCGGAATTGCTGCGGTCCCGGTGGTAAAGACATCCCAGCTGCCAAACCTATTTACCGGAATTGTTCCGATCCTCCAAACGCCCAATCAGCCGCCAACCCAGGTCGTGGGATTTCGCCCCTCACCGCAGGGGCCATTCACCGTGGCAGTGCTATTGCCGAGCTTTTCCCTGGCTTCGCTCGTTCCGGCGCTGCAGGTAACGCCGCTCGCCGATGTCGTTTTCGATAGAGCGGTGATGCTGCTCGTGCCGCCCGGCGCAGGTTCGGGCGAAATCGCTTTGCCCCCACAGGTGGCACAAATCCTCGGCAGAAAGACCGCCCGGCTTGTCGAGGGCAGCAATTTCACCGCCTGGCCGACCGTATCTGGCCGGCTCGACAAGCTGCTCGCTCAGACCGGGATTCCCAATATGAACCTGCCGTTGACCGGCAGGTTCGACCCGGCGGTGCTTGCCGCGCGCCCAGGTACTGCCCCACTGACGGCGAGTTTCCTGCAGTTGCTCGATCTGTCCATCCCGCTCGGGAATCCGCGAGCGAGCTGGTTTCCTGCATTCCTCGCCTTCAACGATGCACGGCTGAGCATCAAGGGCGACAAGGGCAGGATAGTTGCGACCGTTGCAGTCGATGTGTCGGTCAACGTCGGTGCGGCGCAGCCGCTGATTTTTCCTCGCACCACGCTAGGCAGCGACAGCGGCAAGCTCACGCTCTCGGGAGGGCCGATAAAACCGCCCGCGGGAGCGCTCACGCTGCCCGCTCATATTGCCTCGCTCGATACGCTGTCGTTCGTCGGCACGGTCGATGGAAACACCAAGTCGTTCACCCTCACCGGCGGCGCGCAGATCGAGGGCAAGCCCGAGACGTTCACGGTGACGCTCTCGGGCACGGGTGCGCGTGCTGACTATGCCTTCAGTCTCACCGGCACCCAATCGCTGGCCGATCTGCTCGGTTGGCAGATCCCGGGGCTCGAGGAGGTCAAGGTCAGCAACATCACCGTGGGCTCCGGGGGCGGCACAACGGGCGGCCCTGCTTACACGGGCGGCACCATCCAGATCGGCAGCATTCCGGCCAACCTGTTTGTATTCAAACCGAGCAGGCCCGGTGCGACCTCGGGTGGAACCGGCGCAGCCTCGGGCGCGACCGGCGCAGCTTCGGGCGGGACTGGCGCATCATCCGGAGGTACCAGCACCTCCTCGCTCGGGGCAATCACGCTGCCCTCGTTGCATCTGCCCGATTTGATACCGCAGCTGAAGGGTTCACCCCTCGATGGGCTGCAGATCGGCAAGCCCGGGTTCATTCTTGCACCCTCGGGTTTGTCGTTCAGCGCATTGGCGCTGCCCGCGCCGATGGCCACCCAGACCGGTTCGTCCTCAGCCGACGCCAAGGGCGGGCTCACCCTCAAAGGCCTGGCCATACCCACCGGGGAAGTTGCCGAGCTGATCCGATCGGTCGGGCTGGGCAACCTGCTCAGTGCGGGCTTGCCGCTCATCGGCAGCCTCGATCCGCGCCTGCTCAAGTCCGGACCGATCGGCGCTGACATCGCCAACGCCATCCTCGCGAACATCGACCTGACCATTCCCTTGGGCAACATCAAGCCCGATTGGATGGCCGGATACCTCGCCTTCAACGACGCCAAGCTGAGCATCAAGAACATCAAGGGGGCGATCGTCGCGGCCATTGCCGCCAATGTGTCGGTCAACGTGGGCGCGGGGCAGCCGCTGGTGTTTCCCGACACGCTGCTCACCCGTGACATGAGAAGCGGCAAGCTCACGCTCTCCGGGGGACCGATGAAGCCGCCCGCGGGTGCGCTCACGCTGCCCGCCCATATCGCCTCGCTCGATACGCTGTCGTTCGTCGGCACGGTCGACGGAAACACCAGGTCGTTCACCCTCACCGGTGGCGCGCAGATCGAGGGCAGGCCCGAGACGTTCACGGTGACCCTCTCGGGCACGGGTGCGCGTGCGGACTATGCCTTCAGTCTCACCGGCACCCAATCGCTGGCTGATCTGCTGGGCTGGCAGATCCCGGGGCTCGAGGAGGTCAAGGTCAGCAACATCACCATCGGCTCCGGGGGCGGCACAACGGGCGGCCCTGCTTACACCGGCGGTACCATCCAGATCGGCAGCATTCCGGCCAACCTGTTTGTATTCAAACCGAGCAGGCCCGGTGCGCCCTCGGCAGGGAGCGGCGCAGGATCCTCGGGGGCTGGCGCAGCCGCCTCCTCCGGAGGTGGAAGCTCGCCATCGCTCGCCGCGATCACGCTGCCCTCGCTGCATCTGCCCGATTTGATACCGCAGCTGAAGGGCTCGCCGCTCGACGGGATGCAGATCAGCAAGCCCGGTTTCATTCTCGCGCCCTCGGGATTCTCCGCCAGCGGCCTGGCGCTGCCCGCGCCGGTGGCAAGCCACACCGGTTCATCTTCAACCGACGTGAAGGGCGGGCTCAGCCTCAAGGGCCAGGCCATGCCCACGGGGAAGATGGCCGATCTGATCAACGCCGCCGGGCTGGGCAGATTTCTTAGCGCGGGCCTGCCTCTCTCAGGCAGCCTCGATCCGCGCCTACTCAAGGGCAGTTCGATCGCCGGGGACATCGCGAGCGCGATTATCGCGAGCATCGACTTCAGCACCCCGCTCGGCGCACTGTCGCTGCCCGGAGCATCGTCCCTGCTTTCAGCTAGCAGCAGCACCCTCGCGATTAAAGGTCACACGGACGGCATCAGCGTCAGCCTGGGTGCCCCCATTTCATTGACTGCCGGCAAGCACCGATATGTGTTCGATTCGACCATCACCGTCGATCGTCAAGGCGGTGCAACCGAGACCACCGTCACCGGCAGCTATCCTGCAGCAGCTGAGAAGGCCCGGGGCACACCAAGCGCGATCAGCGCCGCCTTCGGCATACCGTGGCTGAAGCTCGACAAGGTCAGTCTTTCGGTGACGCTCGGACCGAAGAAGTCTATTTCGGTCTCGGGAACGACGTCCATGGGTAAGGTCAAAAATCTCACCGCGGCAGTCTTCATCGACGCGGAAGGCAGTCAGGTGAGCGACTTTGGCGTTTCGCTGACAGGCGCGGACATCGGGCTGATCGATATACCTGGATTTGCCTCACTCAAGCAAGTTCCAGACATCCGGTTTCGCGATCTGCTGATCTCGGAAACCGAGGTTGCGGGCACGCTGAGAACGTCGAGCTCGATGTTCAACAACTTGAGGGCGGTCATATTCCGCACCGGAAACCAGTTGACGCTGGCAGCGCTGCGCGAGAAGTTCACGCTCGAGGACATCATCCCGTTGCAGGGGCCGGCCAGGTCTTTGTTCAGCGGCATCGCATTCGACAAAGGACTGCTGATCATCAGCGAGGGCGGGGTGCAGGGCCTGATTTCGAGCCTGCCCAAAGCGGCAGCGCAATTGCTGACTGAGGTGTATGGCGAGCCCAGTCGCCGCCTGAAACTGGGCAACGGATTCAACGTGGCGATTGCGCTGGATCCGTCCGCGATGGGCAAGGGGCTGGGTCAGCTTGGCATGGGGCGCGGCAAATTCGTCCTCGACGGAGGAATTGAGGGCGTGTTTGGCGGAACCCCCAGTTTCACGCTTTCCGTGGCAATTCCCCCCATCAATTTTCCGAAGACGCTCAGTTTTCTCGATCCCCCCAGGAACATTCAGACCGCTTTCTTCACCAAGCTGACCGAGGCTGATGCGTCGCTCGGGGTCAGCGTGAGCGGCGATTTTCCGATGAAGACCCGCCGGGGTTCGGTTGTTTTCACCAACGCTATCGCTTTCGAACTCGATGCCCAGGGAGGCCTCGCGATCGAAGTTACGGGAACCTCCGACACTCCATGGCCGAACCCGATGGGAATACCGGGCATGACCCTGAATCCCGGAACCTCGCTTGGCCTCAAGGTCTCGGCGACCTCCGAGGTCGACCTGACCTTCATCGGGAAATCCACGATCGGCAAGAAAGAGATCGACCTGACCGGCAGCGCCGGAATCCTTGTCGCCGAAGGCGTCATCGACAAGGGTGCCTTCGAAGGCAAGCTGAGCGAAATCGGACTGGAGGATATCGTTGCACTGAGCAACGCCGCGGCCGCAGCCGCGGGAGGAAAACCGCCCGCGACGAATTTCCCGGTGGCCAAATTGACCAACGTCGACCTCGCATTCGCGTCGCCGGGGGCCGTGGTCCAGGGCATGAATCTGTCCGGCGGCGGATCGCGCATCGCGGGGGATCTGTGGTTGATCCTGAAGGACAAACCGCTCGGAAAACTCCTCGCGCAGGTGGACGGAAACGGTGTGATCCTGTCGGGATCGATCAGCGATTTCACGCTCGGCCCGGTCAAATTGCAGGGCAATACGCTCGACGCGCGCGCCACCCTGATGCCGCCGGTCCCGCCTTACTTCAAGGTGAAAGGCGGAGCGAAGCTCTTCGGAAAGGACCAGGACGTGGAACTCGTGCTCTCGGTGACGGACATGGAGCTTGCGACCGACATCGACCTCGGAGATCTGCTCAAGTTCGATTTCCGCGCAAAGGCAGAAATACCGGTGCAGGGCCTGAATCCCGCCGAACTGGCGAAATCCGATATGTCCCTGAATACACACCTGCGCTCGGACATCCCCGCCTGGCTGCGCGGGCCCGGCCGCAAGCCCGTGGAGCAGACCTTTGCGTCGGTCCGCAAAGGGCTGACCCAGTTCACCGACGACCTGAAGACCGCGCAAAAGGCAGTCTCCGATCTCGATACCCAGATCGATGCCGCGCGCGCCCAGGTGAACCGCGAGAAACGCTCGGCCGAGCAGAACCTCAAGGCGGCCGAGGACCAGGTCAACGCGCTGGCAGCCGACATCAGGCAGCTCGACAATCAAATATCTGATGCAAGATCCAACCTACGCACCTGCAACTATACAAAGTCCATATGCACCTGGTACGACATCATCAAGAAGAAGTGCACGTCGCACAAATCGGTACCCGATTTGGGCCGAGATTCGGCATGTGAAGCCGATAATGTGAAGTACGGTGCCGTTGTTGGCGCGAAGACGACCGCGAAGGCAGGCGTGGTAGCCGCAAAAGCAACCGCCGACGCGACCCTCGATACCCTGCGAAAGGGCGAATCCCTCAACACCGCCGATCTCGACCCGCGGGTCGCACCTTTGATCGTTGCGCGCGACACAGCGCAAACCGCGCTCAAGCTGGCGCAGGACGCGGCGCAGGGCGCCCTGAAAGCGGAAAGCGCGATTCAGGCGGCCCTGGACGCATTTGCGCGCAGCGACGCTTTCGTCTTGAACGAAGGCCTGATCCAGGGGAGTCTGCAGAAATCGATCGCCGGCCGGCCTATATTGCTGGGACTTAACTTCACGGCGCTCGGCAAGCCCTACCACATGGATTTGGCTTTTTCGATTTCGGATCCGGCCTTCGACGGCGAGCAGTTGGCGACGCTGGGGCTGTTCATCGCGTCCAAGATCCTGGACGATACCCACGGAAAGGACCCGGCCATGGCGCCCTTCCTGGCGCTGGTGCACAGCGCCTATTCGGCGGCACACGACGCGTCGCAGGCCAAGTTGGTTGCGGTGCTCAAGGAAAACGGTATCGAATAGCCTGCGCCGCAGAGGTGGCCGGAAGCATTTTCGGGTCGCGCTCACCCGCTTTTCATCCAATAGGCTCTACTGCCTGCGCTCCTCCGGCAGGCGTACCACGTTCGCGGGCTTATCTTCTATCTCTGCGGACTCGATGCGCTGAAACTGCTGCGCGATCTTGCCGCCGGTGACCTGAATCTTTTCCACGTCCTCGTGCGCCAGGCGGATGTGCTTGGCGAGGTCGCGCATGCGCTCCTCGAAGCGTGCGAACTCGACCGCAAGCCGCGACAGCGCTTCCTTGATGACGTGGATCTGCTTGCGCGTCTCCACGTCTTTGAGCACCGCGCGCGCCGTGTTGAGCACCGCCATCAGCGTGGTCGGCGATACGATCCACACGCGCCGGGACATGGCGTAATCGACGACTTCGGCGTGATAGGCGTGGATTTCCGCGAACACCGCCTCGGCCGGCACGAACATCACCGCGCCATCGGAAGTCTCGCCGGCGATGATGTACTTTCCCGCTATGTCGTCGACGTGCTTCTTCAAGTCGGCGCGAAACTGCCGTTGTGCAAGCGACCGGTCCGTTTCATTGGTCCCTGCCTCGAACATGCGGTGATAGTTTTCCAGCGGAAATTTGGAGTCGACCGATACCATGCCGGTCGGCGCCGGAAGCCGCAGCACGCAGTCGACGCGGTTTCCGTTGGAGAGCGTGTACTGCATTTCGAATCCCGAACTCGGCATGACGTTGCGCACCAGCGCCTCGAGCTGAACTTCCCCGAACGCGCCGCGCGACTTCTTGTCTCCGAGCAGCTCCTGCAGACTCACGACGCTGCCGGTGAGGCTTTCGATCTTCTTTTGCGCCTCGTCTATGGTCGCCAGCCGCTGCATGACATTGACGAAGGTCTCATTGGTCTTGCGGAAGCCTTCGTCGAGACGCTCGCTCACCTTGCCCGATATCTGGTCCAGATGCTCGCCGATCTTCGCAGTGAGCGCCTGCGTGGTGAGCGCCAGGCTCTGCGTCATGGTATCGCGGCTTTGGCTGAGATCCTGCCCGAGCGAGAGCCGCAGCCCATGCAGCGTATCGCGCGTCTGGCGCAGCTCCTCGGCCACTACGGCGCGCAAGCGCTCGCCGGAGTCGGCAAGATGCGCGCCGACGCGATCGGCCTGCTGCGCCAGGCCCGAGTGCAGGTCGGTGAGGATGGCGCGGTGTTTATCCTCCAGGCCTTGCTGGAGCGAGCGCGAAATCTCCTCGAGTTTGCCTCGCAGCACAGCCTGGCGGCTCGCAACCCACGCGAGCAGCAAGACGGCGACGAAAACGAGTGCGAGCAGGAATTCTGTCATGGCAGCGCCTGGTTACTGGCGCCATTGTACAAGCGTCGCGAAGAGGAATAATGGGGTCAGAGTAACTTTTCTCTCCACGAGCCGATATGCCGACGGGAATAGTGGAAAAGTTACTCTGACCCCATTTTCCTATGACTCGCGCAAGGCAAGAATCGGCGGACGGGTGAGGGCGGCGCGTGCGCCCGCTACAGCGTTGAGCGCCACACAAACAAGACCCAGGACCGGCCCCGCGACCCAGACCCAGTAATTGGCGTGATAGGGAAACTGGAACACGAAGTGCGCGATAGCCCACCCGATCGCTGTGGCCCCGGCCGAAGCCAGCAATCCGGCGAGCATTCCCAGCACCGCGAACTCGGCGCGCTGCGCGGAGAGCACCTGGGCACGCGATGCACCGAGCGCGCGCATCACCGCCGCCTCCTGCACGCGCTCGTCCTGCGTCGCCAGGAGCGCCGAGTAGAGCACCAGCACCCCTGCGCCCAGCGCGAACAGGAACACGATCTGCATCGCGCGCACCACTTGTTCCATGACTGTCTGCGCTTGGCGCAGAATCGCGCTGATGTCGATCACGCTCACGTTCGGGAAGCGCTGTGCCAGGCTTGCGGCAAAGGGCGCCTTGTCCGCGGGCAAATAGAAGCTGGTGATGAAACTCTCGGGAGCGTCTTTGAGCAGCCCGGGCGTGGCGATGACGAAGAAGTTGACGCGCATCGAGTCCCAATCGAGCTTGCGCAGATTGACGATGGGCGCAGAAAAAGTCCGCCCGGCCACCTGCCAGGAGAGCCGGTCACCCACGCTCCAACCGAGCGACTGCGCGATTCCCTCCTCCACCGAAAAAGCACCCGCGGCCAGGTCCTGCGCGCTGAACCAGCGCCCGGCCACGACGGCGTTGTGCGCCGGAATCGCCTGCATGTAGGACAGGTTGAATTCGCGTTCGACCATGCGCTTGGCGCGCTCGTCGTAGGCATCGACATCGACCGGGGCCCCGTTCTTCGCCACATAGCGGCCGCGCACCATGGAGTAGATCTCAGGGGTCGATAATCCGTTCGCCGCGAAGAAATCGAGCAGCGGCGCGCGCTGCTCCGGCTGGATATTGACGATGAACCGATTGGGCGCATCTGGAGGAACCTTGTTCTTCCAGGTCGCAAGCAGATCATTGCGGGTAAAACTGAGCAGCAGTATCGCGCTCAGCCCGAGCGAAAGCGCAATGATCTGCACCGTGTTGGTATTCGCGCGCCGGCGCAGGCTCGCCAGGCCGTACCGCCAGGACACGCTCCCGGTCCCAACCACCCCGCCCAGGAGTTGCAGGGCGCCGAAGGCCACGGCACCAAAGAGCACGAACGCGCCGGAAAATCCGCCCAGCACGATCAAGCCGAGCTTTGCTTCGCCTGCCTGCCACACGAGCAAAGCGCCTATGGTGATGAAACCGGCTCCATAGCCCGCCAGGGTCGACTCGCCCGGCGGGCCGAGGTCGCGCCGAATTACCCGAAGCGCAGGCACATTCTTCAACTGCATAAGGGGCGGCAGCGCAAAACCAAGCAGCAGCGACATGCCGATCAGGAACCCCTGCAGGGCAGGCAGGAACGAGGGCTGCGGCAACTGCGTGCCGACCAGCCCGGCTGCGAACTGCGCGATCACGAATTGCGCCGCATAGCCGAGCAGGCTGCCGGCGACGGCCGCGATCAAGCCCAGCAAGCCGAACTCCTGCGCGAACAGCCCGAACAGCCTGGACTGCGAAGCCCCGAAACAGCGCATCACCGCATAGCCGTCCAGATGCCGGCGCGTATAGCGGCGCGTCGCCAGGGAAATCGCCACCGCCGCAAGGACCACTGCGAGCAGCGCGCCCAGGCCGATGAATTTCTCCGCGCGATCGAGCGAAGCGCGAATCTCGGGCCGCGCGTTATTGAGCCCTTGCAGCGACTCGCCGCGCGCAAGCCGCGGCGTGATCCACTTCTCGAACGACTCCAGTTCGCCGGCCTCGCCGGCGGCCATCAGGTGATAGCGCACCCGGCTGCCGGTCTGAACGAGGCCCGTTGCCTCCACGTCCTGAAGATGCATCATGAGGCGCGGCGCGATGTTGAAGAACGATACGCCGCGATCGGGCTCCAGGGTCAATATCCCGGCCACGGCGAAATGCGCCTCGCCCAATTCGATGACATCGCCCACTTTCACCGCAAGGGCGAGCGCGAGCCGCTCGTCGATCCAGACCGAACCGGGAGGCGGCACCGCGCTCGTCTCCGTGTCGGGCGCGTTGAGCGCGCTTGCCACGCGCAGCTTGCCGCGCAAGGGATAGCCGTTCGAGACCGCCTTGATCGAGACCAGCCGTGCCTCGCCGCCAAAGCGCGCCATGCTGACGAAGGTCTTGCTCTCGGCCATGCGCAACCCGCGGCGCGAAATCTCGCCGCGGATCTCGGCATTCCAAGGGTGATCGGCGTTCATCACCAGGTCTGCCCCCAGCAGCTGATGGGCGTCGCGTGCGAGCGATTGCCTGACGCGATCGGCGAAGAACCCGACGCTCGTCACGCTGGCTACGGCGGTGACCAAAGCGAGGGCGAGAATACGCAGCTCTCCGGCGCGCCAGTCGCGCGCGAGCATTCTCGCTGCGAGAAGCATCATCGCGCCCTCATTTCCGTCGAATCTGCGTACAGGCCTTGCATCATGGGCTAGGCGCTTTCGATCCGCCCGTTTGCCAGCCGGATCTGGCGCGTGCATCGGCGCGCCAGCATCTCGTCATGGGTCACCAGTATGAGCGTCGTGCCGTGCTCGGCATTGAGCGCGAAAATCAGATCGATGATGGCGGCGCCGGTGGCCGCATCCAAGTTGCCGGTCGGCTCGTCGGCGAGCAGCAGCTTGGGCTGCATGACGAATGCTCTCGCCAGCGCCACACGCTGCTGTTCGCCGCCCGAGAGGTACTTCGGATAATGCTTGAGCCGCGCGCTCAACCCCACACGCCCCAGCATCGCCACGGCAAGTTCTTGCGCATTGGGGCTGCCCGAGAGCTCCAGCGGCAGCATCACGTTCTCCTGCGCACTGAGGGCGGAGAGCAGATGAAACGACTGGAACACAAACCCGAGCAAAGAGGCGCGCAACGCCGCTCGTCCATCTTCGTCTATTGCAAAGAGATCATGACCGTCGAGCTCGACGCTGCCGCTGGAGGGCGTGTCCAGACCGGCAAGCAGGCCCAGGAGGGTCGATTTTCCGGAGCCCGAGGGACCAAGCACCGCGAGCGCCTCGCCGCGCATGACCTCCAGGTCGATATCCTGCAGAATAGCGAGCGTATCGGTTCCGTTGGGGACGATTTTGGACAGACCTTTGACCCGGATGATCGGCACGTTGTTTCCGCTCGTATTGATCGCACTGGCGCTGCTTGGTTCAGGGCACGCCCGCGGCGCGTCCACCATTCTCGTCTACGGCGACAGCCTGTCCGCGGCATACGGCATTGCCCAAAAGGACGGCTGGGTTGCTCTGCTGGATAAACGGCTCAAGGAACGCCAGCACAATTATATCGTTGCCAATGCGAGCATCAGCGGCGAGACCTCGAGCGGCGGCGCCTCGCGCATCGCGGCGGCGCTCGCGACTCACCGTCCGCGGATCGTCATTGTGGCGCTCGGCGCCAATGACGGACTGCGCGGCCTGCCGCTCGGGCAACTCCATGACAACCTGGCCGCGATCGTTCGCGCCTCGCGCAAAGCCGGCAGCCGCGTGCTGATCGCCGGCATGCGCATGCCCCCGAACTACGGCCCGCAATACACCCGCGATTTCGAGCAGGTCTATCGAGCGCTCGCGCGTGAATTCAAGGTTCCACTTGCTCCCTTCCTGCTGGAAGGCGTTGCCGGCAAACGCGAGTTGTTTCTCGATGATAACCTGCACCCGACCGCGCAAGCGCAGCCGCTTATCCTCGAGAACGTGTGGCGTGCACTCGCGCCGATGTTGAAATCTTCCTAATCCGGACGAGCCGGAACCGAACAGGTTGGTCTTGCCGTTATTCGATCTCGTGTTTTCGCGACGTTGGAAGTTGCGCGGACTAAAAACCGTCCGCGCGGATCGTCGATTATGCACGGATGAAAAAGCCATCCGTGCATAATCGACGATCTCATATGAAAATGCCAGGCCGTCCGTGCCGTTATCCGTAACCGGGGTTTCAGTACGGATGTTTCTTATCCGTACTGAAACCCCGGTTGGCGCGCGCAGCGCGCAAGGCCACGGTCGGTTGACTGACCGTCGATTTCATAGCAGGAACAATATTTGTTGAACGTTCTGTTCAACATCTTGCACGTAAGAATCTAGCCCACCTCGACCATCGGTTCGCCCTTGGCGAGCACACCGATTCTGCACGCGTCGCCGAAGCCGTCGCGCCGGAACTCCTCGAGCACCTGCGCCTCGGCCTCGGGCGCGCACGCGACCAGAAGCCCGCCGCTGGTTTGCGGATCGGTAAGGATGTCGCGCTGCCAATCTTTCGCGCCGGGTGGCAATCGGACCTGTGCGCCGTAGCCGGCCCAATTGCGCCCGGAGGCGCCCGTCGCCGTCCCCTGCATCACCCAGTCGCGCGCCTCGGACAGGATCGGCAACGACTCGAACTGCAGCCTCGCGAGGAGCCCGGATCCCCGGCATATCTCCAGCAGATGTCCGGCGAGGCCGAATCCGGTAATGTCGGTCATCGCGTGCACCTCTTCGATCGCCGAGAGGCGTGCTCCCGGCGTATTGAGCTTGGTCGTCGTCGTAAGCAGTTGCTGGTAGCCCGCCTCGGATAACTTGCCCTTTTTCAAGGCCGCCGAGAGGATGCCTACACCCAAGGGCTTGCCCAGGATCAGCGCGTCGCCGGCGCGGGCCCGATCGTTGCGCTTGACCTTTTTCGGATGGACGATGCCGAGGGCCACCAGGCCGTAGATCGGCTCGAGGGTATCGATCGAATGGCCGCCGGCCACGGGAATCCCGGCTGCCGCGCACACCGATTCGCCCCCCTCGATGATGCGCTGGATCGCTTCGACGGGAAGCTTCTCGAGCGGCATACCGACAATCGCCAGCGCGAAAATCGGCGCCCCGCCCATTGCGTACACGTCGGAGATGGCGTTGGTCGCGGCAATGCGGCCGAAGTCGTACGGGTCGTCCACGATCGGCGTGAAGAAATCGGTGGTCGCTATGATCGCCTGCTCGTCATTGAGACGGTAGACCGCCGCATCGTCGCTCGATTCGATCCCGACCAGCAGGTCCTTCGGTACTGCTCGCATCGGCGTCGCGGCGAGAATTTCGGAGAGAACCGCCGGCGCGATCTTGCAGCCGCAGCCGCCGCCATGGGAAAACTGGGTGAGTCTGACGAAATTTCGATTCGGGGCGTTCATGATCGTTCCTAGTTGGCGGAATTCTTCTGTCGTGCGATGGGGCCGCCGTCGTAGAATTGCACCTGGCCCGCCGAAGGTCAGGATGCGCCTAGCCACCTCTGACAACGAATTATCGGATAGGTTCGCAGCCCGGCGTGCGCCCGTGGCTCACTCACCCTGAAGGCATTTCTTGAGGCACTCGAACGTTGTCACCGTAGCACAGATAGACCGCTTTGACGAGGTCATCGACGTGCGCTCGCCTTCCGAATACGCTCTGGACCACATTCCGGGAGCGGTGAATTGTCCGGTGCTCGACGACGGCGAGCGCGCGCGCATCGGCACCCTCTACAAACAGGTCTCGCCGTTCGAGGCGAAGAAGCTCGGCGCCGCCCTGGTCTCGCGCAACATCGCGCGCCACATCGAAGAGCGCTTCGTCGGACGGGGTCACGAATGGAAGCCGCTGGTCTATTGCTGGCGCGGGGGCAAGCGCTCAGGCGCGCTGGCGCACGTGCTGCGCGAAATCGGCTGGCATGCGGCAACGCTCGAAGGCGGCTACAAGGCTTACCGGCGCGACATCGTGACCCAGTTGGACACCCTGCCGGGGCAGTTCGAGTTCGTCGTGGTGTGCGGGGCCACCGGCAGCGGCAAGAGCCGGCTGCTCGAAGCGCTCACTGCACGCGGCGCGCAGGTGCTCGATCTGGAACGCCTCGCTTGCCATCGCGGCTCGGTGTTGGGCGACATGCCCGGCGAGCCGCAGCCGGCGCAGAAAATGTTCGACAGCCTCGTGTGGAACACCCTCAGGCATTTCAGTGCATCGCGGCCGGTGATCGTCGAGGCCGAGAGCAGAAAAATCGGCCGGTTGCAGCTGACCGATGCGCTGCTGGAGAGAATGCGCCAAGGCCGCTGCCTGCGCGTCGAGGTGCCGGTTGCCGAGAGGGTACGGTTCCTGATCGAGGAGTACCGGCATTTTCTCGAGGATCCGGCGGCGCTCAAGGAAAAACTCTCTTGCCTTGCCGGACTCTACGGCAAAGAAGTGATCGACCGTTGGATCGCCCAGGTCGATGCGCGTCGATGGGAGGAAATGGTCGCCGACCTGCTCGTGAACCACTACGACCCGGCCTACCGGCGCTCGACGCTCGCCAACTACCGCAAGTTCGACGCGGCCACCGAGTTGCGCCTGGATTCACTTGCGCCGGAGGCGATCGGAAGGGCCGCCGATGCGTTGCTGCGGGAGCCGGGATTCAGGATTCGGGATTCGGGACCAGGCACCTAGTCGCTTACAAGCTGTCCACGAGTTTGGTGAAGGTTTGGTTTCCAAAATACGTCTCCCCTTTTCGCGCAGTTGCAAGCAACTGCACGAAAAGGGGAGATTGATCAACGGCAAAACCAGCAGCTTCGGTTCGGGCTACGCGTGTACCCCCGCCATGCTACAACCCGCCCAATTCCTTCAGATGCGTTACCACGCTGCGTCCCAGCGCCGAGAGCGCGTAGCCGCCCTCCAGCACCGAAACGATCCGCCCCTCGGCGTAGCGCTCGGCAATCGCTTTTACCTGGCGCGTCACCCAGGCATAATCGGACTCGGTCAGGCGCAGCATGGCCATGTCGTCCTCGACGTGGGCATCAAAGCCCGCCGATATGAAGAGCATCTGCGGGCGGAAACGCTCCAGCGCCGGCAACCAGACATAGTCGACCGCCTCGCGGAAACCTTTGCTGCCGGTGCCGGCGGGCAACGGAACGTTGGCCATGTTGCGCGCCGGATTGTCGGTGCCGCTGTAAGGGTAAAAGGGGTGCTGAAATGTGCTGACCATCAGCACGCGCTCGTCGTCGCTGAACACTTCTTCGGTGCCGTTGCCGTGGTGAACGTCGAAGTCGACCACCGCAACGCGCTCGAGTCCGTGGTGCTCCAGCGCATGCTTGACCGCCACGGCCACGTTGTTGAATATGCAAAATCCCATCGAGCGCTCACGCGTTGCGTGATGGCCCGGCGGACGCACGCTGCAAAAAGCGTTATCCGCACGGCCGCTGACGACAAGGTCGGTCGCAAGCACTGCCGCCCCGGCCGCGCGCAGCGCAGCGGTCCAGGTATGCGGGCACATGGCCGTATCCGGATCCAAGTGCACGATCCCCTGCGCAGGCGAAGCCATCCGGATCGCCTCGATGTAGTCGAGGGGGTGAACCCGCGCCAGGTCAGTCACCTTGGCCAACGGCGCATCTACGCGCTCGATCAGGCCGGAAATGCCTGCCGAGAGCAGTTGGTCTTCGATCGCCGACAGGCGCGCCGGGCATTCCGGGTGATAAGTCCCCATATCGTGCTTCAGACAGTCCGAATGGGTGATGAAGGCGGTGCTCATGCACAGATCCGGTGATGCAGTTCGACCATCATAGCGGGAATCCAGTAAACTTGGAAAAAGGGCAGGCGCGAAATTCCATGGGATTTGCATCGGTTGAGCGGGTCATCGAGCAGGCCGGCAAGGTCATTCTCGGCAAAGAGCGGCAAATCCGACTCGCGCTCGCGTGCCTGCTGGCCCGCGGCCACCTGTTGATCGAGGATATGCCCGGCGTAGGCAAGACGATGCTCGCGCACGCACTCGCGAGGCTGCTCGGCCTGAACTTCCACCGCATTCAGTTCACCAGCGACATGCTGCCGGCCGATATCATCGGCATATCGGTGTACGACCGCGAAATCAGCGGTTTCAAGTTCCATCCCGGCCCCATCTTCGCGCAACTGATCCTCGCCGACGAGGTCAATCGCGCCACGCCGAAAACGCAATCGGCCCTGCTGGAAGCGATGGAGGAGCACCAGGTTACCGCCGAGGGCGAAACGCGGCGGCTGCCCGAGCCGTTTTTTGTCGTCGCCACGCAAAATCCCTCGCACCAGGTGGGCACCTTTCCTTTGCCCGAATCCCAGCTCGACCGGTTTCTGATGCGGCTCGAACTGGGCTATCCCGATCACGACGCCGAACGCTCGCTGCTCAAAGGCGTCGAGCGGCGCGATCTGATCGCGACGCTCGATCCGTGCATCCCTCCCGGGGAACTCGCGGAACTGCAGGCGAGCGTGCGCACGGTCCACGTCGCCGGGGCCCTGTTCGATTACATTCAGGCCTTGATCGAATATACGCGACGCTCGCCCGATTTCATGACCGGACTCTCGCCGCGCGCCGGGCTTGCTCTGCTGCAGTCCTCGCGCGCTTGGGCGTTGCTCGAGGGCCGCGACAAAGTGTTGCCGGAAGACGTGCAGGCGGTGCTGCCGGGTATCGCCGGCCACCGCTTGCGACCGGCCCATAACGGCGTTCGCCGCTCGAGCATGGAAACCGCGGCGAACCTGATCAGCGCGGTGCCGATACCTTAGTGAGTTAGTCACCCACGAGTTTACCGTTGACAAATTTGGCGAAGATTTGGTTTCTAAATTCGTCTCCCCTTTTCGCGCAGTTGCAAGCAACTGCGCGAAAAGGAGAGATTGATAAACGGCAAAATCAGCTTCCTTGGTTGCGGCTCGTCCGGCTTAGGGGTCTACTATTCACAATCCCGAACAAGATTTTCGTGTTCTATAGGTAAGAGAAAGCAAGACCGGCCTCGTTGGTTCCGGCTTCTCTGGCTTGGACAGCTACCGCATGGACTGGGATCGAATCCTCCGCTACTCGCAGATCTACAACCTGTTGAAGCGGCCGCGCCATCCAGAAAAGGGGCCCATTTTCCTGTCGCAGCGGCGCGTCTACATCCTGCCCACGAGCCAAGGGCTGATCTTCGCGGTGTCCCTGCTGCTGATGCTGATAGGTTCCATCAATTACGGACTATCGCTCGGCTATGTGCTCACCTTCCTGCTGGGCGGAATGGGCGTGGTTTCGATCCTGCATACGTTCCGCAATCTCGCCCACCTGACCGTGAGGGCCGGACGCGTCGATCCGGTGTTCGCCGGCGAGAGAGCGCTTTTTGGGCTGCAACTGGAAAACCAGCGCGATGTGCCGCGCCATTCGATCAACCTGACCTGCGATGGAATTGCGGTTGCCTGCAGCGTACCTGCGCAGCGAATCGAAACGCCGAACATTCCCGTGCTCGCCAAGCGTCGCGGTTGGCTGCAATTGCCGCGCGTTACGATGGATACGCGCTATCCGCTCGGTCTGTTTCGCGCCTGGGGCTACGTTCAGCCCGAGATGCGCGCCATCGTCTACCCCAAGCCCGACGATTCGCTGCTGCCGCTGCCCCAGGCGGTCCTGGACTCGGGCGATGCGATGATGGCCGGAACGGGAACCGACGACTTTGCGGGGATTCGACAGTACCAGCCGGGCGACTCGACCCGGCACATCGCGTGGAAGGCCGTCGCCCGCGGGCATGCGATGCTCACCAAAATGTTCTCCGGCCGCGCCTCCTCCGAGTTGTGGTTCGACTGGGGCGAGTTGCCGCCGGAACTCGACACCGAAGCACGGCTGTCGCGCTTGGCACGCTGGGTGCTGCTCGCACACGAGAACTCGCTGAGCTATGGACTGCGGCTGCCCGGACTCGAGGTGCCGATGGGTGAAGGCGACGCGCAGCGAGAAAACTGTCTGACGCGGCTGGCGCTCTATGAATCAGAGCACGCTGCCCTTTCCTAATCTGGTCTGGCTGCTCGCCGGACTCGCCCTCGCGGCGGCGCCGCACACGGGGCGGCTGCCCTGGTGGGTAACGGGGATCGCTTCGCTGTTGTTCGCAGGCAGACTGTACCTCGGGTGGCACAACCTCCGGCTGCCCAACCGCTGGCTGGTTCTTGGCGTCGCCTTCGGGAACTTCGCCGGCGTCTTCCTCACCTACCGCACCATCTTCGGCCGCGACGCGGGCGTGACGATGCTCGTGGTTCTGCTCGCCCTCAAACTAATGGAATTGCGCGCGTCGCGCGATGTGTTCATCGTGACATTTCTCGCCTACTTCCTCGCACTGACCAACTTCTTCTACTCGCAGACCATCCCCACCGCTTTACTCATGCTGGCAACGGTGCTCGTGATCACTGCCAGCCTGGTCGGTTTCAACGCCCTGCATTGCGGCCCCATGGAAAACTTGAAGACCGCCGCAATCCTTCTTGCGCAAGCCGGACCCGTGATGCTGATTCTGTTCGTGCTGTTTCCGCGTGTCTCGGGTCCGCTCTGGGGTCTGCCACAGGATGCTTTCGCCGGTGTCACGGGACTGTCCGATACGATGTCCCCCGGAGCCATCAGCCGGTTGTCGCAGTCCGACTCGATCGCCTTTCGGGTCAAGTTCCAAGGCAATCCGCCGCCGCGCCAAGCGCTTTATTGGCGCGGCCCTGTGTTTTACGAGTTCGACGGCAGAACCTGGCGCGCGGGCGGGACGCGATTGCGGCCGTCGGTCCAGTTCGTCGGACTGGGCGAATCTATCGACTACGAGGTCACCCTCGAGGCGCACAACAGGCACTGGATGTTTGCGCTCGACCTGCCCACACGCACGCCGCCCGGTTCGCGGATCTCGGTTGATTACCAGATCCTGTCGATGGTGCCGATTCGCGGCAGAATTCGCTATGACTCCCGCTCGTACCCGAGTTACCGTGCCACCTCCGGCCGTGAGCCGGAATTTCTCGCCATGGCAACACGCCTGCCGCGTGGCTTCAATCCCCGGGCGCGCGAACTCGGCGCCGAGTGGCGCCGCACCCTGGACAGCAATGAGGCCATTGTGCAGCAGGCCATAAGTTTTTATCGTGCCGGCCGGTTCGAGTACACGCTGCTGCCCCCGCTTCTGGGCGAGAACACAGTGGATGAGTTCCTGTTCGGCACCAAGCAGGGTTTCTGCGAACATTTCGCATCGAGCTTCGTATTTCTCATGCGTGCAGCGGGCATTCCGGCGCGGGTCGTGACCGGCTACCAGGGGGGTGACGTCAATCCGATCGACCAGTACATGGCGGTGCGCCAGGCCGACGCCCACGCCTGGGCGGAGGTGTGGCTCGAGGACAGGGGCTGGGTGCGGGTCGATCCCACGGCCGCAGCCGCCCCGATTCGCGTCGAATCGGGCCTGGCCGCTGCCATGCCGCAAGGCTCGGTGCTGCCCCTTTTCATTCGCGCCGACCTTGGTTGGATCATGTCGGTGCGAGACAACTGGGAAGCACTCACGAACCGTTGGAACCAATGGGTGCTCGGCTACAATCCGGACCGCCAGCGCGACATGCTCGCGTTCTTCGGCGTACGCCAGCCGAGCTGGCAAACCCTTGCGATGCTGCTGTTCTGGGGCGTCGCGAGCGTGCTCGCGCTGATCGCGCTTTGGTTGCTTTCGCGCATCAGGCGAACCGACGCGGTGCAGGGTGCATGGCTCGCATACTGTGCCAAGCTCGCCCGCGCCGGCCTGACCCGCACCGTTTCCGAGGGACCGCTCGATTTCACTGCGCGGGCGCTGGAGCGCTTCCCCGCCCGCGCCAATGAGCTGCGTTCCATCTCGGACCTGTATGTCGATCTGCGTTACGGAAAGCGCAACGACCGGCAATCGGTGCTGGAATTGCGCTCGCTGGTGCGCGCGTTCAGACCATGAGGCGACTGCTCCTGCTCCTCGCGCTTCTGCTGCTCTCCCCCCTCGGGGCGTCGGGCGCCGAGACTGGCAATTACCCGCAGCGTGAGGAAGTACGCCGGTTCGTGAAAGAGATGGTGGAAAAGCACGGCTTCAAGAAGCGCGTGCTGAATGATCTGTTCAGCCGCGCACGCGTCCAGACGGCGATCATCCGCGCCATGACCCGGCCGCCCGAATCGACGCCGCGCGCCTGGCAGGCGTACCGCGGACTGTTCGTCGATCCGCTGCGCGTCGAAGGCGGTGCTCGCTTCAGCGCGGACCATGCCGAAACTCTCGCCCGCGCCGGGCGCGAGTTTGGAATACCGCCGGAAATCGTCGTCGCCATCATCGGCATTGAAACCGTATACGGGCGCAACATGGGCGGCTACCGGGTGTTCGACGCCCTTACGACGCTCGCCTTCGATTTCCCGCGCCGGGCCGAGTATTTCCGCGGCGAACTCGAAAACTATCTCCTGTATGTGCGCGACGCGGGCGTCGACGCATTGGCAATCCGCGGCTCCTACGCCGGGGCGATAGGCATACCTCAATTCATGCCGGGCAGCTATCTTCGTTACGCGCTCGATTACGACGGCGATGGACGGCGCGACCTGTCCGCCAGCGCGGTCGACGCGATCGGCAGTGTTGCCAATTTTCTCAAGGAGCACGGATGGGACCCCGGCGCCCCCATCGCCATGCCCGCGCGCGTCGTCGGCGGCGACTACCGTCAACTTCTCGATGCAGGCATAAGGCCGGCGTACCGCCGGGCTGATCTCGCCTTGTTCGGAGTGAGCGGGGCCGAATCGCTGCCGCCGGACACGCTTTGCGCGCTGATCGAGCTCGAAACAGCCGGCCAAGACTCCGAATACTGGATCGCGCTTCACAATTTCTACGTGCTCACCCGCTACAATCGTTCCAGTTTCTACGCTTCAGCCGTGCACGAGCTCGCCCGCGCCATTGCGGAAGCTCAAGTGCAACCGGCGGATGTGACCCCGCCACGTTAGAATACGAAACGTCCGCGGTTGCGCGGCGTACTCCACTGGGACGCCCGAGCCGGAGCCAAGAGAGCTGGTTTTGCACTTACGGTGTTGCGATGTTGCGCGGACGAAAAGCCGTCCGCGCGGATCGTCGATTACGCACGGATGGAAGAGCCATCCGTGCATAATCGACGATCTCATATGAAAATGCCA
>JACQTO010000188.1 GCA_016210745.1 Betaproteobacteria bacterium
CACAGGCGCCGGCTTGACGACCGAGGCGATGCTGCTCATCCCACCACCAGCATCCTTGAACAGCAACGTGACCTCCTGCTTCGGCGCAAAGCCCGTACCGTACATGACCACTTTGCTACCCGGGCGAAGCTCTGTCACAGGGGTGGTTACCACGAATGATGGCCCCTGCTTCATGACGCCTTGTTGACCTGCACAACCCAGGACAGACAGAACCGCCAATCCCATAACAACCCCTGACCCGAATCTCCTCTTCATTGCGACCCTCCCCTCTTTAAAGTTTTACGGATTTAAATCCTATCACATCTCTTTCGGGTAGATTTCAGTACAGAAACATCTGGTTAGCTGGTTAGCTGGTTAGCTGGTTAGCTGGTTAGCTGGTTAGCGAGGGGTGGTCGTCAAAATTCAGTAGCGCGTCAACAACCGGTTGAATCCGCAGCCGAGAGCACCCGTTGAGCACAGCGCCGCAAAGCACACGTGCACGTCACCGCCTATGAGCCTGGGCGTCCCGGCGGCGTCCTCGCTGTGGGAGAGTTCGAGATCGGTTCTGGCGCATTTGTGCGCATAGTGTTGCAGAGATGATGCCCAACCGCCGCATCGAGGCGGACCGTCACCAGCGTCGCTTCGCGACCTTGGCTCCGTCCGCTCATGCGGGACATTGAGCGGCTGCTTTTCAAATCGGGCTCCTTCCGGTTTGGGTCGGATGCCGTCCTCCGGCCCCGTAGGAAGCGGTCATCCGCATTGAAATCGTAACCAACGCCAGCAATCAGCTGGACACCGGCCGCTCGACATTTCCCATATAAGCGGCGGCACTGGCCGAACAGTGATCAGTCGAAAAGTTGGAATGGCCGTCCGGAAGTCGGCCAGTGCTGCCGTTGGTACACCTCCCGCGTTACTTCAGCAATGTGGTCGTTGCCGACGGTGGCAGCACCGCACAGCGGACCGTCAGCTTCCATCACCGACGAACTCACACACCTGACCCAAGCCGTTCACGGCCAGCAGAAAAGGACGATCAATGAGCGTCAACCGCGCCGGGCCGCCTCGATCGCAGCGATGTCGATCTTTCCCATCTGCATCATCGCGTCGAAAGCGCGCTTGGCCGCCGCGCGATCAGGATCGGCGATCGCGGCAGTGAGGGCGCGTGGTGTGATCTGCCACGACAGGCCCCACTTGTCCTTGCACCAGCCGCATGCGCTTTCCTGGCCGCCATTTCTGACAATCGCATTCCACAAGCGGTCGGTTTCAGCCTGGTCGTCGGTCGCAACCTGGAAGGAAAAAGCCTCGTTGTGCTTGAACGCCGGGCCACCGTTCAGGCCGATACAAGGGATGCGAATCACGGTGAACTCGACCATCAAGACGTCGCCCTGCTTGCCAGCGGGATAGTCGCCGGGCGCGCGATGGATCGTTCCCACCGCGCTGTCCGGAAACGTCTCGGCGTAGAACTGCGCGGCTTCTACTGCGGTGCCGTTGAACCAGAGACAAATCGTATTCTTGCTGACCATGTTAGTTCTCCGATGGATGACAAGTACATAGCTCAAACCATGAAGACTGTCCGATTCCTTAGACAATTGGCGTTCCTTAAGGTGTCGCACCCGCGCGATCGTCCGCCATGGCCGCGGTCGTGAGGGACCGCTCCCGGCCGCCGAACGGCAGCTTTGACGTTCCCGCTACGGCAGAACCCGACCCGAAGCGGTCGCTCAGGTGTATGCTTTTCACTCGCGTCGACGGGGGAGGGGGAATGAGCCGAATCCAAAGTAGCAGGGTCCTGATCGTCACCGCCGGCCTTGCGATACTCTCGCTGCTGGCCGTCTCGCGCATCGCAGTCGCGCAAATCTATCCATCACGACCGGTGCACTGGATCGTGACTGCCGCGCCCGGCGGCCCGGCGGATACCCTCGCACGTCTGCTGGGTTCATGGCTGACGGAGCGGTTGGGCCAACCGTTCATCGTCGAGAGCCGGTCGGGCGCCGGGGGCAACATCGGCACCGAGGCGGTCGTGCGTGCACAGCCTGACGGCTATACCCTCCACTTGACCGCAACTTCGGACGCAATCAACGCGACCTATTACGACAACCTGAGTTTCGATATCCGTCGCGACCTGGCGCCGATCGCGAGACTGATCCAAGGGCCATTTGTCATGGTGGTCAACTCATCGTTTCCCGCCAGGACGGTCACCGAGTTGATTGCCTATGCCAGAGCCAACCCCGGCAAGATCAATTTTGCCTCAGGCGGCACCGGATTCGCGTCCCACATTTCCGGGGAGCTGTTCAAGATGATGGCCGGAGTGAACATGGTCCACGTGCCTTACCGTGGTCAGGGTCCCGCCATGGTCGATCTCCTCGGCGGCCAGGTGCAGCTCATGTTCGACTCCCCGGTCTCGTCGCTCATCCATATCCGGTCCGGCAAGCTTCGTCCCCTGGCTGTCACAACATCGACGCGCTCGGATGCGCTACCGGATGTCCCGGCCATAGGCGAATTCGTGCCGGGGTACGAGGCGAGCATATGGTTCGGTGTCTCCGCGCCGAGAAATACGCCCCCAGCGATCATCGACAGGCTCAACAAGGAGATCAATGCGGGGCTCGCCGATCCCAAGATCAAGGCGCGGCTTGCCGATCTGGGCAGCGTGCCCCGGCCGATGACCTCGGCTGAGTTCGGCAGGTTCATTGCCGACGAAGTCGATAAGTGGGGCAAGGCGATTCGGGGAGCCAACATCAAGGCTGGCTAATCCAGCGCACGGGCACGTTCGTCGCGGCGTTCCCCTGCAGACGATGAGAGCAAGACCGAGGGGAGAAGTCGTAGCTGATGCATGAACTGATTCTCAGATTCCACGGCGGCATGCTGCGGAAAAAGCAATTTCTTTAGTCGCGCGTCACCGGTCTGTTCTTTCTGCCGGTTTCCGTAATCAACGCGCCAGCGACGATCCAACCCAGACCGATTGCGACGAGCGCCATGAAGGACCAGTCGAGCGTTCCGGAAAGATCGAACAAATAGCCCGCGATCCAAGGCGCAATCAATCCACCGATATAGCCGACCGACAGCATCAAGCCGCTCGCCGAACCGATCGATTTCCCTCGCGACAACTCCGCCGGAAGAGCCAGAATCATCGAAAAGCTGCCGCTCACCGTGATACCCACCAAGGACATCAGCACCCAGCCCCAGGGAACGCTCACATAGATCGCCCACAGGGACTCCAAAGCCAAGAGCAACCCGCTGCCCCAAAGAAACGGCTTGCGCAAACCCATCCTGTAGGACAAGAGCGGCATGAGGAACATTGCTGGCAGCCCGGCCCAGCCTCTCATCGAAGTGATTGCGGAGCCGATTTCGGGAGTAGCGCCTTTGAGAACCATAAGCGACGGTGCCCAGGTCACCCACACATAGAAATGCACGCTATTTGCGAACATCAACATTGACGCACACCACAAGTCCCGATCCATCAACAACCTGAGCGGCGGCGATTGCTTGGCCACTGCTTGCCCTCGCACGTGCTCTGGCTCCTTGAGCGCAATCAGGCAAAGCAGGAACGCGGCCATCGCCGGCGCGCTCCAGAGATAGAACACGCCCCGTGACGACTCCGTCGCAGGCAAGAGGATCGGCATGATGTAGGGAATCGTGCCGCCCAGAGCGACACCGGTCGAGTAGACCCCGGTCGCCAGCCCCACCTTCTCGCGACCGAAGGCTGCATGCGCGAGCCTAGGAAGATTGGGAAAGATCAGGGCAAATCCCAGGCCGAACAGCCCGGTGAAAAGATAGAGAAGCCGGTAATCCGTTACGGCTCCTCGAAGGAAGCCTCCCGCTGCCAACATGGCCGCGCCAATCAGTGTGGCATTCTTTATCCCGATTCTGTCGGAAAGCATCCCGGCCGGTATCGCAACGGCCGCTAGAACTGCCAGCGGCAGGGCAACGAGAAACCCCAGCTGGGCAAAGCTGATGCGAAACTGCTCCCTGAGAATATGCCCTATCGGCGGGACGCAGAGAAGTCCCGCGTACATCGCATAGCCGAGCAGCCAAGCGCAGACGATTGCAACCCAGGCTTGGCGTGAAGTTGTACTGGTAGTCATCGGCTAAACGGATTTTTCGATTACGGAATATCCCCGCCGCAGCGGCAGTGTATATCCAATTTGCCAATACGCCGCAGGCTACGAGACCGATTTCGCTTCAGGGAGCTCGCCTCAGGGAAATCCACCCCCTGCTCCTCGAGGTCGCGCGGACACACCATGAACTGGTCCAAGCCACGATGTCGATCAATGTATTATACGAAGACATAGCCGTCACATTTTCAAGGAGAGGGCCATGCAAGAATCAAGAGGAAACAAGACCGTCGGCGAGATTGTCGCCGCAGATTTTCGCACCGCCAGAGTCTTCGAAAACCATGGCATCGATTTCTGCTGTGGTGGCAAGGTTGCTCTTGAAGCAATCTGTACTGAGAAAGGACTCGATCTTGCTGCGATAATTAGGGAACTGGATACAGTGCAGAATGAACCGGCCGAACGGAACCAGAATTATTCATCGTGGACGCTGCCATTTCTAGCCGACTATATCGTCAATACCCACCATGTCTATCTCAAGGAGAATGACGAGCAGATTGCCGCCTATGCCCGTAAGATTGCCACTGTCCATGGGACTCATCACCCCGAAGTGGTCCGAATCGCCGCCATCTTCGAGAAGATTGCAACCGACATGGTTGGGCACCTGAAGGAGGAAGAAGCGGTATTCTTCCCGGCTCTGAGACGGGCCGACGCGGCAAGAACAGCCGGCTCTGCGCCGGATGACAAGGACCGGGAAACGATCCGTGCGTGCCTCCTCAGGCTCCATCGCGAACATGAAGAGATCGGCGACGCAATCCACGAGATCCGCCGCCTCTCACATGAATATGCAATACCGGGCGATGCCTGCAACACCTTTATGCTCACCTACCGGAAGCTCAAGGAGTTCGAGGACGATCTCCACAAACACGTTCACCTGGAGAACAACATCCTTTTTCCGAAGGCGGCTCAGCTCTAGTTCTGCTGGTTATTCCAGTCCATGCTACTTATGCCGGGTTGGTGGCGTGGAGCGAGGAGCTGAGAGCCGGTACCGGTTTGTACGAACTGTCATCTGGCGTGCTGTCTCTTTGGATATTCGTGTTTGCTGCGAGGCTGCGGCTTCCGGCGGATGTATGAAGTGGCGGAAAAGAGTGGGAGTCGAACCCACCAGAGGCGTCTGACGCCTCTCGCCGGATTTGAAGTCCGGGCGCCCCACCGGGGTGCGAATCTCTTCCGTTATAGACCTCAGGCCTATATATCAGACCCGTGCTCCATGTCAACAAAGACATCCGATGCAGGGCGCAGCACCCTGCGTGCTTCACCGGCCCTGCGCGTGAATCCCATCCGATCGAAGAATTCCAGCACTTCTATGCTCAGATTGCGGCCGATCCCGGAACGGTCACGGAACGCGGCGACTGTTACCCGGCCCTCGTCGCTTTGTTGCGCGAGTTCCTGTGCGATGTCGGCCAACCGGCGCGCGACCGAAGGCAGGACGAAGCGGTTCTGCGACACCCGCAGCACTAACCCGTAGCGCGAGGCGCGCTGCAGCACCGCTTCGATTCTCTTGCCGTCCTCGCCAGTCGCTTCGGCTATCTCGCTCACCAGCGGCGGCAAGCGCGCCTTCCTCTCGAGCAGCGGCGCGATCCTCTGCCACAGCGCCGCATCGGCCGCGGCGAGCCTCGGATTGTGAGAGGGCAAGTGCACGCCGGCGCTGCTCTTGACGATTACGCCCTCGCGCGCGAGCTCCGCGGCGATGGCGACGAGCGCGTCGCGCGCAAGGCGCAGGCCCGAGCCGTGCAGAATGCGGTCTTCGGCCGGACCGGCCGAATCCGGTGCGCGCCGATGCCAGGCGGCGAGCGCGTCCACGATCGCAGTCCGAAGCCTGTTCCATTGCGCCGGAGAAAATCCAAGCAAGCCGGATTCGGTGGCCGCCGTATGCATCGGGACGCGAGCGAACAGCGCCGCTGCTTCATCGGAGGTGAGGTTGCGGTTGGCGGCGAACCGGGAAAGATCGAGCCCGCCCGCGGCCTGATCGAGGAGCGTCGAGAGTGCGGCCTGGTCGTCGTCGCCTTCCATTGCCGCGAGATAGGCCAGTCGCTCCGGTTTCGCCCGCCCGCGCGCCGGCGGAAAAATATCGATCACGCGCCCGCCGCCGATGGTGCGCCGGGACGATTGATCGCGCACGATCAGCTTGTCGCCGTGGAGCGCGCCGATCGGCCGTTCGAGCACGAGTTGAACCAGGCCCGACTCACCCGGAGCGATTCCCGGCCCTTCCAGCACTGCGGCGCGCCCGGTCGCGTCCGTCGCGCCCAGGTGAACGTGCACCGGCGTCCAGTGCGCAAGCGGCTGCTTTTCGCCGGCGAGGACCCGCAGGCGGGCATCGATCCTCTGCGCCGGTGCCGGCACCTCCCCGGTCACGATCCATTCGCCGCGGGTGATCTGCGCGTGCTTGAGTTCGGTGCCGGCAAGATTGAGCGCGCAGCGTTCGCCGGCCCGGCCGCTCTCCGATTGTGTATTTTGGGCGTGAATGGATCGCACCCTGAGCGTCACGTCCGCCATCAGCGCGCGCACCTGCGCGCCGGCTGCGAGCGCCCCCGAGATCGCCGTACCGGTCACCACCATGCCGGCGCCGACGAGGTTGAAACAACGATCGACCGCGAGGCGGAAATTGCCGCTCGCATCCCGGGGCTGAAAGTGCAGTGCGATGCGTTCCAGATGGTCCTTGAGCTCGCCCATGCCCGCGCCGGACAGCGCCGAAACGGGGAATATCGGCGCGCCGGCCAGTGTCGTGCCGGCGATCAACGCGCTTATTTCAGCCGAGATCTCGGCGACCCGCTCCGGGGCGACTCGGTCCAGCTTGGTCAAGACGATGGCGCCGCTCGACACGCCGAGCAGATCGAGGATGGCCAGGTGCTCGCGTGTCTGCGGCATCGGCCCGTCATCGGCGGCGATGACCAGCAGCACGAAATCGATTCCGGCGACGCCGCACAGCATGTTGCGTATGAAGCGCTCGTGCCCGGGCACGTCGATGAAGCCGATGGTCTTATCCGGCCCGACCGGGAGATAGGCGAATCCCAGGTCGATGGTCATGCCGCGTCTTTTCTCCTCCGGCAGGCGGTCGGTGTCGATGCCGGTCAGCGCCTTGATCAGGAGCGTTTTGCCGTGATCGACGTGGCCGGCGGTGGCGACGATCATTTCGCAGGCGATGCGCCTAATGCCAGATTCGCAAGCTGGGCCACGAATGCGGTCTCATCGCCCTGTTCGAGGCAGCGCAAGTCAAGCACGAATGCGCCGCCCTCGATCCGGCCAATAACGGGAACGGGCAGATTGCGGAACGCTGAGGTCAGGCGCTTGAGCGCCGTCCCCGAGCCGCGTCCGGCGCTCATGGGCCTGATCGCCAAGCCGGCGCTGGCGACGCGCTGCGTCGGCAGCGCACCGCTGCCGATCTGGCTGTTGCAGTCGCTCACCTGCACCGAGGCAATGCCATCCAGGTGTTCGGCAACGAGGGGGCAAAGGCGCTGTGCGCCGGTGCGGATGTCCTCCACTGGCCGCGCCAATAGACGCAAGGTCGGAACCCGTTCGACCAGCCGATCCGGATCGAAATACAGGCGCAGGACCGCAGACAGCGCTGCGATCGTCATCTTGTCGACGCGCAGCGCCCGCTTCATCGGATTGCGCTTGATCTTGGCCAACAGCGCCGCGCGCCCTACGATGATTCCGGCCTGCGGGCCGCCGAGCAACTTGTCGCCGCTGAAGGTCACGATGTCGGCGCCGTTATTCAGCGCTTCCATCGGTGTCGGCTCGTGCGGCAGGCCGAGCCTGCGCAGGTCGATCAGCGTGCCGCTGCCCAGGTCGACGACAAACGGAACGCCACGCTCGCGGCACAGGCGCGCCAGCTCCGGCTCGGCGACCGCGGCGGTGAAGCCTTCGATCGAATAATTGCTGCTGTGGGCTTTCATGACCAGCCCGGTCTTCGGTCCGATCGCCTCCTCGAAATCGTGCAGGTGCGTGCGGTTCGTGGTCCCGACTTCGCGCAGCCTGCAGCCGGCTCGCGCCATGATGTCGGGCAGGCGAAACGACCCGCCGATCTCGATCAGCTCGCCGCGCGAAGCCGGTACTTCCTTGCGAAGCGCCAAGGTGTTCAGCACCAGCAGCATGGCGGCCGCGTTGTTGTTCACCACCGTCGCTGCCTCGGCGCCGGTCAGCCGGCAAAGCTGCTGCTCCAGATGGTCATCGCGATCGCCGCGAGCGCCGTCCTCGAGCTTGTATTCCAGGTTGCTCGCCCCCCTGACGACGAGCGTCACGGCTTCGATCGCCTCGGCGGGCAGCGCGGCGCGCCCGAGATTGGTGTGCAGCACCGTACCGGTCAAGTTGAAGACCGGGCGAAGCGAAGGTTTCGATGCCTCAGCCAGACGCGCGGCCACGTGATCCATGATGGCGGCTTCGTCAGCGGGGTTCGAGGCGGGCGTCGTGCCCGGCGTTGAACGCAATTCGGCCAGCACGCCGCGGATCGCGTCGGTTACCGCAGGTCGTCCGAATCGCGCGCTCAGCTCCCCCGCGTCAATTCGCCGCAGCAGGCGATCGACCGAAGGAATCGAGGCGAGCGAGGATTTGCTCTGAACTGACATGATGGTTGGGAGGACGCGCCCTCATCGACGACGTTTTTGCATCGCCGATGGGGCGATTCCACTCCCCCGCGCCGGCGCGGCCGCCTCCGGGGGCAGATTGGGAGAACGAGGGCTGCCGGCGCAGCCCTCGTGCCTAAGTCTGCTCCCTGATGCGATGAAATGCGTTGATTCCTGCCTGTTCGCGAAGCTCGGGGGCATCCTCGCCCCGCGCGGCCTTCTGGTAGGGGATGCCGATCGCGTCGGCGATGCGAACGAAACCATGGAATCCGGCGATGGTCGCGGCAGAATCCACCGTGGCATCGTTGCCCAAGGCGCCGAAAACGGCATTGCGCGCCGCCGCGATGCGCGGCATGTCCCGGTGCACGACTGCCTCGGCGAATTCACCCAGGATTTCTGCATGGGCGATCGCGGTGGCATCGCTCAGTCCCCGGGTAACGTCGCTGAGTTCGACTGCATCGTTGCTGATCTTGCTGCTCTCACGGAGCATGAAGGTGTGTGCGGTCGTTCAATAGGCGCACTGGTGCAGCGCCGAAACCCTTGCGGCAATCAATTCCGTTTGAGGTCGTGTGATGGCGCGGATCGTCTTGTCGAACTGGTAGACGATCTCACCGGGCAGGTAATGGCGATTGGCCATGGCCCAGTAATCGCGCATCGATTGCGGCACCATCGACAGGCCGCGGTAGATGTAGCTGGCCGTGGGGCTCGGATACATCGGGCCGTCGCTTTCAACCACGTCGGGCGGCTCGACGATCGGCAGCCAGGCGGCCTTTTTCCGGGCGCCAGGGGGCCGATAACGCGTCGGCTCACCAGGCCCCGGTGCGGGCAGCGCACGGTCGGGAAGACCCAATGCCAGCGTACAGGTATCCATGATCGAGACCGAAGCGATGATGCCGACGATCTCCACATATTCGCCCTCGCCCAACCCCCCATCCAGCACGGACTGAGCCCACTTTTCGCTGAGCCTGCCCGGATCGCTAACCACGCGATGTATGAGTTCGACCTCCGGCGCGCTCAGCGCGCCCAAATGTTCGTGGGATCCCTTGGCGGCGTAGGGCGACAGCGCTTCCTTGATCTGGCGGCAGAACTTGCATTGGCGCGCCTGGCGCACGTCGGCGGCAACGGCCACACGGCGCTCGGCCGTGAGCCAGGTGCCGGGCGCGCCGATCGCTTCCCAGGCCTGGCGATGCGATTCGACCAGATCCGGCCGGATTGAATAACTGCTCTGGTCAAATGAAGACGTGCCGCTCCGCTGGGTCATCGATTTCTCCTCCTTGCTGTTTCGACGTTCAATGATTGATAGCCGCTTCGCGCGCACAATCCTGTCATGCGACTCTGGCACAGTCAATCCATAAGCGGTGATGTTAGGAAATCCGCTTTGATGCCTGTTCGAATCAGCTCCCGTCAGCGCCATCCTTGCCGGCAGCCGCATCTCGCATTTGCGACATGGCGCGCCTGAGGAACTGCAACTGCCTGCTGACCCGAGTGCACCCTTGGCAAAGCTTCAAGTGCATGCGCAGCGCCAGCCATTGACCCACGTTGAGCTTCCGATCGAGCTCTTCGGAGGTAAGCCGGCTTGCCTCTTTGCAAGTAAGCATTAGCTTTGACATGGACTATCCTATCGGTTTCCGCCGAACCAGCGCTGG
>JACQTO010000192.1 GCA_016210745.1 Betaproteobacteria bacterium
ACCGCTGGGATGATGCCCGCCGCACCATTCGTCGGTGCCGTAACCACTCGGCCTCCGGCGGCATTCTCCTCATTTACGGAGATCGCGTAGAGACTTATCCATTCCATGACCGCGTGCGGCGTGCGCCCCGAGGCGGCCTTCAATTGGCGGTACAGGCCTGGAGCACGGCGCCTTAAGTTCAAATCGCCGGGTAGCGTGCCCGCAATCCGCAATCCGCGCTCAATGCAGGCTTTCATCGAATCCCAAATTCTGTCTAACTCGGCGTCAATTTCGGCGTCGCGACGCCAAGCGCGCTCGTTGGTGCGCACGATCTCAGGAATGCGCAGGCATCGAGTACGTCCAATGTCGAGCAGTTCGGCGGCACTGGCGTAGGGAAGCGGGGCGGGCGGGCGCTGAGCCGACACGCGGTCTGCGAGCTCGCCCTCGCGGACGATGAAACCGCCGCCGATCGAGTAAAACGTGGCTTGGTGCCGTGAGCCGTCTTTCAGGCGAATTTCGATACGCAGCGCGTTGGGATGAACGGACAACGTTTCCAACCCGCGGAACTCAATATCCGAAGCCCTTGAGAAGGCCACAGAGTGGCATCCCAGCAGTTTGATGGCGCCGTCGCGGGTCACCGCATTGAGCAGATCAGGAACACTTTCCGGGTCGACGGTGTCCGGGCGCATGCCTGCCAGTCCGAGGATCACCGCCTTGTCGGTTCCGTGGCCCCGGCCGGTGAGCGCCAACGACCCGAATAGCACCACCTTGACGAGCTCGGCCTGCGCAATGTCGGGCAACTCCTCAAGCGCGAGCCGAGCGGCGCGCATCGGTCCAACCGTATGGCTGCTGGAGGGCCCGATGCCGATTCTAAACAGATCGAACACGCTGACGTTCATCGTTTTCCCAGATTGGTGGCACTAAAGGCGGGCATTGTCGACTTGCCCTGGAGATGAAGCGATTACCGAAGATACCCTATCCGAGGCTTCGCGTATTTCTGTTTTACCCCAACAGCTGCTTATTGGTACGAACCGGGCTTTCGGAGAATTGAAGTGGCCTTCGTTTGACGGGCTTCTTCTGGCCGAACTGGGACGGTCAGCCAAGACGATAAATCCGTTCAGCCCCGTCTATTGCATTGCGCCATCCAATTGCAAATATCGATTACGGCTATCCAACAGCACCAAGCCAGCATCTCGACCGGGGTTGCGGTGGTGGGGGTGAGAACCTGCAAACCTGAAAAACTGCGGCTTGATGCCCCTTTCAGCTTCGCAGAATTCAGGTTTTCAGTTTCTTGCGCCCCCGCTCGTCGACGTGTCAATCGATCGCCGCGAAGAATGGCCCGTGCCGCTTATCCATTGATGCTCTCCTACGCGCACCCGGAAACGAACTCCGCGATAACGACTACAGGGACTTGAGATATTCGACCAGATCGGCCATGTCGGTATTGCTCAGCCCCAGGGACTTCTTCGCGTTGTAGGTCTGTACCACCGCATCCAGCGTTGGCGCACTGCCGTTGTGGAAATAGGGGGCATGCTGCCAGACCCCGCGCAAGGGCGCGCTTCGGTACTGCTTGGTGGCGCTGCGCGACGCGTAGCTGGGGGCCCCGTTCGGTTCCGGTTCGCTCACCACATCGCTCGCCGGGTGCAGCCGCAAATTGGCGTCCGTGAACTCGCTTCCGCTATGGCAGGTACTGCAGGTGCCCGCTCCGTTGAAGACGAGCTGCCCTCGAGCGGCGGCGGCTGGATCAAAGCTCCCGGCCGGGGGTGGCGGCGCATTCAAGCTCAGCTGATACGCCTGCAATGCCGGCAGCTTCGAGCTGATCAGGTCGTCGGTGCCATTGGTGACATTGACGCCGGTGCGCGGCTCCGAGAACGACCCGTGTCCGCCCATCTGCGTGACACCGACGTAGCGGTTCCAATAGGCGAGGTCTTCGCCGTCGCCGGTCGACGTGATGCGATTGATGCCGTTCAGGCCGTAGGCGGGCGGGATGACCTGCGGCCCGCTGATGCCATCGAGATTGAAACGAGGATCGTACATGCCTTTGCCCCAGGAGTTGTAGACCGCCTTCGTCGCTGCATCCAGCGC
>JACQTO010000190.1 GCA_016210745.1 Betaproteobacteria bacterium
CGCCGTGTCGCCTTGCCGTGCTTGTGAAATCCCGTCGCCCCAAATGTCATTTGTTTCATCGAATTAACCCGTGCCGTTCGCCTCTTGTCTTAACGCCTCACCTTCGAGAAGCGACGACACGTTTTGCAGATATTCCCTAAGACACACGCCGGCCCGGCGCAGCTGACGCGGCCGGCGCCGCATTCCATTGAGGAGTTGGAAATGACGCATCGAACCATGAGAGATTTCCTGACTGTTTTGGAGAGCCAAGGCCTGTTGCGCCGCGTCTCCGAAACGGTCGACCGCATGTGGGAACCTGCGGCTTTGGCGAAATGGGTGTTCCACGGCCTGCCCACCGAGCAGCGCTTCGGCATGTATTTCGAGAAGGTGAAGGGCTCCGATATCCCGATCGTCACCGGCGCACTGGGCGCCAATCCCGCCGCTTATGCGACCGCGCTCGATGTCGCGATCGATGGCACCAACGACGCGTGGGTCAAGGCCTGCCGCAATCCGATCGCGCCCAAGATCGTCGACAAAGCGCCCTGCCAGGAAGTGGTCATCAGCGGCAAGGACGTGCGCCTCTCATACCTGCCGATTCCGGTATGGACACCGGGCAAGGACAAAGGCCCCTACATCACGACCATGACCGTGACCAAGGATTGCGACACCGGCGTTCAGAATTTCGGCGTGTACCGCACCATGGTGCGCGACGAGTCCAGCGTGGTGTGCAATCTTCCGCCGGGGCGCCAAGGCTACATGTGCACGCTCACCTGGACCGACAAGGGCAAAGTCGCCCCGATTGCCTGGGTGATTGCGGCGCCGCCTGCAGTCCATCTGGCTGGCGTGGCCAACCTGCCCTACGGCGCCGACGAGATCAACATCGCAGGCGGCATGATGGGCGCACCCGTGCAAATGGTGAAATGCAAAACGGTTGACTTAATGGTCCCCGCAGATGCGGAAATCATCATAGAAGGCGAAATCCATCCGGGCGAGACCGATATCGAAGGGCCGTTCGGCGAGTCCGATGGCTATATCGGGCCGATCACCGCGCGGCCCCTCGTCCGCATCACCGCCATCACTCACCGCAGGAATCCTATCTACTACGGCTACACGAGCCAGATGCCACCTTCGGAAAGCACCACCATCCAGAGTCTCACCAATGCCGGCGTGTTGTTCAAGACGTTGCGCTATGACCTGGGCGAGTCCGGCGTCACCGATGTGTTCCTCAACATGAATTACACCGGCGGACGGGGGCACGCAATCATCGCGACGAAGCCGGGCCTGCCGGGACATTCGATGCGGCTCGGGCGCCTGGTTGCCGCGCTGAGGCCATTTGCGATCAAGCGCGTGACCGTCGTCGACGACGACGTGGATATTCGCGATCCCATCCATGTCGATTGGGCGCTGAACTCGCGCTTTAGTCCAGCCCGCGACACCGTGTTGATCGACGAGGTTCCGGCCAATCTGCCCACCGGGCAACTGCAATTGCCTTCGGCGCTCTCCGGCAAGATCATTTGCGATGCGACGCTGAAGTACGATGCCGGCCCCTTCTCGCTGCCGCCCAAGGAGATCATGATGAAGGCGCTGGATCGCTGGAAGCAGCTTGACCTGCCGGCCTTCGAGATGCCGAAACGAACGCGCTTGCGTATCGACCGATCGTAATTCTGCACCCGTAGGTGCGCGATTGCGCCCAAGACCGGCGTGCTATCGAGCATCGGCTTGACGCGGTTCTTGTCGCGATCCGCGCTCCGACGAAGCGCTTTCCTTTGAGTCTCGCCGTGCATTCGGCGGCGCCGGGGCCCGGACGGTTATAATCTGCGCCTTCCTTGACTCCATTCACGCCGATGCAGCCCCAGTATTATCCCGAACAAGTCGAGCGCCAAGTGCAGGAACACTGGGAACGCGTCGGGGCGTTTCGCGCCACGGAGCCCGCCTCGGGCGAGAGCGCGCGCCCGAAATTCTATTGCCTGTCGATGTTCCCGTACCCCTCGGGCAAGCTGCACATGGGGCACGTGCGCAACTACACCATCGGCGATGTGATGACGCGCTTTCAGCGCATGCGCGGCTGCAATGTTCTGCAGCCGATGGGCTGGGATGCTTTCGGCCTGCCGGCGGAGAACGCGGCGATGGCCAACGCGGTGCCGCCGGCCAAGTGGACCTACGACAACATCGCCTACATGAAGAAGCAGCTCCGGTCGCTGGGATTCGCCATCGACTGGGAGCGCGAACTGGCCACCTGCCGCCCGGAGTACTACCGCTGGAACCAGTGGCTGTTCCTGCGCATGCTGGAAAAGGGCCTGGTCTATAAGAAGACCGGCGTCGTGAACTGGGATCCGGTCGATCAGACCGTGCTCGCCAACGAACAGGTGATCGACGGGCGCGGCTGGCGCACCGGGGCCCTGGTCGAAAAGCGCGAAATCCCGATGTATTACATGCGCATCACCGCGTATGCCGAGGAGCTGCTGGGCGCGCTCGAATCGCTCCCCGGTTGGCCCGAGCGCGTGAAGACCATGCAGGCCAACTGGATCGGCAAGAGCCACGGCGTAAATATTGGTTTTCCCTACGATCTAACTGCCGAAGGCAGCGGGGTCAAAGGCATATTGCGCGTATTCACAACCCGCGCCGACACGCTGATGGGCGCGACCTTCTGCGCGGTCGCCCCCGAACATGCGCTTGCCACCCATGCGGCCAAGAGCAACCAAGCGATCGCCGCCTTCGTCGAGGAATGCAAGCGGGGCAGCGTCATGGAGGCCGATCTCGCCGCCATGGAAAAGAAGGGCATGCCCACCGGTCTCCACGTCACGCATCCGATTTCCGGAGAAGAGATCGAGGTCTGGGTCGGCAACTACGTGCTGATGAGCTACGGCGAGGGCGCGGTGATGGGGGTGCCCGCGCACGACGAGCGCGATTTTGCGTTCGCCAAGAAATACGGCCTGGCGATCAAACCGGTGATCGACGTCGATGGCAAACCCTATTCGCTGGACGCTTGGCAGCCCTGGTACGCAGACTACGGGCGCAACGTCAACTCGGGAAAATACGACGGACTGGCCTATCAGGACGCAGTCGATGCCATCGCCTCCGACCTGAAAGCGAGAAATCTCGGCGACAAACAGGTCACTTGGCGCCTGCGCGACTGGGGCATCTCGCGCCAGCGCTATTGGGGCACGCCGATTCCGCTTATTTACTGTGCGATCTGCGGCGACGTGCCCGTGCCCGACGAGCAGTTGCCGGTGGTGCTGCCCGAGGACCTCGTACCCGACGGTTCAGGAAATCCGCTCGCCAAGTCGAACGCGTTCCTCGCCTGCGCCTGCCCGAAATGCGGCAAGCCGGCGCGCCGCGAGACCGACACCATGGACACGTTCGTGGATTCGTCGTGGTATTACATCCGCTACGCCTGCCCCGACAGCGCAAGCGAGATGGCCGATGCGCGGGTGAAGTATTGGCTGCCGGTCGATCAGTACATCGGCGGCATCGAGCATGCCATTTTGCACCTGCTCTACTCGCGCTTCTGGACCAAGGTGATGCGCGACCTGGGCCTGGTAGCGTTCGACGAACCCTTCGCCAATCTGCTCACGCAAGGGATGGTGCTGAACGAGATCTTCTGCCGCAAGTCCGGCGAAGGCCGCATCACTTACTACAACCCTGCCGACGTGGACATCCAGACCGACGAATCGGGGCGGCGCACGGGGGCGACGCTGCGCGACGATGGACAGCCGGTCGAGTCGAGCGGCATCGGCACCATGTCCAAGTCGAAGAATAACGGCGTCGATCCGCAAGCGCTGGTCGATGAGTACGGCGCCGACACGGCGCGCTTTTTCATCATGTTCGCCAGTCCCCCGGAGCAGTCGTTGGAATGGTCGGATGCCGGCGTCGAAGGCTCGTACCGGTTCCTGCGCCGCGTATGGGCATTTGCGCACCAGTGGCAGGGGCTTGTGGCCGAGGAATCGAAGCGGCGCCGCGGCCAATTCACGCAGTACGCGTTTCCGCAGGATCTGGCAAAGAGCGCTCCCCAAGAGGCCGGGCTGCGGCGCGAAATCCACGCGCTGCTGCAGCAGGCGACCTACGACATGGAGCGCAAGCAGTTCAACACCGTCGCCTCGGCAGCGATGAAGATGCTGAACGCCCTGCAGGAAGGAACCACAGGTGTCGATGCGGCCGCGCCGGGCTCGGCGGGCAGTTTCCGCGGCGCCGTGCACGAGGGCGTAAGCATCATGCTGCGCGTTCTCTACCCGATTTCCCCGCACATCGCGCACGCCGTTTGGACCGATCTCGGCTATGGCGGCGAGTTGATGGATGCGCCCTGGCCGGCTGTGGACCCATCGGCCCTGGTGCAGGAGGAAGTGGAGCTCGTGCTCCAGATCGCGGGGAAAACGCGAGGCAAGCTGCGGGTTCGCGCCGATGCGAGCAGCGCGGAAATCGAGCGTGCCGCCCTCGATCACGAGGCCATCAAGCGCTACGCCGAAGCAAAACCGGTGAAGAAGGTCGTTGTGGTGCCCGGTCGGCTGGTGAATGTGGTGGTGTAGTGAAAATGGTGAGTATCGGAACGGCTAAGTGTTCGTCATCCCCGCGAAGCCTGCCCTCGAACGCCTTTATCGGGGGGCGGGGATCCAGCGTCCGTTCCGGCAACCTGGATTCCCGCTTGCGCGGGTATGACGGTTTGTCACGCCGTCTGCAAGCGCTCATTCTGGTCACGCTGGCGGTGATTCTGACCGCGGGCTGCGGCTTCAAAATGCGCGGCCAAGCAAGCCTGCCCTTCGAGACCCTGTACATTCCGCCCGGATCGTCTCTTGCCGTCGAGCTCAAGCGCAATATCGCCGCCGGCACCCGCACCCGGCTGGTCGATAGGCAAGGCGACGCTCAGGCAGTCCTCGGCTTCAACTTGGAAACCCGCGAGAAGGAAATCCTCAGCTTCAACACCCAGGGCCGCGTGCGCGAGTATCAGTTGCGCTATCGCGTGGGCTTTCGCGTCTCCGACGGTAAAGGGCGCGACTACATTCCCGCGAACGAAATCGTGCTCACGCGCGATGTCTCTTTCAACGACGCCCAGGTGCTAGCCAAAGAATCCGAGGAGGCGCTGCTGTATCGGGACATGCAAAGCGACATGGTCCAGCAGATCCTGCGCCAGCTCGCGGCAGTGCGGCTTTCTTCCCCCGGCCAGTGAGCGCGCTTCGCGCAGATCAGATCGAGCAGCACCTCGCGCGCAGCCTCTCGCCGCTCTACGTTCTGCACGGCGACGAACCGCTGCTCGCGCTGGAGGCTGCAGACGCCATACGGGCGCGAGCTCGCGCCGCCGGATTCACCGAACGCGTGGTGCTGACGGTCGAGCGCAGCTTCCGATGGGTGGAGTTCACCGCTGCTGCCGCCAGCATGTCCCTCTTCGGCGACAAGCGGCTGGTCGAGTTGCGCATTCCCTCGGGCAAACCCGGCGCAGAGGGCGCTGACACGATCGTGCGCTACTGCGAGCGGCTTGCGGGAGAGACCATGACCCTGGTGTCGCTGCCGCGGCTGGACCGCGCCGGGCAGTCCTCGGCATGGTTCAAGGCGCTCGAGAGCGCCGGCACGATGGTCAACGTGTTTCCCGTAGAGCACGGCAAGCTTGCCGACTGGATTAGCGCGCGCCTGGCCCGCCAAAAGCAGCGCGCCGACGCCGACACCCTGCGCTTTCTCGCCGATTGCATCGAAGGCAACCTGCTCGCCGCACACCAGGAAATCCAGAAGATCGCTCTGCTCTGCCCGCCGGGAAACCTCGCGTTCGAGACGGTGCGCGAGGCGGTGCTGAACGTCGCCCGCTACGACGCCGGCAAGCTCACCGAGCCGATGCTCTCAGGCGATGCCGCGCGCTACGCGCGCATGCTCGCGGGCCTGCGCGGCGAAGGCGAAGCGACGCCGCGCATCCTGTGGATACTTGCCGAGGAAATTCGCTCTATCGCACGCATCCAGGAAGGCCTCGCCCGAGGCCGCGATCTCTCCCAGCTCTGCCGCGAAAACCGCGTATGGGGCGAGCCGCGCCAGACGCTGGTGGGCCGCGCCGCGCGCAAGCTCGAGCGCGCTTTTGTCGCCGGCGCATTGGTGCAGGCAGCCTGGGCCGATCGCGTCATCAAGGGCGTCGCCAAAGGCGACGCCTGGGACGAACTGCTGCAACTGGGGCTGCGTTTTGCCCAGCGACGCTGAGCTAACAGTTGCGTGCAACTGCATGAAAAGGGGAGACGAATTTGGAAACCAAATCTTCACCAAGTCTGTCAACAGTACACTTGTAAGAGCCTAACGCCGCCACCAATGTCGCTCGAGCCTCACGCGGCGTAAAATTGACATTGACATGAGCACCCCCACCGACATCAAGCTGTACATGGAAGACGTCGGCCGCCGCGCCCGCGCCGCGGCGCGGCTCCTCGCGCGCGCGGATACGGCAGCCAAGAACCGCGCGCTCCTTGCCATGGCAGCGGCGGTGCGCCGCGAGCAGACCGTGCTTCTCGCTGCCAATGCCGAAGATATCGACGCAGCGCGCGCGGCAGCCAGGGATGCCGCTTTCATCGACCGGCTCACGCTCACCGGCAAGAGCGTCGAGTCGATGGCGCAGGGACTGGAGCAGGTGGCCGCGCTGCCGGATCCCGTGGGCGAAATCAGCGAGGTGCGCGAGCGCCCGAGCGGCATCAAAGTCGGCAGGATGCGAGTGCCGCTGGGGGTGATCGGCATCATCTACGAGTCGCGGCCCAACGTCACCGCCGATGCCGCCGCGCTGTGCCTGAAATCGGGCAATGCGACCATCCTGCGCGGGGGCTCCGAGTCGATCCGTTCCAACCGCAGCATCGCCCGCTGCGTCCACGAGGGGCTGCGCGACGCCGGCCTGCCCGAGGATGCGGTTCAGGTGGTGGACACGCCCGATCGGTCCGCGGTGAGCGAGCTGCTGCGCATGAACCAATACGTGGACATCATCGTGCCGCGCGGGGGAAAAAGCCTGATCGAGCGCGTCATGGCAGAATCGCGCATACCGATGATCAAGCACCTCGATGGCGTATGCCACGTCTACATCGACGAAAGCGCCGACCTCGCCAAGGCGATCAGCATCGCCGATAACGCCAAGACCCAGCGCTACGGCACCTGCAATACCATGGAGTGCCTGCTGGTGCACGAGAAGATCGCCGCGCGGCTGTTGCCGCCGCTGGCGCGCATTTACCTGGCCAAAGGCGTGGAGCTGCGCTGCGACGAGCGCTCGCGCGCGATCATCCGCGCCGAACTGGGCCCGAACGACGATGCAGCCTCCCTGCTGGTGAAGGCGGCAAGCGAGCAGGATTTCTACACCGAATACCTGGCGCCGATCCTGTCGCTGCGCCTGGTGCGCGATCTCGACCAGGCGCTCGATCACATCGCTAAATACGGCTCGCAGCACACCGATGCCATCGTCACCGAGGACGAGGCGTGCGCGCAGCGTTTTCTGCGCGAAGTCGACTCGAGTTCGGTGATGGTCAACGCCTCGACCCGCTTTGCCGACGGTTTCGAATACGGCCTGGGCGCCGAGATCGGTATCTCCACCGACAAATTGCACGCGCGCGGACCGGTCGGCCTGGAGGGTCTCACCTCGCAGAAGTTCGTCGTGTTCGGCACCGGACAGATCCGGACGTAATCGGTGGTCCTTGCTCCTCTCGGCCTTCTTGGCGGCACCTTCGATCCGGTGCATTTTGCGCACCTGCGCCTGGCCGAGGAGGCGCTCGAGCATCTGCCGCTCGCGCGCGTTCGCTGGATTCCCTCGGGCCTGCCGGGACACCGCGGCATGCCGCAGGCAAGCGCGGCCGAGCGCATCGCCATGCTCAGGCTCGCGATCGCCGGCCACCCCCGCTTCAGCCTCGACGAGGCCGACGCCTGGGCCCGGCAACCGGTCTATACGGTCCATACGCTGGAGCGGCTGCGCGCGGAACTCGGCGGCGAGCTGCCGCTGGTGCTCATCATTGGTGCCGATCAGTTCCAGGCACTCAATACCTGGCACGATTGGAAGCGCCTGTTCCAACTCGCGCACATCGCGGTGGCCGAGAGGCCGGGCTACCCGGCGGCGGGCAAGGCTCTTCCCCGGGAGGTGGCCGCCGAATATGCGCACCGCCAAGCGAGCGCTGCCTCGGTGGCCGAGCGCTCAGCCGGATGCATCGCCCGATTTCCGATGACCGCCCTCGATATTTCCGCCAGTACGTGCCGCGATGCGATCGCGGCCGGACGCAGCGCGCGCTATTTGCTCCCCGACACGGTTCTCGACTATATTGCTTCGCACGGACTCTACTTGCGGGAGACAAACACGCGCTGATGGATATTCGAAAACTGCAGAAGACGGTGGTGAAGGCGCTCGAGGACATCAAGGCGCGCGACATCGAAGTCTTCGACGTCACCCACCTCAGCGCCATGTTCGATCGCGTCATCATCGCCAGCGCCGATTCGGCCCGTCAGACCAAGGCCCTCGCCAACAATGTGCGCGAAAAGGCTAAGGCGGCGGGCGCCGAGGTATTTGGGAGCGAGGGCGAGGAAACCGGGGAGTGGATCTTGGTCGATCTGGGCGATATTGTCGTACACGTGATGCAACCGGCCGCGCGAGCCCACTATAACCTGGAGGAGCTCTGGAACCACCCCAGGCCAAAGGCGCCGCGCAAGCCTCCGGCGAAGCGCGCGTCCGCCACAGCACGCACCTGATGAAATTGCTGATCGCCGCAGTCGGGCAGCGAATGCCCCGCTGGGTGGACGAGGCGTACTCCGAGTATGCCAAACGCATGCCGCGCAGCGCGCGCATCGAGCTGATCGAGATCAGGCCCGAACCGCGCACCGAAGGCAAGCCGATCGCGAAGCTTCTCGAATCCGAGTGCGCGCGCATTCAGGCGGCGCTTCCCGAGGACTGCGGCGTGATCGCGCTGGATGAAAGGGGCCGCACGCTCACCAGCGCGGATTTCGCCCGCTGGCTCGCGCGCCGCATCGACGGCGGCATCGACGCGGCATTCGTCATCGGCGGGCCCGACGGCCTCGCGCCGCATCTGAAAGAGCGCGCCGAGATGCGCTTGGCGCTCTCGGCCATGACGCTGCCGCACGCACTGGCGCGCGTGCTGCTCGCCGAACAGCTCTATCGAGCCGCCTCGATCCTGCAGAACCATCCTTACCATCGCCAATGATCCCCGCCGGCACCCGCGTCTACCTCGCCTCGCGCAGTCCGCGCCGGCGTGAACTGCTGAAGCAGATCGGCGTCGCCTACGAAGTGCTGCTGCTGCGCGAGCGCCCCACGCGCGCGAGCGATGTCGACGAATCGGTTCATCCGGGCGAGTCCCCCGAGGACTATGTGCAGCGCGTCTGCGGCGCCAAAGCCGCGGCCGGCTGGCTGAGCGTGGAGCAGCGCAGGCTTCGGCGTTATCCGGTGCTCGCCGCCGACACGGCGGTGTGCCTGAAGAACCGTATTTACGGCAAACCGCTCGACCGCCAGGATGCGGCGCATATGCTCGCAGAACTCTCGGGACGCGAGCACCGCGTGCTCACGGCCGTCGCGCTGCAATCGGGTCAACGGATTGAACGGGCGCTCAGCGAATCCTTCGTCACCATGCGCGAGCTCTCCGCGGCGGAGATCGCCGCCTATCTGAACTCGGGCGAGCCGATGGACAAGGCCGGCGCTTACGCAATCCAGGGCAAGGCCGCAGCGTTCATCGCGGCACTGCGCGGCAGCTATTCCGGGGTGATGGGACTGCCGCTGTTCGAGACCGCGACGCTGATCGAGCGATTGAGCCGATGAAAGAGGACATCCTGATCAACGTCACCCCGCAGGAAACGCGGGTCGCGGTGATGGAAAACGGCGTGGTGCAGGAACTGCACATCGAGCGGGCGCACTCGCGCGGCATGGTCGGCAACATCTATGTGGGCAAGGTCGCTCGCGTTCTGCCGGGCATGCAGTCGGCCTTCATCGGGATCGACCTGGATCGTGCGGCGTTCCTGCATGTCGCCGACATCTGGGAGCAGCGCAGGAACGGCCAATCGCTCGGCCAGGAATCCAAGCCGATCGAGAAGATTCTCTCCGAGGGTCAACCGCTGCTGGTGCAGGTGGTCAAGGACCCGATCGGCACCAAGGGCGCGCGACTGTCGACGCAGATCTCGATCGCCGGCCGACTCCTGGTGTACCTGCCCCACGACCCGCATATCGGCGTCTCGCAGCGAATCGAGGATGAAACCGAACGCCAAGTCCTGCGCGAGAGGCTCCTGCAGATCCTGCCCCCGGACGAGACCGGCGGTTTCATCATCCGCACCGTCGCCGAGTCGGCGACCGAGGCCGCGCTGCTGGCCGATCTGCAATACCTGCGCCGGCTTTGGCGCGACATCGGCGAGCGCGCCGCCACTTCCCCCGCGCCGGCGCTGCTGTACCAGGACTTGTCTCTTGCCCAGCGCGTGCTGCGAGATTTCGTGAACGAGGAAACCGGGCGCATCGTGATCGACTCGCGCGAGAATTTCGCCCGGTTGCAGGCATTCGCTTCGGAATACATGCCCAACGTGCTGCCGCGCCTGGAGCATTACACCGGCGAGCGCCCGCTCTTCGACTTGTACAACGTCGAAGACGAGATTCAGAAGGCGCTGGCGCGCCGCGTCGATCTCAAGTCGGGCGGCTATTTGATCATTGACCAGACCGAGGCGCTGACCACGATCGATGTCAATACCGGCGGGTTCGTCGGCGGCCGCAGCTTTGACGATACCATATTCAAAACCAACCTCGAGGCGGCGCAGGTGATCGCGCGCCAGCTGCGGCTCAGGAACCTGGGCGGCATTATCATCATCGACTTTATCGACATGGACAACGAGGAACACCGGAATGCCGTGCTCCATGAATTCCGCAAGGCCCTGGCGCGCGACCGCACTCACATGACGCTGAACGGCTTCACCCAGCTGGGCCTGGTTGAAATGACACGCAAACGCACGCGCGAGAGCCTCGCGCACGTGCTGTGCGAGCCGTGTCCGGTCTGCCAGGGACGGGGTGAACTGAAAACCGCGCAAACCGTGTGTTTCCAGATCCTGCGCGAGCTGCTGCGCGAAGCGCGTCAGTTTGAGGCGCGTGAGTTCCGCATCCTCGCCTCGCAGCAGGTAATCGACCTGTTTCTCGACGAGGAGTCGCAGGGCCTTGCGATGCTGTCGGATTTCATCGGCAAGCCGGTATCGCTGCAGGTCGAATCGCAATACAACCAGGAGCAGTTTGACATTATTTTAATGTAGCGTTCGGCGGCCGACTTTTCGGCGCAACTTTCCTGCGACTTTAGTTCCGAGGCCGCTTCCGGAATTGATTTGGGTCAAAGGCAAAGCGAAATACCCACGTAGAGTGGATATCGGTCGCGAATCCAGCTGACGAGGTTGCTGTTTCCGGACGCGACGGGTTACTCGTTATGACGGAAAAAAACCGCATCATCGACGCACTCGGCGAGCGCAAGCTATTGCTGCCGGCGCTCGTAAACGCTGCGCTCGCCGCGAACGACCAGACCAAATACCTGTTCACGCTGCTGCAAATGGCGCAGAGCCACGCCGATCGGCCCGACGTGGTGATCTCCGATCTGCAGCCGGAGCGCCTGGTCAGCGGGCTTCAGGATGAAGATCTGGACCGGGTGGTCGAAGGCAGCCGGCGCGGCGGCAACGGCGAATACCGAATTCCCCACGCCGAGCGCATCGTCGGGCTGGTCATGGGCAACATCAAGACCATGCTCGAGCCGCTCGATAACGCCGCGGGCACCGGCCAGAGCGAAGAGGCGCGGCAATTCGCGCACCGCTACCTGGAATTGCTGCACGGCGGCGGGCCGCTCCATGCCGAGTCGATCAGCGGCGAGGCAATCGCGAAACTGACTGCCAGCGACCGCGAGCGCGGCGACAGCCCGCACCTGCTGGTAATGGACCTGCACAAGGCGCTTATCCGGTTGCAGGCGGCGATCGCCGTGGAGTCGATCGATGGCGCGCGGGTCTACGAGATCAAGCCCGCCGACCGGTCGCTGGTGAAGGCGTTCATGCGCGGTGTGAACCAGACCGCGCCGCTCAAGTTCGATCACCCCGGGCTCGGCACCACCGCGACCCGCGCCGGTGACAAACTGGTGATCCAGAATGATATCGGCACCACCGATGCGCACGTGCTGGTGGTGCATGTGATCGGCCAGACCGTCGCCCTGACCTACACCGATGTGCATCTGCAGCGCCTGCTGTTCTTCGAACGCCTGTTCGAGCGTTACAAGGTGCAGTGGGAAGACACGCTCTCGCGCAAGGACAAGACGATGGAAAGCGGCGTCTATCACCTGAGCATCGGACGCTACGCCGCGAACGGCAAGACCGAGCTTGAGGAATATCTGAGTTTCCTCGGTTCGCGGCTGGTGTTTTTGATCGACTGGAATCGCGCGCGCAAGCGGTTGCGCAACTTCGTGCCCAAGCGCGAGGCGCTGCAGCTGCTGAAATGGGCGGCGGACCAGAACTACGGTCACCTGGCGTTTCTGAAGCTCGGCGGCGAACAGGTGATCTACGACGCGCTCGAATTCGTGGTGAAGGGGCCGCACCGCTTCGGCGAGCGCCTGAACGACATGCTCGGCCGCCGCGAAGCCGCGCAGTACCTGCGTTACGTGCTGAGAGCGTGCAGCGAGGGGCTGCGCGACGGACGTCCGGAGCCGCTGATCCGCGACGAGGTCAAGGTCGAGCTGCTCAACTATTTCCGCAGCGCGCAGCAAAGCCTGATCGACATCGCCGCCGATCATGCCGCGCTGATCGTCGAGCTTGCGAGCGGCATCCACGACGCGCTGCTCAAGGCGCGCCTGCCGGATGCGGCGCAATATCTCGCGCGCAATGCGCAGCGCGCAAAGGATTGGGAAAGCCAGGCCGACACCCTCGTCAACCGCGCGCGTGCGGCGGTGAAGCTCAGCGAATCAGGCGGGTTCTTCAGAAATCTGGTCGAGGCTGCCGACGATGTCGCCGACGATCTCGAGGATGCGGCGTTCCAGTTGACCCTGTTGCCGCCCGACGCTTGGCGCGGCGCAATCTGCCAGCCGGTGCAAAGCTTGTCCGACCTGATGGTGCAGGGGGCGCAGGAGTTCATCAAGGCACTCGAGACGACGCGCTATCTGCACCGCGGCGGGCTGCGCGAGGACGTGCAGGACTTTCTGGAAGCGATCCATCGCATTATCGGGGTCGAGCGGCACACCGACGAAGCGCAGCGCAACGCCAGGCGCGCGTTGATCGAGGGTAGTTTCAGCGAGAAAGAGCTCTACGTCTACAGCGGCGCGGTACGAAGCCTCGAGCAATCGGCCGATGCACTGATGCACGCCGGCCTGATGCTGCGCGATTACGTGCTCGGCGAGGTGATGCTCAAATGACGGCACCCGCCGCCAACCGGCGCATTTTCGTAATCGGCGGGCAACACGCCGAGCCGCTTACCGGCGATGCGCCCACGATGGGCTTCAAGGCCTATAACCTCGCGCGCATGGCCGCGATCGGCCTGCCCGTGCCGCCGGCGTTCGTCCTCGCCACCGGTTATTGCCGCGACTACGTCAAGCAGGAGAAAAAGCCGTCCGGCGAGTTGCGCGAGCTGCTCGCCGCGAATCTGCGCCGCGTCGAGGCGGGCAGCAGCCTGACATTCGGCGGCGCGCGCAAGCCGATGCTGGTATCGGTGCGCTCCGGCGCGCCGGTATCGATGCCGGGCATGATGGAAACGATGCTCACTGTCGGACTCACCGAGGCCACCCTGCGCGGACTGCTGCGCATGACCGGCAATCCGCGCCTGGTATGGGATTCGTACCGGCGCCTGGTGCAGTCGTTCGCCGCAGTCGTGCATGGCGTGCCGGCACGGCGGTTCGAGGCGGTGCTCGACGAGTACCTGAAACGCGGCGGCGTAGCGCGCGCCCACGAGCTCGACGGGCAGCTGCTGGCGGCGCTTGCGCGTGATTATCTCGAGCTCCACCATGAATTGACCGGCGCCGAATTCCCCCAGGACCCGCTGGAGCAATTGGACGCCGCGGTGCGCGCGGTATTCCGCTCATGGTTGACCCCGCGCGCGGTCGAATATCGCCGTTTGCATCACATCGACGAGGGTGTCGGAACCGCGGTCACCGTGCAGCGCATGGTGTTCGGCAACGCCGGCGGCGGTTCCGGCTCGGGCGTGGCGTTTACACGCGATCCGGCGACGGGTGAAAACCGGCTCTATCTGGATTTTCTGTTCAATGCGCAGGGCGAAGACGTGGTATCGGGCCGGCATGCGCTGCACGATTCGGAACAACTGGGCGCGGTGCTGCCCCGGGTCATGCAGCAGATCCTGAACGTGAGGCACGCGCTGGAGGCGGAATTCAAGGACGTGCAGGAATTCGAGTTCACGATTCAGGACGGCAAGTTGTATCTGTTGCAGACGCGCACCGGCAAACGCACGGCGCCGGCGGCGCTGCGGATCGCGGTCGAGCAGGTGCGCGAAGGGCTGATTACCACGGAGGAAGCGCTGGTGCGGCTGCAAGACGTGGATCTCGAGCGCATAGAGGAAGTGCACGTGGCGGCGGATGCCGATGCGCCAGTGCTATGCACCGCGACTTCGGCAAGCGTCGGGGTCGCCACCGGCGCCATCGCGCTGGATGTCGAAGCGGCAAAGCAAATGGCGAAGCGCCAGCCGGTGATTCTGGTACGGCACGATACGACGACCGACGATATCGACGGACTGGCCGCCGCGAGCGGGCTGCTTACCGCCGTCGGCGGCCGCACCTCGCATGCGGCGGTGGTCGCGCGCCAGCTCAACAAGGTATGCCTGGTCGGTTGCGCGGGACTCAGCATCGATGTGGCGGGCCGCAGTTGCCGCATCGGCGGCAGAAAATTCGTAGAGGGCGACGCGCTGTGTCTCGACGCCAACGGTGGCCGGGTACTGGCGGGGCGTCCCAAGCTTGTGGTCGCGAAACCACCCGAATTTCTCGCCGAAGTGGAGCGTTGGCGCGGGGCGAGGGCCGCTGATGCGGTCGCGTGATATGGCGGTCGCCCTGCCGCGAGACGCCGCCGGCTCTTTTCACGCGACGCCGATGAAGCTAAATTCTAGCAGCCTGTCGGACTTAACAGTCCGCACAGGTTGCTAAAAGCAAAACCGGCGGACCATTCATAATAAACTGACTCGAAACGGTCGAATTTCGGGAAAAGCGCGGGCAAATTCGCATATCTGATATCCTCTTCTGTTGCTCCACTCACCCCGGTTTTGCATTAGGAGTTTGTCGGGGCTAAGTCCGACAAACTCCTAGGCGGGCGGCTGCACGCTGCCGACCGCCGGCTTGTCCCTGACCAAGAACGCCCACGGAGATTTCGTCCATGTTTGAATCCGCAGAAC
>JACQTO010000191.1 GCA_016210745.1 Betaproteobacteria bacterium
AACGTTTTACCTGATACCAAAGCGCGTTCGTATACAGCACGAAACCGGAACGAGGCATGATGTCGGCCCAGTCGCTTGCCTCGTTTTGCTGGAGAAGAAATAACCGCTGGTGCTCCTGGGCGAGCAGCCAACCGATCGCCCGATCGATGGGTTTCGAAAGACGCCGCCGCAGCGCGGTGTTGCCGCGATGCGAGTCGAGGAATGCCACGGCGATTAGCCACCACAGCGTGGCATCGATGCAGCCGAGATACCAGAAATCCGCCTCAGCGCGATGCGGGCCGACGAACTTGGGGATCTGACCGTTCCGGGCTTGGTGGCGGGCAAGGGTCAGCAGCCCCGTCGCCGCTTCGCGCTCGAGCACCGGGTCGCCGGACAACGCCATCCCGATGGCGCATACCGCGGCGTCGCGCCCGAAGACCGCAGTGTAACCGCGGGCGTCCGCGCGCGTCCCCGGGGACGCGGCCAGAATCCCGCTGCGCGAAAGGTTGCGCCTGAGCAGAGCAACCGATTCCAGACGGCAGCGTTCAATAGGCGCGGGCAGCTCGGTGTCCGCATCGTCGAATGGCAGCAAGGCGGTGAAGGTCAGCGGGTTTCGGTCGAATAATACAAGAGTGCGACCGGAAGGCACGCGAACAGCCGCGAAACGGGCAATTTTCCGCCGGAGGCATGCAACGTGGTCCCCGAGAGCGCATCCGTCAGCGTCGCCGCCGAGCCACGTGGGAAGGGCAGCTCGATCACCGTATCGGACCAAACCGCCTCGCCGAGCGGAGCCGCTCCTGGCTCGAGGCCGAGGGAGGCAAACAGCCGTCCCGCCACCGCGACCAGTCCCTCGTTACGTCCGCGTCGCGCGAATGCGACGATGTGGTTCGCACGCGACCCCGCGACCGTGACCGGCAAGTAATCGCCGCTCTTGAACAGGTCCTCGTGTTCGCGCCGAAGACCGAGCGAGCGCGTGATTACCCAAAGCTTGGCGCGCCCGTCCTGGGGCCTCTGGAGCAGCGCACGCACCCCCGGTCCACGCAAGGCGCCGGGTTCGGCGGCGAGGGACTCCAGTTCGGCCAACAGAGCGCGCCTGCGTCCGTAGTCGACGGGCCGCCGGTTGTCGGGATCGACAAGGAAAAAGTCGAGAATCTCGTTGCCCTGATACAGGTCGGGGACCCCGGGTGAGGCAAATTTCACCAGCGCCATGGAGACGCTGTTCAGCGCACCGAACCACGCATAATTGCGCGCCTGCGAAGCGAGGTCGTCCAGGAACAAATTAGTGTCGCTGCGGGTGAGCAGCGCGCGCACGAAGGCAGCCGTTGCGCTTTCGTAAGCCTCGTCGGCATTGACCCAGCTCGTGTGAACTTTTGCCTCGCGTATCGCCTTGAGCAGGTAGGACTCCATCCGTTCCCGATAAGCATCCAGCGCGGCGCCGTCCAGATCTTCTGCTGGAAACGTACCGAGGAGCGTTTGATAAAGCAGATACTCATCGTTTCGGGAGGGCGCCGCCCCCTCGTTCAGCACCTGTTTGCGGCTGCGATTCATCCGCGTCCAGCGGCGCACGAGCAGGCGCCACGCCGCGGTGGTTTCAGAGAGGACGTCAAGGCGGGCGCGCACATCCTCGGAGCGCTTGCTATCGTGCGTAGAAGTGGCGAGCATCGTGTGCGGCCACCTGGCGGCGCGGTCGGCGCTCGCGCCGTGGAACGCGGCGAGCGTGGTGCCGATCTGGTTCGGGTCGCCGCCTACATCGTTGAGCGAAACCAGGCGGTTGAACGAGTAGAACGCCGTGTCTTCGATGCCCTTGGCTGTGACGGGCGCCGTAAACTGCTGAAACCGCATCGCGAAGGAACGGTATTCGTCGCGGGTCTGCTGCGTTGCGTCCTGCGGCGGTTCCGCAAGCAACACGCTCCTTACGAAAGCGAACACGCTCGCATCGGCGGCTCGGGCACGACGGCGGGCTCGCGCCACGGCCCACTCGATAAAACGCCGATCCTGGGCACTTGGACGCTCAGCGACGTAAGTCCGGTAGACGGGGAACGACTCGGCAATCTCGCCAAGGGCCTGGCGCAGCGTATTGAAGGTGAAGTCGCGCGTGCGCCAGTTCGCTCTCGCGATCTTAAGCACCCGCCGGGCGAGAACGGTCAGATCGCTCGCCAACGCGCCGCGCAGGATGGCGCGCTTGCCGGCGTAAGCGGCCTGTTCGAAATCCATCGCTTCTTCGCCCACGAATGCGCGCCATCCGCGGTCGAGACGCCCGCGCGCGCCGGGTTCGACGAACAGGCCGTTCAAGATGTTGGCAAAGCGGTACCCCGTGGTTCCGTATACGCGCCAGGACTCGGGCAGGTGTTCGTGCCCGGCGATAATCTTCTCGGCTACAACGTACAGTGGGCGCGCGTCGGCGCCCATTTGCGCGAGGTCGAGTCCGGCGAGCTGCGCGTAGCGCTCCTGCAGCCGGCGGAAATACTTTGCCGGGTCGTGCAGGCCATCGGGGTGATCGATCCGCAGGCCATCTACCGCGCCCTCGGCGGCGAACTCGAGTGCAAACCGGTGAGTCGCCTCGAAAACCGCTTCGCTTTCCACGCGAAGAGCCGCCAGGTCGTTGATGTCGAAAAAGCGCCGGTAGTTGACCTCGTCTCCGGCAACGCGCCAGTAGGCGAGTCGGTAGGCTTGAGCGTCGAGCAGATCGTGAAGCGCTTCGAAACTCGCCCGCTCGCCGCTCGATCCGTTGAACTGCCGCACCGCCCGCTCCAGCGCCTCTCCGAGCGGGGAATGGGCCCGAACGAGACCTGCAAGACGGCCTTTGTGGACCTCCTTGTCGCGGCTGCGTTCGGCCACTGCTTCGGGCGCGCGATTCTCTCGGCCGGGCAGGTAGCCGAATGCGGCAATCAGGCTCTCGAGTTCCGCGGCCGCTGCCGGTGGCAGGGCCCCCGGCCCAAGCAGCTTGCGCGCGCCCTCGAGCACGCGAGGGTATTCGCGCGGGTCGACGGGGAAACGGTGAGAGTGATACCAAACGGCAAAACTTCCCGCGTCCGTTTCGTAGGCAAGCCTCAATTCCGCGCGCTCGAGCACGAGGCCGTAATGATCGCCGAGCACCGGAACCAGCACTTTTCCGGCAAATTCGGGATCAACTGCATTCCAATCGATGTCGAAGAAATCCGCGTAGGCGGATGCCTGTCCGTTTTCGAGCACGTCCATCCACCACGCGTTGTCAGCGCCCATCACGCCCATGTGATTGGGCACCATGTCGAGTATCTGGCCCATGCCGTGCGCCTTCAGCGCCGCAACGAAACGCTCGAAGTCTTCCCGATTGCCGATTTCGGGATTGAGCGCACCGTGGTCGATGATGTCGTATCCGTGGCGGCTGCCCGGGCGCGCCCGCAGGTAGGGCGAGCAATAGACATGGCTGATGCCCAGCGCGGCGAGATAGGGCACCAGCGCGGTTGCGTCGGCGAAATTGAAGTCGCGGTGAAGCTGCAGGCGGTAAGTCGCGCGCGGAATGCGCGCAACGCCGGCGCCGGGGCAACGGGAACGCAGCGGCCGAGGAACCCCGCGCTCGCGCGCCATCGCGTGCGCCAGGGCGACGAAATCGGAATCCTCGGCAAGGCGCTCGATCACTCGCGGCAGCCGCCGGCGCCAGTTCGGATGCTCGTCGACGGTGCCCGGCAGATTTGCCTGGTCGCGCACCAGAGCGACATCTTCGAGCTGCACGACCATCGCCTGGGCGGGGCTGCGTGCGACGTAGATGTGCAAAGCGCGGGCGAGCTCCGGCGTCATTTGCGGGACCGAGACCGGATTCGGCGTCGCCCCCGCCGGTAGAAGCTCGCTTCGTTGCAGCGCGAGCAGCAGGCGCGCGCGCTCCTGCGCCCGCGCCACGATCTGCGCGTCGCGTACCGCGTCCGACGGAAAGAGCCCGGCGCCGGCGCGCAGCATGAGATCGCGCCCCTCCCACCAGCCGGCGAGGGTCGGCAGGTCATGCGTGGAGGCGGCGACCAGCGCCTGCACCGGATACTCGGCGGGCGGCTTGAATTCGCCGTCCTCCCGGCGCTCGAAGTAGAACAGGCGGTAGGAAAGCACGCCCGCCTCGGCAAGCGCCTGCCGAACCTCGTCGGGGACCGTTCCAAGGTCCTCGCCGACGATCATGCAGCGGTTACGGCGGCTTTCCAGCGCGAGGATGCCGAGCAGGTCGGAAAACGGATAATGCACGTAGGTGCCGGCGACGGGCTTGCCTCCGGCCGCAACCCAGAACAGCCGCGCGAGCCCCATCACGTGATCGATGCGCAAGGCGCCCGAATGGCGCATATTGGCGCGTAACGTGGCGATGAACGGCGCGTAGGCCGAATCGCGCAGCCGGTCCGGAACGATTGGCGGCAGACCCCAATCCTGGCCGTTCAGGTTGAACTCGTCGGGTGGTGCGCCGACACTCGTGCCCTGGCTGTACAGCTCACGGTTCGCCCAGGCTTCGGCGCCGCCTCGGTCAATGGACACGGCGAGATCTTCGTATAGGCCGACGCTCAGCCCCAGCTCGAATGAGCGGCGCCCGACGGCACCGAGCTGCAGCTCGGCCTGCCACTGCAGGTACGCGTAGAACTCGACGCGGTCGATGCGCTCCAAGGCGAAACTTTCCACCACCGCCGAGGCGGGGTCACGGTAGGGTTCGGGCCATGCCGGCCAGCCCCATACCCCAGGGTCGTCGCGGTGAAAAGATTCCTGAAGCGCTTCGAACAGTGTGTGGCGCAAGAGCGCGTCACCCTGGGCGCGCTGAAACTCACTGAATTCGCGCGCCCGCCTGGTCGACAAGGCGAGATGATTCCTGCGAAAGTGCGCGTAAATCATCTCTAGAACTGAGTGCTTCGCTTCGGCTACGCGGACATAGTCGACCAACTCGGCTTCGCGCAGCGCTTTCAGGCGCGATTGGAATTGGGCGCGGCCCACGAACGCGCGTGCTTCTTCGCATTCGCGGAAATCCTCGCAGGACTCGACGTCGAGATAGAGCCAGTTCTTGAACAGCCGGCTCGACGGGCTGTAGGGGCTCGCGTGGCCCGGATTGTGGGGAAAGAGCGCATGCAAAGGATTCACGCCGACGATGCTGCCGCCGACCGCGCTGCATTGCTCGACCAGGGCGCGCAGATCGGTGTAGTCGCCTATGCCCCAGTTACGCTCGGAGCGCACGGAATAAAGCTGCACGGCAAAGCCCCAGACACGCGATCCATTCTCGAGCGCGGGTGGACGGTAGCAGGTTGCCGGCGCGACGACGAGCAGCGTTTCTCCGAGTGTCTCCTCACCGCGAAAGATCGCAAAACGGTGATAGCCGGGAGCAGGCGCCCGCGCCAGCGCGAATTCGCGCGCGGTGTGGAGGGTGCCCTCGACTTGCGCGCGCTCCACCTCGGGCAGCGCACCCGGCGTGAAATTGCCGCCATGCTCGGCGCCCGACTCCTCGATCAGACGCCACGCCAGCGTTTCCGAGTCGAGCGCGGCCGGGAGATTGAGCCGAAGCTTCGCGGGCCCCGGCTCGACGCGCACTACCGACGCAGAAGCGAGAACGCGGTGCCAGCGACGCACGATCTCCGCGGCGATCTCTTTCTCGGCTGCAGACTCATTTGCCGATGGCACACCCATGGCACCGAGTATCGAGACCAGTGTTGCCGAAGAGGCCCGATGCAGTTTTCCCCAGATGTCGTGATACTCGAGCGCAATCCCGTGCAGCGAAGCCAGGCGTTCGAGCGCCGCGGACTCAGCCATGTCCATCTTCCATGAACCACGCTACGAACCAGGGGGCAAGCGCCGCATGAGGCGGCGTACGCTCGGGCATGGGGTCGCTCGCGTAGATCACCCATCCGGCGGGCAGGGGCAGGCTGCTCGGCGCATCACCCAGATTGGCGACGAGGTGCCAGCGCGCACCGTCGCCGAGAACCCAGTGCACCGCAAGCCCGCCGGGTTCGATGCACTCGAACGTGCCTGATTTCGTCATGCCGAGGAGGCGCGGGGCCAGATGCTCGCGCCGCAGGGCGAGGAGCTTGCGGTAGAGCCGATGGCGCGCCGCGTGCGTCCCGCTCGATACCGCTTCGCTCCAGTCGAGTTTCGAGCGCTCGAACGTCGCCGGATCGTTCGGATCCGGAATGGCCTCGCGCGCCTGCGCGTCGCGAAACCGCTCGAAACGCCCGAACTCTTCGCGCCGCCCGGCTGCCACTGATACCGCAAGCTCGGCGCCGAAATCGCAAAAATAGAGAAAGAGCGCGCTGGCATCGAATTCTTCACCCATGAACAGGAGCGGCGGAGGCGGCGCGAGCAGCAAGCAGGCAACGGCCGCATCGACCGCTCTCGGAGGCGCAAGCGCTCCGATGCGCTCGCCGAATGCCCGGTTGCCGACCTGGTCGTGGCTCTGCAGAAAATTGACGAACGCCGCGGCCGGAAGATGGGTGCACGGTTCGCCCCGGGCGACGTCGCCGCGATAGCCGGATATTTCGCCCTGGTAGCCGAATCCTTCGGCCAACGAGCGCCCGAGAAACCAGCGCGGGCGATCGGCGTAGTCCGAATAATAACCATCCCGTTCTCCGCTGAGCAGGATGTGGAATGCGTGGTGAGCATCGTCGTTCCACTGCGCGGTGGCGTGATTGGGCACCTGCAGCGCGTCGCGCCCGAGGTAGCGCGATTCATTGCGGTCGTTCTCGATCACGATATGGATTTGCCGTTTACGGCCCGGCCCTTCGCGCACCGCGCGCGAAAGCTCCTCGACGATGTGCGGACGCGAATCGTCGGCGATCGCGTGCACCGCGTCCAGGCGCAGCCCGTCGAAGTGATACTCCTCCAGCCAATACAGCGCGTTGTGAATGAAGAAGTCGCGCGCCGTTCGCGCTCCCTCGCCGTCGAAATTGATCGCTGCGCCCCAAGGGGTGTGGTGCCGCTCGTTGAAGAATTGCGGCGCATAGGCATGCAGGTAGTTGCCCTCCGGACCGAAATGGTTGTAGACGACATCGAGCAGCATCACCAGATCGCGCGCGTGCGCGGCCTGCACGAGCCGCTTGAGGTCCTCGGGGGCGCCGTAGGAGGAGTCGGGAGCGAACAGCAGCACCCCGTCGTATCCCCAGTTGCGCCTGCCGGGAAAGTCGGCCACCGGCATGAGCTCGATCGCAGTGACGCCGAGATCGGCAAGATAGTCCAGGCGTTCGGCCGCAGCGGCAAACGTTCCCGCCGCGGTGAAGGTGCCGACGTGAAGTTCGTAGATCGCGGCCTCGGACCATGGCCTGCCCCGCCATTCGCCGTCTTCCCAGGCGAAATCGAGCGGATCGATGACCATGGACGGGGCGTGAACATCCCCGGGATTGAAGCGCGAAGCGGGGTCCGGGACGGTCAGAGCGCCGTTTATGCGAAAGGCGTAGCGAACGCCGGCGCCGGCACCGATCACGTCAGCCTGATACCAGCCGTCGCTTTCTGCCTCCATCGCCGCCGCTCCGATTGACGTACCGCCCGAGAGGATGAGCTCTACACGCTCGGCGCCCGGCGCCCATAAGCGGAATCGCGTGGAGCCGTCGGCGCACGTGGCGGCGCCGAAGGGCATGTCGTGGCGTCTTCCGACCATTTTCGCGTCCGTGCTACGGACCGCATTCGTAGACGTTGGCAGCGCCCCGCACCGGCGCAATCCGGCCCGGGCCGCTCACGACTTGTCCTCCTTCTTGCTTATCGGCCACCAGCGCTCCAGCATGGCTTCGGCCCAGTGCCGACCGCCGATGCCGAACGCGAGCGCCAGTCCGAAGACGACGCCGGCCAGGATGATGAGAAAGCTTTGCCGGATAATGTCTCCACCCACGCCGATCTGGTCGAGGGCGATCAGCACCACGAAGGCGAGAATCGCGTACTGTGCGATTCTGCTCAGAACGTCAGCGTCCTGCAGGCGGATATTGCGGCAGTAGGTCATTACCGTGGTACCCACGAAGCGGGCGAAATAGGCCCCGAAGGCGAGAATCAGCAGCGCCACGATGACGCGTGGAACAAACCGTATCACCTCGCGCAGCAGATCGGTGATGTAGGTGAGCCCGAGGCCGTTGAAGGCGATGATGAGCGCCGCCAGGATCACCAGCCAGTACGCGAGCACGCCGAATACCGAGGTGGAATCGATCTCGATGCCTCCGTGGTGAAGGAATCCGTCGATACCCGCGCGCTCGGTGAGCACATTGAAGTTGACGGCGCGAAGCCCGCGCTCGACCGCGAATCGCAGGGCCTTCGCGGCGAGCCATCCGGCGACGAGCGCTACCGCCGCGATCGCCAGCCGCGGCAGAAAAGCCCCCACCTCCACAAGAAACGCGCGCGCCGGTTCGATCAGCATGTCGATTCTTTCCATGACCACCTCCTGTCGACGTCATCTGGTGCGCCGTGCTTCTTCTAGCGCTCGCCCAGCAGGGCGATAATACCGGCCAGAGGGACAGCGGCCCAGGCGGGCCGATTGCCCAGTTCGTAGCGCAGCTCATAGAGCGCTTTCTCCAGTTCGAACAGCGCGAGCAGGCCGCGCATCTCGCTGAAATCGCCGAAGTTCCCGCCGCCGCGCATCGTTTCCTCGTATGCGCTCAAAAATGCTTGCCTCACCGCGTGTTCCCAGGCGCCGGCCGCCGGCGCGAGCGCCGCGATGTCGTGGCCCGCATCCGCTATATGCCCCAACGCCACCGCGCGCGCGTAACTGAACGAGCGCAGCATTCCGGCGACATCGCGCAGCGGCGAATGCTTAAGGCGCCTTTGCTCGACCGGCCGCGCCGGTTCGCCTTCGAAGTCGATGATCACGAAATCGTTCTTCGACAGCAGCACTTGGCCCAGGTGATAGTCGCCGTGGTAGCGCGTCTTGAGCGCGCCACTTGCGGGGGCCGCGCAGGCATCGATCCTCGCGTGCAGGCGGGCGCGGTCTTGAAGCAGGGCCAGGGCGTCGCTGCGTGCCGCCGGGGCGAGCCTTTCGCACTTGCCCTCCAGCTGCGCGAGCGTTGCCTCGGCTTCCTCCCCCGCGTGTTTCTTCCAGGCGGAAACATCGTTCGGCCCGACCGCCTCCGGGTCGAACGCGGGATCGCCTGTTTTCAGGGCGAACGCCCGGTGCAGTTCCGCAGTTCGCACGCCGAGTGTCTGGATGAGCGAGATCAACGCGCCGTGGACCTCCTGCGGCGCCGTTTCGGATTCCGGCGGCGGTGCCTCCAGGAATCGTTCGAGATAGTCGACCACATAATTCCAGCAGTCGCCGTCGTTTGCGACGTACGCTTGCAACAGCGCGAGCGTCGTCGCGGAACCGTCCGCGCCGGCATATTCAATGGATGCGGCGAGCCGGACGCAGTTGGGGAAACGCGCCACCTCGGTGAGGAATCGTCCGATCTCCAACTCCGGATTGACGCCGCTGCCCAGGCGCCGGTAGCCTTTCACAAACAGCCGCTCGCCCAGTACCACTACCGTGTTGCTCGATTGCGCCTGGGGTCGCCCCACCTCGAAATCCATGCCTTCGCCACCGGCGATCTCGCCGAAGACGCGTGTCGGCACGAAGCGTATCGCGCCCCGCGCGCTGGGCAGTTCACGCCCCTCGGCGACGGCGCGCACGAGATCACGGCAGAAGACTGCGTCGCCGAATGCGTCCACAAGTGTCCCGATTTGCGCTTGCTGGCGCACCCTGGCGATTATGGCGCTGACGGGGCTGCGCATCCCAGCCTCCTCGGTCTCCTGCCAGTCCAGCGCGAGCGGCACGAAATAGCGCTCCGCCTCGGCCTCGCCCGCCTCGACGCCGACCAGCGCCAACATCCAGGTGTTCCTGCCCGCCTCCCACAGCGCGTGATCCGCGAGCCGCGCGCGCCTTATCGTCTCGCCCTTGCCGCCGAACCAGCGCTGCGGCTCGATATAGCGGGGCAGCACCTCGGTTTCGAGCTGTTCGCGAATCCGAATCGCCATGCCGATTCGCCAGGGCACGACGCGGTCTCGGAAAAAGCTGAGCCACCCGTCGAAGAGCACCAGGACCGGAATTTCCTCGCGCGCAATATATTCCGTGTGCCATTGCGGCACCTCGGCGTCCGTGGCGAGGCGGAACCAGTAGAAACTGTGCGCGGGCAGCGTCAGCAGGTAGGGCAGCTCGCCGATGGGAGGAAAGGCGGCTCGGCCCATCATTTCCACCGGCACGCGGCCGCGAAAGCGCTTGAGATCGAGTTCCACCGGTTGCGCCGAGCGCCCGAGATTCGCGACGCACAGGATCGCCTCGTCGCCCAGCTCGCGCAGATAGGCGAGCACCTTGCGGTTGCCCGGCTTGAGAAAGCCGAGGCGGCCGCGGCCGAACGCCTGGCTCGACTTGCGCACGGCGAGAATACGCCTGGTCCAGTTGAGCAGCGAGGAGCGCTCGCGTGACTGCGCCTCGACGTTGACCGCCGCGTATCCGTAAATGGAATCCATGATGGGCGGCAGGAACAGGCGCTGCGGGTCGGCGCGCGAGAACCCGGCGTTGCGGTCGGGCGACCATTGCATCGGGGTGCGCACGCCGTCGCGGTCGCCGAGGAATATGTTGTCCCCCATGCCCAACTCGTCGCCGTAGTAGATGATCGGCGAGCCGGGCAGAGACAGCAAAAGGCGGTTCATCAGCTTGATCCGGTCGGCATCGTTTTCCATCAACGGCGCAAGGCGGCGGCGAATGCCCAGATTGATGCGCGCGCGCGGGTCGGCGGCGTACATCGTGTACATGTAGTCGCGTTCCTTACTGGTCACCATTTCGAGCGTCAGCTCGTCGTGGTTGCGCAGGAAAATCGCCCTCTGGCAGGACTCGGGGATGTCAGGGGTCTGCTGCATGATTTCCACCACCGGATGGCGGTCCTCCTGCGCGATCGCCATGTAGATCCGCGGCATGAGCGGAAAGTGATATGCCATTTGGCATTCGTCGCCCTCGCCGAAATACTCGCGCACGTCCTCAGGCCACTGGTTGGCTTCGGCGAGCAGCGCCCGGTCGCCGTAGCGCGCGTCCAGCCGCGCGCGGATTTCCCTGATGACCGCATGTGTTTCCGGCAGGTTCTCGTTATTGGTCCCTTCGCGCTCGCACAGGTAGGGAACGGCGTCCAGCCTGAACCCGTCGACGCCCATGTCCAGCCAGAATCGCATGATCCGGAAAACCGCCTTGAGCACTTTCGGATTGGCGAAATTGAGGTCGGGCTGATGGCTGAAGAAGCGATGCCAGTAGTAGGCCTTCGCGACAGGATCCCAGGTCCAGTTGGAGGCTTCGGTATCGGTGAAGATGATGCGGGTGCCCTTGTATTTCTGGTCGGTGTCGCTCCAGACGTAGAAATCGCGCTTGGAGGACCCCGACGGCGCCCGGCGCGCCGCCTGGAACCACGGATGCTGGTCCGAGGTATGGTTCACCACCAGCTCGGTGATGACGCGCAGGCCGCGCCGGTGCGCCTCGCGCACGAAATTGCGAAAATCGCTGCGCGTGCCGTATTGCACGTGGACGTTGTGGTAGTCGGCGACATCGTAGCCGTCGTCCTTCAGCGGGGAAGGGTAGAAGGGCAGCAGCCAGATCGCGTTGACCCCCAGCTCCGCGATGTAGTCGAGTTTCGAAGTCAGGCCGCGGAAGTCTCCCAGGCCGTCGTCGTTCGAGTCGAAGAACGCCTTGACGTGCAGTTGATAGACGACGGCGTCCTTGAACCAGAGCGGATCGCTTGCCGTGCGCGCCGAGGGGGCGGCTCTTTTGACGTGAACCTGGGCGCTCTCGTTCATCGCCATGCCTTCGCGCTTCACAGAAAATAGTCGAAATCCCGCTCGGTGCGGATACGCCGGCGCAGCCGAAATATGTGGGCCGGGGCCCGGCCCGGATCCAGGCTCACGTAGTTTTTCGGGCCGCTCCAGAGGTAGCGCGCGCCCGAGAGCAGTTCGTGCACTTGATAGCTCGCGTGCGCCTCGAGACCGAGCGCGCGCAAGTCCAGCTCTACCCAGCCGGATTGTGCGTGGTACGGGTCGAGGTTGACCACCGTCAGCACGGCATTTTCGCCCTCGGGCGTCGTCTTCGCGTAGCAGATCATGTTCTCGTTATCCACCGGGTAAAACCGCAGATTCCAGTCCGAGTGCAATGCCGGGTTCTCCCGGCGCGCCTTGTTGAGGCGCCCGATGAAATGGGCAAGCGAATCGGACCGATCCAGGTCCCAGTCGCGCAGCTGGTATTTCTCCGAATCGCGATACTCCTCGCTGCCGGGATCGCGCGGATCGCGCTCAGCCAGCTCGAACGCGGGACCGTAGATGCCGTAACTCGCCCCCAGGGTCGCCGCCAGCACAAGCCTGATCATGAAGGCCGGGCGGCCGCCGAACTGCAGGTATTCGGTGAGGATGTCCGGGGTGTTGGGCCACAGGTTCGCCCGCAGGTATTCGCGCCCCGGTCCCCGCGCAAGCTCGGTGAAATATTCGGTGATCTCCCACGCGGTGTTGCGCCAAGCGAAATAGGTGTAGGACTGCGAAAACCCGAGTTTCGCCAGGCGGTGCATCACTTTGGGACGGGTGAAGGCCTCCGAGAGAAATATCGCCTCCGGGTGTTTGCGCTTGACTTTGTCGATCGCCCATTCCCAGAACGGAAACGCCTTGGTATGCGGATTGTCGACGCGAAAGGCGGCCACGCCTTGGCCGATCCAAAACTCGAACACCGACTCGAGTTCCGCCCACAGTTCCCGCCACCGATCCGACTCGAAATTGAACGGGTAGATGTCCTCGTATTTTTTCGGCGGATTTTCGGCGTACTGCACGCTGCCGTCCGCTCGCCGGCAAAACCACTGCGGGTGCTCCTTGACGTAGGGGTGATCCGGAGCGCACTGGAAGGCGATATCCAAGGCGATTTCGATCCCGTAGCCGCGCGCGGCGCGAACCAGCTCGTGAAACTCCTCCAGCGTGCCAAGGGCTGGGTGCACCGATTTATGCCCGCCCTCGGCCGAGCCGATCGCCCACGGGCTGCCGACGTCCTCGGCGCTTGCCGCGAGCGCGTTGTTCTTGCCTTTGCGGCGAGCGCGTCCGATCGGGTGGATGGGCGGGAAGTACAGGACATCGAACCCCATCTTCGCGATATAGGGCAGCCGCGCCGCGCAGTCCCGGAACGTGCCATGACGCCCGGCCTCGCCGGAGGCGGATCGCGGAAACATCTCGTACCATGCGCTGAAGCGCGCTTGCTCCCGGTCGACCACGAGCGCAAGCTCGGCGGGGAATACGTAGGTGAAGCGACGGTCCGGGTAGACCGCGGCAACGGCGCCCAACTCCGCATCGAGCGCGATCCTGCGCAGCTCGGCGGCATCGGTCTCGGAGCGCAGCTGCGTCGCCCAGGCTTCCAGGCGAGCGCGGTCGCCGCCGGCCGCGCGCGCGGCGGCGCAATCGATCAGCGCGGCGCCGGCGAGCGCGGCAATGCGCAGGTCCTCGGCGTCGGCGCGGCGCTCGAAGTCGTGGCGCCAGGACAGGAAGGGATCGATCCATGCGCAGACGGTATAGAGATAGCGCCCGATTTCCTCGACCTTGAAGCTGCCACGCCAGCGGTCGTTGCCGATCGGCCCCATCGACGCTTCGCGCCAGTCCGCATCGCGTTCCCGCCGCCACAGCACGCGCGCCGCGAGCAGGTCGTGACCGTCGGCGAAGCAATCGGCCTCGACCACCACCGTGTCGCCGACAATCCGCTTGACCGGGTAGCGCCCGCCGTCGACCGAAGGCGAGACCGCTTCGACCACGGCCCGGATGCGGCCATCGCCTTCGAACGCGTGCGTGGGCTCAGACATTTCCGTTTTCCCCCCGGAAAAACAACGCCGACAGCGGCGGAAGCGTGAGGGCGAGCGAGTGGAAGCGCCCGTGCGCGGGGACGGGGGCGGCTTCCACGCCGCCGAAGTTGCCCATGCCGCCGCCTCCGTAGGACGCCGCGTCGCTGTTCAGGATTTCCTGCCAGTACCCGCCGCGGGGCACACCGACAACGTAGTTCGTGCGAGGGACGGGAGTGAAATTGCACACGACCAGTATCGGTGCGCCGCCCGGGCGCGGGCGGCGAACGAAACTGATCACGCTCGCCTCGGCGTCGTGGCAGTCGATCCACTCGAAGCCGGAGGGCTCGAAGTCGAGCTGGTGCAGCGCGGGTTCGGCACGGTAGAGATGATTGAGATCGGCGATCCACTGCCAGAGCCCGGCGTGCTCCGGATACTGCAGCACCCACCATTCGAGCGATCCTTCGTGCGTCCATTCGCGCCGCTGGCCGAATTCCCCGCCCATGAACAGGAGCTTCTTGCCCGGATGCCCCCACATGTAGCCGTACAGCGTCCTCAAGTTCGCGAACGGGCGCCAGCCCTCGCCCGGCATCTTGCCGATGAGCGAGCCCTTCCCGTGCACCACCTCGTCGTGCGAGAGGGGCAGGATGAAGCTCTCGGTCCAGGCGTAGAGGAGGCCGAAGGTGAGATCCCGGTGGTGGAACTTCCGGTGCACGGG
>JACQTO010000017.1 GCA_016210745.1 Betaproteobacteria bacterium
CAGGTTGATCCCCACCGCACCGGCCCGAATTATGTCCGCCACGTTCCTGGCTACCTGGTCGGGCGTTTCCCCATAGCCGCCCTCGATGTCGGCTGTCACCGGTACGCGAACCGTCCGCGTAATCCGCTCCGTGGCTGCCACCACCTCGTTCCATGGTGCCTTTTCACCATCCGGAAAGCCGAGCGCCCATGCGAGACCCCCGCTGGTCGTTGCGATCGCTTCAAAGTCGGCAAGCTCGAAGATGCGGGCACTCATAGCGTCCCACGCGTTAGGAAGCAGCAGAAGTTGCGGCCCCCGGTGCATATTGCGAAAAGCTTCCGCAAGTCGTCTTTGCTCGTCGTTCGTCATTTCATCTCATCGCCTATGCAATTCCCGTCCGCCATTTCGCAGAACGGCGATCGACCCGGTCATTCGTCCCCTCGCTCGCTTACCTAACGAATAATATATCATAATATGACATATTATTGCGAGACTGGACGATGTGTCAGATCAGGTCTAAAACTTGGCCGGCTGTGCAGCATCACGCCATTACGACTGGCGCTTGGCGATGACAGAGCACGTGAAGGCATGGCAGTGCATCGGCTGCGGAAGAATCGAGGCGCCGCAGACCTGCATCGGAGTCTGCCAGGACCGCAAGGTTGAGTTCGTGTACGCATTCGAGCACGAGGAAGCACTTGCGCAATTGAGGCTCGCACGCCGCCGGGAAGACGCTCTCGGAGCACTGGTCCGCCGCCTGGCGTTTACCACCCCGCACGAAGGCGAATGGGAGCACTCCTACCGGGCTTTGCAGAAACAGGCGCACCGCGCTTTGGCAGGGCTTGCGGGCGACGACGCAGCGGAACTCGACAGGGCGGTGCTAATGGAATCATGAGACGCATCTGGGAATTTGCGCAAGCCACGGCCCGCTGGGCAGGTAAATATTTGGGTGCACAACCTCAACGTGCCCGCCGGATCGCCGGGTATCTCCTGTGCCAAAAGCAAAGGCGTTGCAAATCCGCGTGGCCGAGGTAGCGACAATTTTAGCCAAGGCGAGACCGCGCCGGGTCCTCGCCGGCAATACGCTCTTCTATCCGGCGGCGACTCTTTACGCGATCTTCGTCCTGCCTGCGTCCGCGTTCTCGATGATGGGAATCATGGGCGGTCTTACCGGTCTGGCCTCCGCGGCGGGTCACGCACACGAGATGCTGTTCGGATTCGCGCTCGCCGTGGTGGCGGGCAACCAGATCGGCGCCATGGAACAAACGCGTCTCGGATTGATTGTCGGATTATGGGGGGTCTCGCGAGTGACGTTCCTCCTTGCCCCGCAAAGCGCCGCGGCCGCCGCAGCGGGCATCGCGTTTGCCGCAATCCTTGCGGCGCACATCGTGCCGCGACTGTTCAGGGCCGCGAAGAAGATGCGTAACCAAGCGCTGCCCTTGGTATTGACGGCCATTTGCTGCAGCGGCATCGCTTATCAGATCGTGCATTACTCCGGTTTCGTATCCGCCGAGTACACCATACTCGCGGTTGCGGTCCTGCTTTTCGCTTTGCTGATGATCTTCATGGGAGGCCGGATACTCGCGCCAGCGGCTGCAGGCCAGTTCTATCGGCAAGGCCGTAGCCTGGACGCACGAATACAGCCGCGCATCGAATCCGGCCTGATCATCGCGATGGGGGTCGCCGTCGTGGCGTCGGCGATTGCCGGCAAGTCTCGATTCGCCGGATTGGCCGCGGCCGCAATAGTCAGCGCAGGATTGCTCGCAGCGGCACGCGTTCTGCGCTGGCGACTGTGGGCGCTGCACGCCCGCCCCGACCTTCTTTGCCTTGGCGCGGGTTACGGATGGCTCGCCATCGGCCTCGTACTCTACGGCGTTGCAGCCGCGACAGGCCGTTACCAGACGACCGCTCTGCATGCCATTACCGTGGGCGGCCTCGGCACGCTCACGCTAAACGTGATTGCAATGACTCGACTGCAGAAGGCACGGCGGGATCCTTCCCGCGCCCGGCTCCAGGTCTGGGGCACCGTCCTCATCGGTGCCGCGACACTGGCGCGCGCGCTTGCCGGCCTGGACGTTGCGGACCCGCAGGTGTTGCTGCTCCTGGCGTCGTGCTGCTGGAGCGGGGCATTTGCGTTGCTGCTCGTGCTGCTCATACGCGTTCGTGCGCGGCTGCCGCGGCCCGAATCTCCCACCCTCTGAACGATTGCGAACACGCGTTGTTTACCGGCGATCGGGCGGGCTCTTTCGCGCTTTACACTGGCTTCTTCATCCCCCGGCCCACCGCCCACACGGCAGCCTCCAGCCGCGAACGCAATCCGAGCTTTTTCAGCAGATTCTTGACATGCACCTTGACGGTGGATTCGGTGATGTCGAGGCTGCGGGCGATGAGCTTGTTGGAAAGCCCTTGGGCGAGCGCGTTCAGGATCTCCCGCTCGCGATCGGTAAGCGTCGCGGTGTCGCGTTGCTTGGCACTCGCTTCCTCCCGGATGGCGCGCGCCAGCAGCCCGTTGAGGCGCTCGCCGATCACGGTGCGGCCGTTGAGCGTCTCGTCGATGGCCGCAAGCAAGTCCTCCGGCTCCATGTCCTTGAGCAGATAACCATCGGCCCCGGTGCGGATCGCCGCGACCAAGTCATCGGCATGGTCCGACACAGTGAGGATAACTACGCGACAATCAAGTCCCGCATCGCGAATGGCCTTGAGCGTTTCGATTCCGCCCATCCCCGTCATGTGCAGGTCGAGCAGGATGAGGTCCGGGTCTAGTTCCTTAGCCTTGACCACGCCCTCCTCCCCGTTCGAAGCCTCACCGACGAGTTCCAGGTGAGGCGCCATGGCAATCAGCTGCGAGACGCCTTTACGGAATAAGGGGTGGTCGTCGATGATCAGGATGCGGTTGCCCTCGCTCATGCCGCCTCCTCCGTCAATCGGCCGGTCGCCTGGAACGGCCCGCGGGGCGAGAACTCCAAATCGACGCGCGTGCCGCCCTCGCTGCGCCTGGACACCTTGAGCGTCCCCCCCAGTGTCGCGGCGCGGTCGCGCATGATCGCCAAGCCATAGTGATGCATCGGCGGCTCGCCGTCGCGGATACCTACGCCATCGTCCTCCACCGTCACCCTGAGGCGTCCAGTCTCGATTGACAGCCGAACGTCGACGTGGCGCGCATGCGCGTGGTGCTCGACATTGGTGAGGGCTTCGCGCACTACCTGCAGCACGTGGATCTGCTCGCTCGAATCCAGTTCGTGCCCGCGCAGTTGGTCGTGGAGACGGAAATCCAGTTCCGTACGCTGAGAAAACTCATCGACGGTATCGCGCAACGCGGCAGAGAGTCCGCGGCCGTCCATGCGCAGGCGGAACGTGGTAAGCAATTCTCGAAGCTGGCGGTAGGCGTTGTTGAGGCCCACTTTGAGCTCCTCGACGACCTCGGCAGTCCGCTCGCGCCCAGTCTCGCGCTCCAGGTGAGACTTGAGCCGAGTCACCTGGATCTTCAGATAAGACAACGATTGCGCCAGGGAGTCGTGCAGTTCGCGCGCGATGACCGAGCGCTCCTCGAGAAGCACTATGCGGCGCCGCTCGTCAGTGCGCTTGGCGGTGGCGAGGGCGGCGCCGACGTGGTGGCCGATCGATTCGAGCAGTTTCGTTTTCCATTCATCGAGTTCCATGCCCGGCGGCAGCTGCAGCAGCATGACGCCGTAGGGCTTGCCTCCCTCCGAGAGCGGCACCGAGACCATGCGTTCCGCGCTGCTGCCAACGATGCGCACGCGAGCCTCGCTCTGGCACACGCACTCGCCGCAGCGTTCCTGCTGGCACCAGGCGCCGGCCCGCTCGCAATCGGCATTGAGAGCGATGGGATAGCCGCGCCGGTCGTTCGCTTCGCGAGCGCAGATGACGCCCGCCTTGAGTCCAATCGCGCGCTCGATATCGCGCATCAGGACGTCGAGCGTCGCCTGCGTGAGCGGGTTCTCCGCCAATGTCCGGGTGGTGTTGTACAGGACTTCGAGTGACACGTTGCTGCGCGCAAGCTGCTCGGTCTTTTCCTTGACCCGCGCCTCGAGCGTGGCGTAGCTGCGCGAGAGATCGGCCACCATGTAGTTGAACGACTGCCCGAGTTGGCCCAGTTCGTCCTTCCCGGCATGCTGGGCGCGAACGGCAAAATCGCCGACCCGTACCCGGCGGGCGCAGGCAAGCAGGTCGGCGAGGGGCACGATGACCTGCGCGTGCATGAGGTAAAGGGAAATGAACATGACCACGATGATCGCAAACAGCGCCCCTCCCTGGATCATCCGCAGCGTCTGAATGCGCTGCTCCAGATCGTGTTCGAGCAGGTACACCAGCCGGTCGACATCGAGGACGTAGGTTGCCATGCGCGCGACGAAGGCATCGCGGGCGCTGGCGCCTTCGGTTACCGCGCGCGCTACAGCCGGCTTCAGCGTATTGGACCAAACCGCCGCAACCCGCTCGTAGCTGCGCCGCGTTGGGTTATCGGAATCCGAAGGCAGGCCGCCGATGAGCAGCGGGCTGTTGAGGCGCGACTCGAATTCGGCGATCGCCCGTTGGAGTTCCGCCGGGGCGCGCCCGATGTCCCCCGAGCGCAGCACCTGTACCGTGATCCAGTAGGATTGCATCCTGAGACTGCCGGCCAGGTTGATCGCGGCGGCCTTGCCGGTGGACAACTCGGTAAATACGGTGGCGCTGATGGTGGCGGCAAGCGCCAGGGCTACGATGGCCCCCAGCGCCATACCCAGCCTCACGACCAGCGACTCTGCCAAGAAGCGACGATCGATTTTCATGTGACAAACTCCAGGGGATCTTCCATTGCGCTAAATGCCGTTATCCGCCGTTGCACCCATGACCCATTTTGCCCTTTTGATCCCCGCATACCAACTGGAATCGCGGGGCATCGGCCGACCCCGACACCGCTCATCACGCGAGCATCGGTTACAGGAACCGCACCAAGCGAACGCGTAACGACAAACTCGGCGGCCTTTTCCGCAGCACGCGGCGGAACATTGCATCATCAGGGCTAGTCGAATAGTTCTGCGGGCGTAGCGGCGTGCTGCCCCATTTTCACTGCGAGCGTGACGACGGCCGCGCTTGCTTGCAATCAACCCACCGCGGTTCGAAGATTCCCCTTTCCTCGTCCCGGTCATGACCGGGGGGCGAGGTGTATCGCTCGAACGAGGGCATGAAATCGATGCACGGATATGAGCGCGATTCGCGACACCGGTGAGCACCACAAAGCGGAGCAAAAATTCCGGGGACTGCTCGAAGCGGCGCCCGATGCCATGGTCATCGTCAACGGTCGAGGCGATATCGTACTCGTGAATTCGCAGACGGAGAAGTTGTTCGGCTATGCGCGCACGCAACTGCTGGGGCAGAAGATCGAGATGTTGTTGCCGGAGCGTTTCCGCGCCAACCATCCAGGCCACCGCGGGCGCTATTTCTCCGACCCCAGGGTCCGGCCCATGGGCGCCGGCCTGGAGCTCTACGGGCTGCGCCAGGATGGCACCGAGTTTCCCGTCGAAATCAGCTTGAGCCCGCTCGAAACCGAGGAAGGCACGCTCGTGTCGAGCGCCATCAGGGATATCACCGAGCGCAAGCGCTTCGAGATAGCGCTGCAAGAGAAGAACGCCGAGCTCGCAAGCGCCAACCAGGCAAAAGACCGGTTTCTCGCCAGCATGAGCCACGAACTGCGCACACCGCTGAATGCAGTTATCGGTTTCACCGGCACGCTCCTGATGAAACTCCCGGGGCCGCTCAATGCAGACCAGGAAAAGCAGTTGCAGACAGTCCAACGGAGCGCGAAACATCTGCTCTCGCTGATCAACGATCTGCTCGATCTCGCCAAAATCGAGGCCGGCAAGCTGGAGTTGAAACTCTCCGACGTAGATTTGAAGAGCGTGATTGAGGAAGTTGCCGGGAGCTTGGCGCCGCAAGCGAAAGCTAAGGGGTTGAACTTCAGCGTCTGCCTGCCCGGAGAAGATCTGACGCTGCGCACAGACCAGCGCGCCGTAAGCCAGATTATCATCAACCTCACCAATAATGCGATCAAGTTCACCCAAAGCGGCGGTATTCGAGTCGAGGCGGCGCGGCACGAGGCAGACGCGAAATCGGCGACACAAATAAGCGTGGTGGACACCGGGATTGGAATTCATGCGGAAGATCAGACGAAGCTCTTTGCGGCGTTTTCGCGCGTCGATGTCGAAAGCGGGCAGGCCTATGAGAGTACCGGACTTGGTCTGCACCTGAGCCAGAAGCTGGCCGAGAGGCTGGGAGGCCGGATCACTTTCCGGAGCGAATTCGGCCTCGGCAGCACCTTCACTCTCGAAATACCGGACCGATAAACGATGCCGGCGCGGATCTTGATCGCCGAGGACAACCGGGCAAGTCTGGAGCTGGTCGAGTACCTGCTCGGAACACGGGGCTACACGACACGCGCCGCATCGAACGGCGGCGAAGGACTGCGGATTGCACGCGAGATGGTTCCGGATCTCGTCATCTGCGATCTTCAAATGCCGGTGTTGAACGGATACGAAGTCGTACGCGTGCTGAAAGCGGACCCGCTGCTGGGCCCAATACCGGTAATCGCCCTGACCGCCTACTCGATGCCCGGAGATAGGGACAAAGCCATCGCCGCGGGATTCAACGGCTATTTGTCCAAGCCGATCGACCCGGAAACGTTCATCGCGGAGATCGAGCATTTCCTGCGGCCCGAGCTGCGGGCCCGCCGAACGGAGAACGGTTCCCAGTCGGAACCCTAAGCCGGACGAGGAACCAAGGAAACTGATTTTGCCGTTTATCAATCTCCTCCTTTTCGTGCAGTTGCTTGCAACTGCACGAAAAGGAGGAGGCGAATTTAGAAACCAAATCTTCGCCATATTTGTCAACAGTAAACTTGCAAGTGACCAATGAACGTCGCATACGCGCCCGACGTCCATACCCTTATTCTCTGCGCCTTCCCCCAGAGGGAGAAGGAAGATTCGAGGCGTAGATAGGCTGCCACCCATTTGCGCGAGACCCGGTAACTAGATGGCGAAAATCCTCGTCGTAGACGATCGTCCGACCAACCGCCAGTTCCTGGCGACCTTGCTTGGCTACGCCAGCCACAGTCTGTTCGAGGCCGGCAACGGGACTGAAGCGCTGAAGCAAGCGCACGCGAATCGTCCGGATCTCGTGATCACCGACATCCTGATGCCCTCCATGGACGGCTACGAGTTCGTGCAGCGCTTGAGGGCCGACCCGGACCTGGCGCGCGTGCCCGTGATTTTCTATACCGCGACATACAGCGAACCACAAGCCGCGGTCCTCGCAAAATCCTGCGGCGTACGCACCGTGCTGCCGAAGCCCTGCGAGCCCGAAGCCATATTGGCTGCGGTTCAGGACGCGCTTGGCGCCGGTGATTCGGCAATCGCCCCGCTGCCCGGCAATGCCGCGCGTCCGAACGCGGGGCAACCGGTTAACGATGCGCTGGCCAATTATGCCAACGACCTGGAAGCTGTTAAGCGCAAGATCGACGCGATCTCTTACGACGCCGAAAGACCCCTCACGAAAGGGGACCGCGAACGAGATCTCACCCATGAGCTTGCCCAGGGCGTGACCCGATTGCAGCGAATCCTGTTCCGGCTCTCCGCGCTGATCGAAGTCGTCATGGAAGCCGGATCGGAGCGCAATCCGGGGCGCCTTGTCGAGCTGTTTTTCGGCGCCGCGTGCGAAATCATCCCTTCCAGGTATGCGGCCATAGGCGTGCTGGACGAACACGAGCAAAACCTCAGATACGTTTTCAGCAAAGGAATCGAAGCCAGGGTCCTGCAAAATGTTGACCCGCGCGGCCCCGGGCTTATCGATTCCATCATTTCCGGACAACGCGCGGTGTGCCTGCGCAGCACCGAGGCAGGAATCGGCATGGAACGATTCCCTCCCGGGCATCCGAGCATTCGCAACTTCATTGGCGTTCCTGTTGCCTCGAACGATAAGGTCTATGGCTGGCTCTATTTCGCCGACAGACATAACGAAGATGAATTCACCGAGGAGGACGAGCGCCTGGCGATGATCCTGGCGGCCCGGCTGGCGCAGCTCTACGAAAACGCCATGTTCTACGATGTCATCCAGCGCCATGCCGCGCACCTGCAGCTCGAAGTAGCAGAACGCAAGCAGGCCGAGAAGGATTTGGCGGCGAGCGAACAGCGCTTCCGACAGATCGCCGAGAATATTCGCGACGTGATATTTCTTATCGACCCGGTCAACTCGCGAACCCTGTACGTCAATCCGAATTTCGAGACCGTATTCGGACGCAACCGCGAAGAGGTCTACGCCAATCCGAAAAATTGGGTCGAGGCTGTGCATCCCGACGATCGGGTCCGCATCGAGGCTCAATTCCGCGAACAACGCAGGACCGGGAGAATCGATCAGTCATTCCGAATCGTGCAGCCCGGGGGCGCCGTACGCTGGATACGGGCACGGGGTTTCCCGATCGAGGATGCCGCGGGCAAACCCTACCGAATCGCCGGGATTGCCGAAGACATTACCGAGAGCAAGCTGGCGCAGGAAAAGATCGCGCGTCTGTCCCGCATCTATGCCGTGCTGAGCGGGATCAACTCCACGATCGTGCGTATGCACGATCGGAACGAGCTTTTTCGGGAGGCGTGCCGCATTGGAGTCGAACTGGGGGGATTCCCGCTGGTGTGGCTCGGAGTTCTCGACCGTTCGGCGATGCAGGTGAAGCCGATCGCCTCGCAAGGCAGCACCCGGGAGTTCATCGAGTTCGTCGCGGATCGACTTCTTGTTGCCGAAGGGATGCCTGGAGCGAGCGGGGTTGTGGGACGTGCGATCCGGGACAAGAAAACCGTTATCGTGAACGACGTGGACACAGAATTGAGCACCGACCCATTGCGGACGGAGCGCTCGAAGCTGGGAATACGCTCTCAAGCGGTCATGCCGCTGGTGGTTTCAGGCGAGGTGGCGGGCGTTCTTGCCCTATATGCCGCGGAGGCCGGTTTTTTCGATGAAGAGGAAATGAAGCTGCTCGCGGAACTGGCCGGCGACATTGCGTTTGCGCTCGATCACATCGAGAAGGAAGAACGGCTCCACTACCTCGCGTACTACGACTCGCTCACCGGTCTTGCCAACCGCACGCTGTTTCACGAGCGTCTCGACCAGAATATTCAGGCAGCAGAGCGCGAGCAGCAAAAATTTGCGCTTCTCCTGCTCGATATCGAGCATTTCAAGACGATCAACGACACGCTTGGCCGGCATGCGGGCGACGACCTTCTCGAGCAGATTGCAGACCGTATCGCGCGCTGCGAGGGGGAATCGAAGCGCATCGCCCGGGTTGGCGCCGACCAATTCGTGACTATTTGCACCGAGGTGAAGACCGAAGAGGCCCTGGCGCGGCGGGTCGAGGAAAAATTGTCGAAATGGTTTGGCCAGTCCTTTCGTTTGGACGACACCGCTCTCAGAATCTCCGGAAAGGTCGGCGTTGCGATTTATCCGGATGACGGCCGCGACGCGGACACCCTGTTCAGGAACGCAGAGGCCGCGTTGAAGAAGGCGAAAATCGCCGGAGAAAAGTACCTGTTTTACACGCAGCAGATGAACGAGCGGGCCGCAGAAAGGCTTGCGCTGGAAAGCAAGCTGCAGCAGGCGCTGGAAAAGGAAGAATTCGTGCTGTATTACCAGCCCAAAGAGGATCTGGAGTCAGGGCGCATTGTCGGCGTAGAGGCATTGATGCGCTGGGCAAGCCCCGAGTTCGGCCTGGTCTCACCGCAGGACTTCATCCCGACGATGGAAGAAACTGGTTTGATCCTGGGCGCCGGCGCCTGGGCCTTGCAGCGCGCGGCGCTCGATCACGGGCGCTGGATCGAGCAGGGCGTGGCGGCGCCGCGAATTGCGGTCAACGTGTCTCCCAACCAGTTGCGTCGCCGCGATTTCGTCGACGTGATCCGCAAGTCGATCGCGCAGGGCGCGACGCCGCTCGGCATCGATCTGGAGATCACCGAAGGCCTGATCATGGAGGATATCCAGGGCAACGTCGAAAAGCTGCGGGCGCTTCGGGACATCGGGATGAGCATCGCGATCGACGACTTCGGCACGGGATATTCGTCGCTCGCCTATTTGGCCAAGTTGCCGGTCCAAGCGCTCAAGATCGACCGATCGTTCATCGTCTCCATGCTGGAAGATCCGGATTCCATGGCACTCGTCTCGATGATCATTACCTTGGCGCACGCACTCCGACTGACGGTGGTGGCCGAGGGCGTCGATTCGCCGGAGCAGGCCAAGATCCTGCGCTTGCTCCGATGCGACCAGATGCAGGGGTACCTTGTCGGCAGACCGGTCCCCTGGGACGATATCACCGCCCTGTTGGCATCGCGAAAATGCCAGGCATCGGGTGATGCTCAAAGAGGTGCGTGAGCCTCCGCGCCGTCGCGGCGCGGCCCCAGACGTCGATCGTGCAGAAGGCTCCGGCGTTCCGTTTGGCGCCGTTCCTGTCGTGCGCGCCGTTCCTGTCCGAAACGCCGGTCCCGTCCTAGGCGCCGGTCTCTGACCCACTGAAGTGCTGTCGCCTCGTCGTCAAAACTCCGGACGTTGACGCCGTGTTGCACCGCGAACGATTTGACGTATGCGTGAGGTACGCCAAATTCCGCGCCGTCACCCAAGACCGCAACCTTGTGCGAGGGACTCCGCCAAACCTCATTGAGGCGAGCAAACAATACGGACCTGTCCAGCCTGGACAGGGGATTCGACGAATCCACCGAAATGAGGACGCGCCCTTGATCGAGGACCAAACAAGTGGCGGCGACGGTTCGCAGAAACGTTTCCATATCTTCGGTCGTTCCCCGGTTGCGCAGTTCCGCCCGCAGGCAGCCGGCATCTAGGGTTATCTTGTAGCGGGCCCGACTCTCAGGTTCGGGTGGCCGTGCCGTGTGTTCTTCCATATGTGCTCTCGCATCGAGGTGATCAAGGGCTCGCGCCTGTTCGGCCGGATAGGTTTTTTATGTTATGCCAACAGCATGAAAATGCAAGATGGGATTTGCGTTCAATGCGAAGTGTCTCCATTAGGTGACACTTTCTCTAGAGTCGTACCGCACGTTCGCAATCGAATAGAGCACAAACAGAACGTGCGAAATTCATGCCAAGCATTGTTCAGGGTTTCCGTTGTTTCCGGTAGCAACATCCCACCGCGAGTCATTGTCATAACCGTTGCGTGAATATTGATTATTCTGCGAGAGCCAAGCATTGAGCGCCTCGTACCTCGTTCGATTATCGCTGGCAGCAAAAGCGGAGGTATGTGGGCCCACGCGCGGGATTTCCGACCCGCACCTTTCGACGAAGACCGACATGGCGCAGCGCGCGCGGCGTCGCGGGCGATCAGCCGTGATGTTTCGTGCGTCAACCGAAACACGAGTTCAAAGAAATTGAGGGCCACGCCGAGTAGCGGCAGCCCTGTCTGAGCAGCCCGTGGGTGAGCTCGCCGGGGTCGCGCCTATCCATTCCCGAAAACAAACGGGAACTTAAGGACCCTCGCATTGTCTCTACCGGTATATATCACGTTGTGATATATTGAATTTAGCGTGCTTTGACCGAGACCTTTAGAGGAGAGTGCCATGAGCCTGTCACAGATGCCGAGCATGATCGTGTCGTTTCATGAGGGTTGGGACGACCTGATCAAGCTTCATCCGTCCATTTCCCGCATATTTGCCTTGGTGGTTTTGCCCTTGTCATTGTTGCCGCCGGCGATGATCTATTGGGCGGGAGGCAATTACGGCGACGTGTTTGTGCCCGGCGTCTCGCCCGAGCGGTGGCATAGCGCTGCCGGAATATTCTTTCTCGCCGAGTTGCTCACCGTTCCGTTGATGGCGTGGCTCATGCACCTCGCATCCCGGGCCAATAACGTTGCGGCCGATTATCGGGAATGTTTTACCCTCGCTGCGATAGCGCCGATCCCGCTGTGGCTTTCATCCCTGGTGCTGTTCGTTCCGAATCTGGTTGTCGTCATCCTGGTCGGCGGACTGGCCTTGCTCTGCTCGCTGGGGCTGACCTACCGCGGTGTCTACGCGTTGCTTCACATGCATGAGGACGTGCGGGCATTGCAGATGGCAACGGTTATTACCGGCGCCGGACTGCTGGTCTGGCTGTTGCTGATGCAGATTGTGCTGATCCACTGATGCCGGCGCGACCAGGCGATTCTCGCGTGGTTCGCTTGTCAGCGGGACGGAACTCCGTCACGATGCTGGGTGTTGTATCGACACTTATTCGCCCCGATAAACATTCCGTGCCAACACCCGACGACCGCCGTCTGAGCAAGCGTGACTTTGAAATCCTCGCGGATTTTCGCTATCAAATCCGGAAATTCGTGAGATTCAGCGAGCAGGTTGCCCGGCAGCACGGAATCACGCCCCGGCAGTACCTGTTATTGCTGCACATCAAAGGCTATCCCGGCCGCGACTGGGCGACGGTCGGAGAGCTCGCGGAGCGTTTGCAGGCGCAGCATCATGGCGTTGTCGCGCTGGTTTCCCGCTGCGAAAAGCAGGGTTTCGTCGAACGCCGCCGTTCCTCCGAGGACCGGCGGCAGATCGAGATTTATCTGCTGGCGAAGGGCGAAAAAGTGCTCGAACAATTGGCGCGCCTGCACCGCGCCGAGTTGCTGTCGTTGCAGGGCCGTTTCGTCGTGCCCGTCATACAAGCTTTCGACCACGGATAATCCACCTGGGCCGGACAAGCCGGAACCGAATAGGTCATTCAGCAGGCCTACCGGGAGGCATTGCGAATCGTGCGCCCCCGGGTAGATTGCCCAGTAATTATGATATTCAATAATCCCACTTGCCGTCGGGCCGAACTTCGTGGAGGAGGCGATGCCGATCAAAAGTCGCAGTAGATACGCCCAATCGCGCACAGCGTTCGCGCTAGCCAAAGTGTTCCTGGTGACGTTGCCTCGCAGCCCTGTGTGGTAGCACGTGATGACTTGCGCCCGGAGGCAGGTTTCGGTGCTGCGCAAGCTCTCACGATGGGTCAACTGCGCGAAGGCCACGTACAGGTATTGATCCAGGCACCGAACGTCTTGACCTTGTGCTCGCCGTGGTAGCGTGCGACGCAGCGGCGAAGAGCGGTAAGCGACGCGTGCTGCATGGTCACAGACCAAACCGAGACCCGACCAAATCCTCGATTTCTGACGCGGTGTCAAACGGGTTGGAAGCAATCACAGGTTTGCCGTGGGGACACTAGAACTCATCTCAAAAATAGGGCTGTTTACAATCAATAACTTCTGTTAACTTTGGGGGGTCTTTCTTCCCGAGGTGACAGAAGAACAATGAGCCGAGCCGAAGAGCTTACCGAGGAACAATGGAGTCTGATCGAACCGCTGTTACCCAGAATCGAGCGCCTGGATGGCCGAGGGCGACCCCGAATCGAGGATCGGGCAGTGTTAAATGGCATCTTCTGGATCCTGCGCACCGGTGCCCCATGGGCCGATCTGCCGGCTCGATTCCCCTCGTACCAGACCTGCCACCGACGCTTCCAGGAGTGGGTGGAATCGGGCACGCTCAGGGTGGTCTTGGAAGCGCTGGCCGAGGATCTACGAAGTCGGGGCAAACTAGACCTCTCGGAATGCTTCATCGACGGCACCTTCGTGGTAGCCAAAAAAGGGGGCTCTGTGTGGGAAAGACCAAGCGGGGCAAAGGTACGAAGATCATGGCTGTGGCAGACCGCCATGGTCTTCCTGTCGCCGTACACGTTGCATCTGCTTCTCCGCATGAAGTCACCCTTGTCCCCGATACTCTTGAAGATCGGTTTATCGCCGATTCCCCTTCCCGACTGATCGGGGACAAGGCCTACGACAGTGACAAGCTCGATGCCAAGCTCGAACAACAGGGAATCGAGCTGATCGCCCCGCATCGGGCCAACCGCAAGCGCTCCATCACTCAGGACGGCCGCCCGCTGCGCCGCTACAAGCGCCGCTGGAAAGTCGAGCGTCTGTTCGCCTGGCTGCAACACTTTCGTCGTATCCTCTCGCGCCACGAGTATCACGCCGCCAACTTCCTGGGCTTTGTACAGCTTGGTTGCCTCGCGATCCTCATGCGCAATTATTTTTGAGATGAGTTCTACTGATTATGGATCACGGCGCGATGCGTCTTCTACCATTTCGGACACTTCGGGGCAGGCTCGCAATGCTGGCCTGCCTTGCCACATTGCCAGCGTTTCTGTTTGTGGTCTACGTGGCTACCGAAGAGCGCGGCGCTGCTTTGCGTCGGGCCGAGACGGAATCGGTCTACGTGGCTGATATGGCCTCGCGCCAGCATGCCTATCACCTGCTCGGCGCGCGTCAGTTGCTCGACCGGATTCCCGCGCTGGTTGCCACGGATGAATATGGGCTAGGGGAGTTGCCCAAGCTGCTGTCGGCGATCCTCAGCGGATTGCCGCAGTTCGCCAATCTCGGTGTCATCAATCTCGATGGGAAGATCGCTTACAGCGTGATCCCGCCGTCAGACCAGGTGAACATGGCCGGGATCGAGGCTGTTCAGCGGGCGCTCGAATCTCGTGAGGTCGCCGTCGGGACCTATCTTGTGGGCCCGATCGTCGCGCGGCCGATCCTGATCATGGCCAAGGCTCTGCGTAACGCCCAGGGCCGGCCGATGCGGGTATTGTTCGCCGCGCTCGATCTCGCCTGGCTTGATCATCTGGCCCAGGAAGCGGGCCTGCCGGCGGACAGCGCCATGCTGATCGTCGATCGTAACGGCACGATTCTGGCGAGTTCTCTCAGCACCCGGTCGGAGCGTGGCGCCGACAACCGCCTGAAGGGCTTCGCTCAACTGATCCAGCATCCGAACTCGCTGACGCCTTGCGAGGCGCCGGATGGCATTGCCCGGCTGGCGGTCGCGACTCCGCTGAAAGGGGTCAATGACGTCTGGGTGGTCGTCGGTCCGCCCGAGGCCAATATTCACGCCGCGGTGAATTGGATTTTCATTCGTGATCTCACGGTGCTCGCGCTGTTCGCCGTGTTTGCCATCATCTCGTCGTTGATCGCGACCGACCTGTCAGTGCTGCGTGACATTCGCCTGCTGGCCAATGCCACCCAGCGCTTCGGTAGAGGTGAACTGAACGTCCGCGCCCCGATCCCGCTTCCGGGCGGTGAGATCCGCGACCTGACGGAAGCCTTCAACACCATGGCCGATACCCTGGAACGACGCCATCGGCAGGCCTTGCGCTCGCAGGAGCGTCTGCGCGCACTGTCGCATCGGCTGCGGACAGCGCGCGAATCGGAGGCGGCGCGCATCGCCCAGGAACTTCACGACGAACTCGGACAGGAGCTGAGCGTGTTGCACGTGGAACTGGAATACTTGCGCCGCAAGGTGGCGAACGGCAATCTGGAGGTGCGGGAAGAAATCCTGTCGCTGATCGACAACTTGGGCGAGCGTCTCAGCGCCGCAGTGCACTCGGTGCGCCGCATCGCCTCCGAGCTTCGCCCCGGAGTGCTTGACCGCCTGGGCCTGACAGCAGCGCTCGAATGGTTGCTCAACGAATTCGGCCGCCGCACCGGCGTCCACACTGCGCTTGCGGTCGAAGCCATCGACGAGGCTGTCGATGCCGATGTGTCCACGGCGCTATTTCGCATCACCCAGGAGGCCTTGACCAACGTCGCGCGCCATTCTGGCGCTTCGGCGGTTAAGGCGCGTTTGACCGGGAACGCAGACGGCATCGTGCTGTGCATCGAAGACAATGGCAGCGGCTTCGACCCTACCGCAGAGCTGCGAGGCCCCTCGCTGGGGCTGCTCGGTATGAAGGAGCGGGCGTCGCGTTTGGGCGGTACGCTCGACATCCGCAGCGCGGCGGCGCACGGCACTGAGCTCTGCGTCAAGGTGCCGCGCCGCGCGGCACAGGGTCCCGAGGTTGAGCTTGAGGGAGCGTTGGATGAAGATCCTGCTGATCGATGATCACGCGGTAATGCGGACTGGGCTGCGCCGGATTCTCCTGGATGAATTTCACAGCGCCGAAATCGGCGAGGCCGCCGATGCCGAGGAGGCG
>JACQTO010000193.1 GCA_016210745.1 Betaproteobacteria bacterium
ACCGCCGCGTTCACCCGACCATCATGTGGGCCAAGCTCGAGTCCCTGGCCGAAGGCGCGAAGATCGCCACCAAGGCACTCTGGGGCTAGCGGCTATTTCAGGTCGAGCTTGAACAGCTTGATCGCGTTGGTGCGGGCGATCTTCAGCTTGTCCGATTCCGCAATCTGCAGCGCGTCGAACCACGAGGCGGCATCTTTGGTGTCCTCGAACGGGTAGTCGACCGAGAACAGCATGCGGTCGATTCCGACCGCCGACAGCGCGCACTGGAATGCAGGCTGGTAAAAATCGCCGCTGGTCGTTATGTAGAAATTGTCGAGGAAATACTCGCCCAGCGGGCGCTTGCCGGTGTAGCCGCGCGGCGAGAAACGCATGCGCGCATCGATGCGCCACAAGCCGTAGGGGATGCCTTCGCCCAGGTGTCCGATGATGACCTTCAGGTTCGGATAATCATCGAACAGGCCCGAGCCGCACAGGCGCAGCGAATGCAAGGCGGTGTCGGCGGCGAAACCCCAGGGGGAGAGCGTCAGCCAGGGATGGCCGTCGTAGGACGCATCGCGGATGGCGCGCGGATGCAGGTAGAAGGGCACATCCAGCTTGGATACCTGTCCCCAGAAGCCGCGGTAGGCAGGGATGTCGTAATAGATGTTGGGGTCGGGTTTGTCTTTCTGGGAAAAACCGTTCACGAGGGCGCCCTTGAAACCGAAATCCTTGACGCAGCGGGTGAGTTCGGCGGCGGCGGCCTCGGGGTCCTGCATCGGCAGCGCGGCGAAGCCCGCAAAACGGTCCGGGCGCTTGGCCACCAGCTCGGCCAGCTTGTCGTTGGCCCGCTTGGCCAGATCGATGGCCTTGCGGGTATCGAGGACGGCCTGCACCGCGGGCGAGTTCAGCGAAACGATCTGAAATTCGATGCCGTTCTTGTCCATCTCGCGCAGGCGCACATCGCCCAGATCGAGAATCTGTTGCTGAAACGTCTCCCAGTGCGATGACCCGCCGACGAATCCGCGGGCACCCTCGAGGGTTTCGAGAAGGCTCCAGTGTTCTTCAAACGCGATCTTGCCGTTCATATGGGTATGCTCCGCTGGTGTCTACTGCCTGGCGTGAAAGATTAGGTTCGGTGCTGTGTCCGTGTACGACACAAGGCTGGCACGCGCATGATATCGCGTTGGCCTGCAGGACGCATGCGGCGCAGAGGGTTCTCTGCGGCAAACGGCCGGACAGGGAACGCGCGTCAGCGAGTCGGGCATCGAGAGCTGGAAGAGCGAGGTATTATCGCCTCACGAAATATCGAGGTGGATAGATGAGTTCTGACAGAAGTATCGGCGGCTGGTATTTCGGCTGGAATATCGTGGCCGGGGCGGCGATCGCCACCCTGCTGACGGTCGGCCTGCGCATGTGCATCGGTCCTTTTTTCCTGCCTATCGCCGCGGACATGGCCTTGAGCCGCAGTCTGCTCGCGGCGATCGTCGCCATCGGCATGCTCTGCTATGGGATCGGCATGCCGCTCGCCGGCCATCTCGTCGGCACGCGCGGGACCCGGTTCGTGCTCTTGCTCGGCACCGGCATGGTCATCGTGGCGATCGCGTGGACGGCGCTGGCGCGCGATGCGATCAATCTTCTGTTGGCCTTCGGCGTCTTGCTTTCGTTCGGCTTGTCTTTCACCAGTCCGGTGGCGTTCACGCCCGTGCTCAGCCGCTGGTTCAAGCGCCAGCGCGGCATGGCGATGTTCTTCCTGTCGACCGGCTCGATGTCCGGCATCGCCATCCTTATGCCGGTGTTCGCCTACGCCATCGATGCGGTCGGCTGGCGCTACACCCTGCTTGGCTTTGCAGCAGTGTTCGCCGTGCTGATGTTTGCGATCATCTGGTTCGTGATTCGTGATGACGCGCCCGCACATGCCGATATGCTGCCCACGCCGGCGGTTCCGGCGAGCGGGCCGGCGGCCCCGGCAGCGGGATTGAGCTGGCGCGAGTCGCTGCGCACGGGTCCGTTCTGGAAGGTGGCGCTGGGCCTCTTCACTTGCGGCTACAGCATGAATCTGCTGGGCACCCACGGCGTGCCGATGCTGGTGGACCACGGCTTCGACCCTATGACGAGTTCTTTCGGCCTGGGTCTGATCGGCCTGGTGGCAATCTTCAGCACCCTGGTCCTGGGCAGGCTCGCGGACCGGTTGCCGCGCAAGAACATCCTGGCCGCGATTTATCTCATCCGCGGCCTGGGTTTTTTTGCCCTGCTCATCGTCGGCACGCACTTCGAGCTGTATGCGGCTGCGGCGATCGGCGGGGTCGCCTGGGCCGGCAGCATCGCGCTCTCATCTGTCATCCTGGCCGATACCTACGGCGTGCGCAGCGTCGGCATACTCTACGGTTGGACCTATCTGGGCCACCAGGTGGGCGCCATGATCAGCTCCTGGCTCGGCGGCTGGGCCTACGAGGCCTACGGAACTCACTGGATCTCCTTCGGCAGCGCCGGCGTGTTGCTGCTCGTGGCCGCGGCAACATCGCTGCGCCTTCCGGCCAACGGCTTCTCGCTTGCAAGCACCGTCGCGCCGCAGCTTGCCCGGCGGGCCTCGACATAGCTCGGATATGTTTCGTCGAAGGTCTTATGAACCGGCGGCTTGTAGCGTCCTCGTCTGAGATGGTCAAGGAAAAGGTAGCGATAGTCGGCGGCGGGTTGTGCGGCCTAACATGCGCATTGGAACTGTCAAGGAAGAACGTCGAGTTCAGCCTGTTTGAAAAGGATCAGTCTGTTGGAGGCAGAGTTCGCGACTACTGGTTGGACGGATATAGAATAGCCCTCGGCGCCTTCCTTTTCTCCCGGCATTACTCTTCCTTGCTTGCGCTAATCAGAGAAATGGGACTGGAAGCGAAAATCAGGCC
>JACQTO010000021.1 GCA_016210745.1 Betaproteobacteria bacterium
CTGTCCGACACGGCGGCGAATCTGGCTGCAGCCTCGCTTGCGGTAGGCAAAGGTGCGTTCGATATCAGTGCGACCGATGCGGCGACGGTAGCCGAAGCCACTGTGATCGATGACTTCCTGAACAGCGGCCTGAATAACTACAGCCTCACCGACACGGCAGCCAATCTGGCTGCGGCCACTCTGGCGGTGGGCAACGGCGCGACCGACATCACGGCAAGCGATGCGGCGACGGTAGCCGAAGCCACTGCGATCGAGTCTTTCGTCAACAGCGGCGTGACCAGCTACAGCCTCACCGACACGGCGGCGGAGCTTGCTGCCGCGTCGGCTGCGGTGGGCGACGGCGCGACCGACATCACGGTAACCGACGCAGCGACGGTGGCCGAAGCCACTGTCATCGAGGGCTTTGCCAACAGCGGTGTGACCAGCTACAGCCTGGCCGACACCGCGGCGGAGCTCGCTGCCGCGTCGCCCGCGGTGGGCGATGGGGCGACCGACATCACTGCAACCGATCCGGCCACGGTAGCCGAAGCCACTGTCATCGAGGCCTTCACCAATAGCGGCGTGACCACCTACAGCATCACCGATACGGCCGCCAATCTCGCTGCCGCTTCGGCGGCGGTCGGCAACGGTGCCACCGACATCATCGCAGTCGATGCGGCGACGGTGGCCGAAGCGATCGTCATCGACGGCTTCACCAATAGCGGCGTGACCGGCTACAGTCTGGCCGACACGGCGGCGAATCTGCTTGCGGCGCCTGCGGCCGTGATCAGCAACGCGTTGATCGTCATCGCGACCGATGCGCTGACGGTGGCTCAGGCAAACGCATTGCTGGCCGCCAATGCCAGCGCCTCCTTCGCATTGTCCGACACGGCGGGGAATCTGGCAGCAGCCTCTGCCGCGGTGACTCAAGCGGCAACCTTTATCAGTGTGACGGACACGGCGGCGAACCTGCTGGCGCCTGCCAACGCGGCGGCGGTTGCCGGAGCGAACGCGGTCACGGTGCAGGATCCCGTCAGCGTTTCGGACGCCAATGCGATCCTGGCGCTGAATATCGCAACCACCTACGTTCTGAGCGACACGGGCGCAAACCTGCTGGCGCCGGCCGATGCGGCAACGGTATCCGGAGCGCTTTCCGTCAGCGTGCAAGATCCAGTGAGCGTCGCCGATGCCAACGCGGTGCTGGCGCTGAATGCCGCGACCACCTACAGCCTCACCGACACGGCGGCGAACCTGCTGGCGCCGGCCGATGCGGCGACAGTGACCGGTGCGGTTTCGGTAACAGTGACCGGGCCCGCGATTTCGCTTGCCGATGCGAGCGCGCTTCTCGCGCTCAATCCGCAGACGAGCGGTTTTGCCCTGACCGACTCCGCAGCCAATCTTCTTGCGCCTGAGGCTGCGGCTGCGGTGAGCGCGGCGGCGTCGGTGACGCTGACCGGCGATGTGATCTTGGTGGCCGATGCGAACACGCTGCTCGCGCTGAATACCCAAACGACCGGCTACAATCTGAACGACACTGGGGCGGAGTTGCTGGCAGTGACGGCCGCGGCGGCGGTCAGCGGGGCAGACAGCGTCACCGTGATTGATTCGGTGACGGTGGCCGAAGCGGATGCGCTGCTGGCGCTGAACCCAACGTCGATCTACCCGCTGTTCGACACCGCAGCGAATCTGGCCGCGGCCTCGGCGGCGGTGGGTCTGGGGTCGTTCTTCGTATTTGTCAACACGCCCGCGACCGTCGCGGAGGCTACCGCGATCAGCGCCGTCACCAACGGCGCGGCGATGATCTATGACCTAGTCGACACAGCGGCAAATCTGGCCGCCGACCCGGCATTGCTCGGCGGTGCGTTATCGGTCACGCTGACCGATTCCGCGACGTTGGCGGAAGCCACAACGATCAACCTCGCCGCCCCAGGGACTCTGTATACCATCACCGATGATTCGGCGACCTTGGCTCCGGCACTCAGCACCGGGAGCCCCGACTTGGCGACCGTTCAGGCGGCCAGCACCATTGGCGTCACCGATCCAAATCTGACGCTGACGGTCGATGCAGATCAGTTCGGTAATCTGCTTGCCGGGCCTGCTCTCCTGGCTGCCAGCGATACGATCGCGATCGACGGAGCGGATCTGTTGGCCGACCTGGGAGTGCTGCATCCATTTGGCGGCGACCTGAACCTCGGGATGACGTTCGGTGGCGCCTTGGACGGGTCCTATATCGTCGATATGGGAACCTCGGGCGAAACTTCGATATTCCTAGAGGGCTTGGGCCAACACCAGATTACCGCGGCGCTGGGTGTACTTGAGAGCTTCGTCATGGGCACTACTTCGCTGGGCGGTTCCACGATCGGCAATTTGGAAGTGGGCGACCGGATCGATGTCAGCGGGGGCGGTCTTACCGTGCTTACGACGCAGGAGGCTACGGGAGCTCTGGTGGATGTGGACGGCGAATGGGCTTTCGACGGCGGCGTGTTGACCTGGTGGGATTCCGTGAACGTTAACGCAGACGTGTTGACGCTGCAGTTCGCCGCCGGTGCCACGAACCTGCAATTGGTGAACAACAACAGCTTTGACATCGTTTGAGTTCGGCCGCAGGGATCGCGTTGACGCGGCATGGCTGGAACTGGTTGGCTCGGCCGCTATCAATCTCGTGTTTTTGCGCAGTTGCAGCTTCGCAACTGTGCGAAAACACGAGACGCATTCAACACCCGATTGGATTCTTCGCCCGAATCGTCAACAGTAAGCTCGTAAGCTTAAAGACCCTGCAGGCGATCCCAGAATCGACTTTTCCCCTATCCACCTGCGCTGTTCTGCTCCTCAGCGTTTTTCTCATAAGTCCGCAGCAGCATTCGTTTTTCCATCTCGGCGGGATGATGGCATAACCCTGTCGAACCCGACTACCGAAATACCTAAATACCCGCAGTGCGCGATGCAGGGTCGGTAGGTCCCTACAGCGCAATCCCCGCTCCCAAGCAAGCCATTCTCGTAGGGAGAAATACAGCTATCGCCTCGGTGTGCTTCCCGCACACGCAATCTATTCTCGGCCACGTTCTGATCAGCAGGGGCATTGGCCCCGTTAGCGGATCCGAAGCCACACACCGAACCGAACAATGGAACCTGCCCGCAGCGCGCTAGGCGACTGCGAGGCGGAAACGGTGACTGATCAATTTCTTGAGACGAAGCGAGGACATACGACTATGAGCGCGAAAAAATCGGCTGCGAAGACCGCCAAGGTAGCAAAAGACATCGAGTCAGCCGAGCAGATCGGCGACGGCGTTGGGTTGGACGGTCAGGCGTTGACAGTTTCCTCAATGCCGAAAGCCAAGGTAGGCAAGCCGCATCGGAAAGCAAAAAAAGATCAGGCCATCGACGAAGATCGCGAATCGCTTGCTGACGCAGAAGGCGAAGGCGGTGCCGATTCCAATGCGATAGTCCTTGCTCAAGCGGCTACTGTCGCGAGTGACGCCGTGAATGCCGCGGGCGGTGCCGGCGAGCAGGCGGCAGGTGCCGAGGGCGCCGGCGGCGCGTCGGCCGCCTCTTCGAGTTCCGTTCTGCCGGCTCAATCCATGGCCACGGATACTGGAGCATCGGCAGCCGGAGCCGCTTCGCCTATGGCAGGGGCGGATGCCGGCGGCGCAGCGGGGGCCGAAACCGCCGTGGTCGCCAGCGGCTTCTCGCCGATCATGGCCTTGCCGCTGATGGCGCTTGGCGGCGGTGGTGGTGGTGGCGGTGGCGGCTCCAGCAGCCCGAATACGCCGCCGGCCGCTACCACGCCGCCGGTGGATACTCCTCCCCCGCCGGTCGATACGACTCCGCCGGTGGATACTCCCCCGCCGGTCGACACGACTCCGCCGGTGGATACTCCTCCCCCGCCGGTCGACACGACTCCACCGGTGGATACCCCCCCGCCGGTGGATACCCCTCCGCCTGAAGTTCCGGTCCTCAGCGGTACTGTTGCCGACGGTTATGTGGCCGGTGCCCAGATCTACATCGACGTCAACGGTGACGGCAACCCCGATATCGCGGAGGACACCGGCGTCGTGACCGACGCTACGGGTCACTTTTCTGCGCCCACTTCGCTGCTAGGCCCGATCATTGCGGTGGGCGGTACCAACATCGATACCGGCCTGCCCAACACCCTGATTCTGATGGCCCCAGTGGGCAGCACGGTCGTGAATCCGCTTACGACCCTCATTCAACAGTACATCAATTCCAAAGGCGTCAGCGCGGCCCAAGCCGAAACGGCCATCGAAGCGATGATGGTCCTTCCGAACGTCGATATGGGGAACTACGATCCGTTAGCGGTCGCCGATCCCGTCGACGCGACCGCACTGGCGGTGCAGAAAGCCGCCGCCCAACTGGCAGTGTTAATGACACTCGCCGATGAATTCAGCGCCGGATCGGCCACGGTCATGATGCAGTCGTTGATCGATTTGATCGATGCCGGGCAGACGGTCAACCTCGCGAGCACCGCCACGCTCAACGCCATCAATGCCGGCGCAGGCGGCCTGCTCAATGCGACGCAGATTGCTACCGTCGCGGCAGGCACGAGCGCCGTTGCCCAGACTACGACGCTCGCCAGCGCCGAAGCCAACTCGGTTTCGCAACTGCAACAGCAAATACTCGACGGCATCAACGACGCGGCGGTGCTCTCCAGCGCGGCGCAGGTGCTGGACGAAACCGATGCGCCGCTCGCGACCGGCGGCACGCTGACGATCAGCGACGTGGACAGCCCGGTGGCGTTCGTGGCGCAGACCGGCACGGCTGGGACCAACGGAACTTTCTCGGTCGATGCGGCCGGGAACTGGACCTACACGGCCAATTCCGCGTTCGACAACCTGAACGTAGGCGAGTCGGTGTCCGACACCTTCACGGTGGCGGCGGCCGACGGCACGACCACCAGCGTCCAAGTGACGATCAACGGCACCAACGATGCGGCGATTCTGTCCTCGGCGGTGGCGGCGCTCGATGAAACGAATGCAGCCCTCAGCACGGGCGGTCAACTGACGATCGGCGACGTGGATAGCCCAGCGACGTTCGTGGCGCAGACCGGCACGGCCGGGACGAACGGAACGTTCTCGGTCGATGCGGCCGGTGCCTGGACCTACACGGCCAACTCCGCGTTCGACAACCTGAGCGTGGGCGGATCGGTATCCGACAGTTTCACGGTGGCCTCGGCCGACGGCACGACCACCAGCGTGCAAGTGACGATCAGCGGCACCAACGACGCGGCGATTCTGTCCGCGGCGGTGGTGGCGCTCGATGAGACGAATGCGGCGCTCAGCACGAGCGGTCAACTGACGATCAGCGATGTGGACAGCCCGGCGGCCTTCGTGGCGCAGACCGGCACGGTCGGGACCAACGGCAGTTTCTCGGTCGATGCGACGGGTGCTTGGACCTACACGGCGAACTCCGCCTTCGAGAACTTGAATGTGGGCGACTCGGTGTCCGACACCTTCACGGTGGCCTCGGCCGACGGCACGACCACCAGCGTCCAAGTGACGATCAACGGCACCAACGACGCGGCGATTCTGTCCGCGGCGGTGGCGGCGCTTGATGAAACCGATGCAGCCC
>JACQTO010000189.1 GCA_016210745.1 Betaproteobacteria bacterium
GATCTTGTCGGTCACCCTGTTCGAGAAGATGCCCTTGCAGCAAGCCTTTCCAGGCAGCGACTACAAATCTGAACAGGGCGACGACTGCAATCAAATGAATCTATTCACGTTTTAACCGGACAGCAGTGACTCTGACCCCAATTTTTCCTCGATCAGATGGGTTCAATGTACATCAATGGTTGTCCGTACTCCACCATGCTCGCGTCTTCGACCAGGATCTCGGCGATGCGGCCTTTGCACGGCGCCACCACCCCGGTGAACATCTTCATCACCTCGATGAGGCAGACAGGATCGTTGGCGGCCACTTCGCTGCCCACCTGCACAAACGGCGGCTGGTCCGGCGACGGACGGCGATAGAAAACCCCTACCGACGGTGCGGTGACTGCGACCCAACCCTCGGGCACCTCGGCCAGGGTCTTGGCCGGAGCGCTTGCCGGTGCCGCAGCCGGGGCTGCCGGCGCGGCGGCTACAGCGGCTGCAGCCGCGGCGGCCACCGCCGGACGCGGTGCCGGCGCACTGAAGGGCTGGGCGGGAATTCCCGCGCCGCCTTTGGAGACCGCCAACCGAACGGTCCCGATTTCCAGGCGCAGGTCCTGCAACTCCGAGTCGAGAAAAATCTTGAGGACCTCGCGGATTTCCTCAATCGATGGATTCATGCTCTTGTCTCCCTGTTGTCGATTCCAATGGTCGTGCCGATGAACAAAAGCTGGCGTTGCGTCGGTCCGTGCGGCCGCGTTCGGGGCTGCTGTTCCAATCCGTCTGTTTCAATTCACGTGTCCGTAGCATGGGTGTTGCGGACTATCGGGCCGTCGCGCATTGCTCCAGGCGCTGCCAATTGGGGGATCCGCGGCAATACGGTGCGCGCTACCTTGGCGCTGCCAAGGCCTCACACGGCTGGTGCATTGACTGGGATCTCGGCCCTAATTTGACCGGCGCAGCGCGGCGTGCCTGCGCCGACAATTCCTGGCGAATTCTAGCATTGCGCGCCGAGCGAGGCCAACTTGAAGCCATGTGTTGGATCGCCCTATGAGGCTCGACCTTACGACACACTTCCCCTTGCGGGTTGCGTGAATCCTGGAACAGGCTGGTCTTGCCGTTTAGGCAAAGGCGAATTCTCACCACTGCTGCCGATATTTGCTCGGCATTTGAGTAAACCGAACGTTCCGGATGCAGCGATGTCGGTCTTGCCGTTAGCCGATCTCCCCATTTTTGCAGTTGCATGCAACTGCAAAAATGGGGAGACGCAGTTAAAAGCCAATTCTCGCCGCCTAACTGCCCGATCAGATCTTGAACGAATCAAGCGTTTCCGGCGCGAACAGTTCTTCGGGCGCAAAGCGGCGCTTCGAAAGGCCCTGTTCGTGGTGGTAGCGCAGCAGCGTGTCGAGGACGTGGTAGTTGGGCTCCAGGCCATAGGGCCACCAGTCCTCTCCCATCTCCCGCTGTGCCTCTTCGACGTGGGCGGTCAGCCACGGCAGCATCGCCTTCAACGCCGCAGTCTGCGTATAGCCGGCGATCACCTTGGCCTTGGCCTCGGCAAACGCCTTGGCAAGCGACTGGGCCACCCAGGGGTGGGCGCGGTACAACTCGCGCCGGATCGCCACGATGTGCATGATCGGGAAAATGCGGGTGCGCCGGTAATAATCGCGCTCGACCTCGACGTAGTTGGGGAACAGCCGCTGCACGGCGTCCGGGCGTGTGGCGAACGTGGAGGGCGCGCGCGCGGTGTGCATGCAGTCGATCTCGCCGTCGACGAGCATCTGCGAAAGCGTTTTTCCCGGGCCTATGGGCCGCGTGCGGATGCTCGGTGAAAAATCGAGTTTCAATTTCTCCTCGCGTCCCGGTTCATCCTGGCCGCCGGTGAAATACTCGAAGCCCATCGGATCGATGCCGTAATCCTCGGCGAGCATCCCTCTGATCCATACCGGCGCGGTCATCTGATATTCCGGCACCCCGACGCGCTTGCCGATGATATCGCGCGGCTCGCGTATGCCGCTCTTGGTCGAGATGTAGATGGAAGAGTGCCGGAAGGAGCGCGACGGGAAGACGGGAATGGCGATGAACGGCGGGTCGTCTCGGCCAAGCGAAATCGTATAGGAGGACAGCGACAGCTCCGAGGCGTCGAATTCGCGGTAGCGCGCCATGCGAAAGAACGTTTCCTCGGGCCCGAGGGAAAGGACCGTCAGGTCGATGCCATCGGGCCGCACGCTGCCGTCGGCGAGCGCGCGTGTACGGTCGTAATCCCAGCAGGAAAGCGTCAGTGGCAGGTTGGACACGAACTTCCTCCTTCGCGAAGGCCGGCGGCGTTACCCGCCGGCTATTTCATCAGCAGGTTGGGCAAATAGAGCGAAAGGCCCGGCCAGTAAGTGATAATCGTCAGGGCAACGGCGTAAGTGACGAAGAACGGCCACAGTCCGCTTACCACCGCGGAGGACGTCTTCTTGAATATGCTGCAGCTCACGAAGATGTTCAGGCCGAAGGGCGGGGAGAACATGCCGATCGCCAGATTCACCGTGAAAATGATGCCGAAGTGGATCAGATCGACTCCGGCGTGCTGGGCTATGGGCCAGAGCAGCGGCGTAAACAGAATGATGGCGGAGTTCGGATCCATGAACATGCCGATGATGAGCACGATGATGTTGATCATCAGCAGGATCATCACCGGAGAGAGTTCCCAGGCATCGATCGCGCTCACCATTTTCTGCGGCACGGCCTCGGCGGTGAGTATCCACGAGAAAACGCCCGAGGCGGCGACGATGATGAATACCTTGGCCGAGAGCAGGGCTGTTTCGCGGGTGATGTTCCAGATGGCCTTCCAGGTGAGTTCGCGATAGATGTAGACGCTGACGATTACCGCGTACACCGATACGGCCATGGAGGCCTCGGTGGGAGTCATGAAGCCCCCATAGATCCCGCCGAAGATCACTACCGGCGCCCCCAAGGTCCAGAAGACGTCGCGCGTCGTGTGAACGATTTCCTTGAGATCCCACCTGCGGCCCGAAGTGATCTTGTGCTTGAGGGCGTACGCAACGCAGTACACCCCTCCACATATCCCGACGACGATGCCGGGCAGGAATCCCGCGAGGTAGAGCTTGCCCAGCGACGCATTGCTCATCACCGCGAACAGGATCATGGTGATGCTCGGCGGGATGATGATGGCGATGGCGCCCGAAGTCGTTATCAATCCCAGGGAGAAGCGCTCGCCGTAGCCCTCCTTGAGCAGCGCCGGGAAGAGGATCTTGCCGAGGCCCGCCACGGTGGCCGCACTGGAGCCGGAGATGGCGCCGAACAGTTCGGCCGCGCTGATCGTGGTAAGCGCCATTCCTCCCGGAACCCGGCCGATCAGCGCCGAGACCCAGGCGATGAGCCGCGCGGACATGCCGCCCTCTCCCATTACACCGCCGGCGAAGATGAAGCCAGGCACCGCCAGCAGCACCAGCTTGTTGATGTTCCCCGAGAGTCCCTGGACCACCACTTCCATGGAGACGCCCTGCCAGCTCATGGCACCTATCGCCAAGAGCAGGAAGATCATCCACATGGGTATACCGAGCAACAAAAGGACGACCGCGGCAATGGCGATAGCCGTCATCATGGGCTACGATCCCTCGGCAATTCGCTGTTCTTCGGTCAGATGGTGCAGGCGCCGGCCGGTGAGCACCGACAGCAGGTAGCTCAAGTACGCCACCGTCATCAGACCGAAGCCCAGCGGTATCGCCAGGTTTTGGGGCCACGACGAGAAGTACCCGCTGGGCACCAACTCGCCGTATGCGATGCTCTGCATCATGCTGTCGTAACCCATCTTGGTGATAAATCCGCACAAGCCAATCCCTATCAGGGCGATGATCACGTCCATGACCTTACGCAGACGTTTGGGCATTCGCAGATACACCGCGTCCATCGAGATGTGGTCATTGTTGAGGGCGAGCGGAACACAGCCCATATAGACCAGCCAAATGAGCAGCGCGCGCAGTACATCGTCCAGCCAGGGGATGCTGATCCCCGCCTGGTAGACGACCACCGAGGCGGTCGTCACCACGATCAGGAAGGCGCAGATGAAGGCCGAAAGCTGGTCGGCGGCCTGCGCCACGCGCAAGATGATAAGGTCCAGGACGTTGAACAGCCCCAGACCTTTGGACGCGCTCCGGGCCATCGAAACTACGACCCCGTTTTATTTTTTCTTGTTGAAATTGGCGACATCTTGGAGCAGGAGCTTTGCGATCGGCCCCTTTTGCGGGTCGGCTTTCATCCTTTCCCAGACGCCCTTCAGAGCCAAGTCCTTCATCTTTTGGATTTCGGCTTGCGGCATGTCGGTGACGGTGATGGCCTTGCGCATCGCCTCCAGACTGTCATCCTGCGACTTGGTGTAGGCTGCGTCGGCAAATGCGACGGTGTCCCTGCCGGCCCGATCCACGGCGCTCTTCAGGTCCTTGGGCAGCCCGTCATACCACTTTTTGCTCACCATCATGATGGAGGCAAAGGCGAAGTGCTCGGTGATGGTGTAGTACTTGGCCACCTCGTGCATTTTCATCTTGTAGAGTACGTCGGGCGGATTCTCCAGGCCGTCCAAAGTGCCCTGTTGCAGGGCGGTGTAGACCTCGTGGAACTCCATCGGCCGGGCAACGCCGCCCCAATCCTGGTACGCCCCAACCCGAGGCGGGGAAGGAATAACGCGGAACTTCTTGCCCTGGATGTCGGCGAGCTTCGTTATCGGAAACCTGGTCAGGAAGCTCTGCGGTCCGATGCCATGGAAGGCGAGGACATGAATGCCTTTTTTCTCGGCTGCTTGCATCATCATTTTCGCCGCCTTGCTCTGGGCGGCGAATGCCGTGATCATGGCCGGCCTTCCCGGAAGCAGGAAGGGCATATCGAACATCGAAATCTCAGGCACGACCGACGCCGTGAAGCCGGCCGGGGCGATCATCCCGTGGATGGAACCCGCCTGCAACGCCGCGATCATCTGCGCATTGCCGCCTAAGGCCGAACCGTGCCGGGCGCTCGCCTTGAAGCGGCCGTTCGAATACTTGGTCAGCAGCTCGGCCAGCTTGTCGTTCGCCGCTGCCTGCGTGTCGTTTGCGGTCGCATTGCCGATGAGCAGGGTCTGGACCGGCGGCGCAGACTTGCCCTGCGCGAGAACCGTTCCCGCTGCGAATACCGACGCGGCGACGAAAGCCAGTTTCGAAATCAATCTCATAACTCCTCCCCCAAAGTAGGCCGGAACCCCGGCATCCTCATTGCCGCCCGCACGGCGGGCACCGCCAATGCGCTGCGCAGAATAGCATATCGACAATAGGTGGAGAACGCATTTCCAGCAGAAAGTGAAACACGATCGCCGCGGTCTGTGCCGCGCTGAATCGTGTGTGCGCCACCCTTTTCATCATAACACCGCGCCCTGCACGCCGTACGCGCAGCGCTTGCGTGTTGCCTCGGCCCTGTTACACTTCGTCAGATTTCTAAGCCGTAACCAAGGAAGCTGGATTTGCCGTCTATCAATCTCCCCTTTTCGGGCAGTTGCAAGCAACTGTCCGAAAAGGGGAGACCAATTTAGAAGCCAAATCTTCGCCAGATTTGTTAGCAGTAAACTTGTAAGCGACTAAGGGTTCGCGATTGCATTATTCGACGTTGAATATCGGGAGAAAAGCGCTTATGCACCAGTTTGAAATGCCTCAGGAATATGTGAAACGCGTCACCGCCCGCCAAGGGCGGGCGCATGCGTGTGAAACTTTTGACGGTCCCAAGACCGCATTGGTGGTGGTCGACATGCAGAATTATTTCATGGTCGAACCCTATCAGTCCGCGACCGCGCAGGCGATCGAGATCGTGCCCAACGTCAACCGGTTGGCTGAGGCGGTTCGCAAGGTTGGCGGCAAGGTTATCTGGATTCAGAATCTCGCGCCCTGGGAATCCGAGCAGAGCTGGTCGGTGTGCAAGTCGATGTTTCTGCCGGCAAAGGCCAAGGCGCGCTGGGAGTCCATGCAGGCCGACAACAATGGCTTTCGGCTCTATCCGAAGCTCGATGTGCGCGAGGGCGACGAACACGTCGTCAAGCGTCGCTACAGCGCGTTCATTCAGGGTTCATCGAACATCGAAAACGTGCTCAAAGATAACCGGCTCGACACGCTGATCGTCACCGGTACGGCGACCAACGTGTGCTGCGAATCGACCGCGCGCGACGCGATGATGCTCAACTATCGAACCATGCTGGTTTCAGACGCTTGCGCGACCGCGAGCGATCAGGAGCACGCCGCCACGATGGGCAATTTCTACCTCTATTTCGGCGACGTGCAGACCACCGAGGAAGTCATCGGGCGGTTGAAACGCTAGCTCGCCGTGGTCGAGGGGTGTTGATCTCGTTACCCGGTCGCCCCTCCTTCCCTGTGCCGCGGCGCTCCGCGCTGCCCTCGCCGACGGCGAAGCCAAGATAAGGCACCTTGTCTTCGCCGCCAGCTCGGCGCAGCACTTAATGGGAAGGAGGCGCGACCGGGTAACGAGGCGACCGCCGCCAAGGTCCTGCAAGGTCTACACCGCCTTGTCCATGTCGCTATAACGGCTGCAGCTCGATGTCCAGCGTCTCTTCGTTGACCACCGCCTCAAAGCGCTCGGCCGGCCTGTTGGCGCGCAGCTTGGCTGTAGCTGCTTCATCCAGCTTCAGACTCAGGGAATCGACTACCACCCCGTAGATCAGCCGCGCAGCCTCCACACTCACCTTCTCGTTCTTCACATCCATCGCCACCAGCTCGGCCGGGCGCAGCCACGGATCGCCTACGCCGGCGCCGCCGGGACTGAGCTTCACCACGATGTCGCCTTGCTTCACCTCGGCCATCCGGTGCGGCTTGATCCGGATCTTCTCATCCCCGCGCAGGATGAAGGTGCGCGCACACGGAACCCGCTGTCCACCCTCTGCGCCCGTGCCCTGAACCTCATCGCCATCGGAGCTGCCGGTGTTCATGCGGCCGTCGCTGCCTTCGTTGACCGCCCGCCATTCGATACCGCCACCGCCGCGCCAGCGCCCGTGACCGGTGAAGTTCGGACGCGCCTCGAGCGTGAGCAGGCGCCAGGGAAAGCGAACCTCCGCTTCCTCTATGCTTCCGCGCTGCACAGAGCCGAGTGTTGTCAGGGTGGTGGGCCCGGTCATGCCGTCATGGCCCCACACGGCGCCTGCGCTGCCGTCGTAGTCGAATGTGGTGCGCACATAACGGTCCCCGCTTCGCGTATCCACGGCGAAGGTGTAGTCGCCCCGGTGCTTGGCCCAACTGGCGATGGAACGGTCCGGTTTGGCCTTGCCCATGGCCTGGATTACCGCTTCCATCACCTGGCCGCCGACGTTGATGGGACTGGCCCCCACGGTTGCCGGATAGTTGCAGTTAGTCACGTTCCCGGGGGGTGCGATCACCGTCAACGGCCGCAGGGAACCGGTATTGTGAAAATCAGCCAGCGCCGGATCCATGTAGATGATCACTGCGCCGGCGGCATTGGCATAGGTGCTCGCATAAACGCAATTGATGAATCCTGGCCGTTGGGCGTCGCTGCGCGAAAAGTCCAGCGTGATCTCGTCGCCCTTGATGGTCAAATCCACCCGCACCGTCACCGGTTCATCGAGAATCGTGCCGTCATCGTCGGTAGAGGCTTCGCCTGTGTAGGTGCCGTCGGGCATCGCCGCGATCTCCGCACGCACCGCGCGCTCGGTGCGGTCCATCATCTGGTGGATGGACCCGAGCACCATGTCCCTGCCGTAGCGGCGCAACAGATCGACGATGCGGTTCTCGGCAAACCTCCCGGTGGCGATCATGGCCTCGGTATCGATCTTTACCTCCACCGGCCAGCGCACGTTGTTGAAAATCAGCTTCGTCAGATCGGCATCTTCCACTCCGCGCTTGATCACCTTCAGCGGCGGAATGCACAGACCTTCGGCGATGATGTCGTAGCCGTTGGCGAAATACCCGCCGGGAAACGATCCCCCGGTGTCCATCATGTGCCCGCGCACCAGGGTAAAAAACAGGAGCTCGCCTTCAAAAAATACGGGCCGGATATAGCCCCAGTCGGGCAGGTGAGTATTGTGGCCGCCGTGATAGGGATCGTTGGTGAGGATCACATCCCCGGGATGCATGTCGTCCTTGTACAGTTCGCGGATGTCTTCGATGGCATACGAGGTCCCGAGAAACTGGACCGGCAGGCCTTCGGGTACGGCCACGGTGGATCCGTCTGCCAGCCACACCCCCACTGACATGTCCTTGAGGGTGGAGATCAGGTAGCTTTGCGAGGTCCGAGTCACCATGCTGCGCATCTCGCGGCACAGGGACTGAAAACCGTACCAGACGGTCGAGAGCGTAATCGGATCGATTGTTGCCATGGTCGATTTGACATCGACCGCCGCCTGGGAAGGCGCCGGAGAAGAAGTGCGCGGGGTCATTTGGGAACGTCCACGGCTCACTTCTTGTTGAAGTTGGCTACGTCTTCTTCCAGGAGCTTGAGGATCGGGCCCTTCCCGGGATCGTTTCTCATTTTTTGCCACACGCCCTTGTTGGCCGCAGCCTTCATTTTCTGGATTTCGGCCGCGGGCATGCTGGTAACGGTGACAGCCTTCTTCAAGGCCTCCAGGCTGTCATTTTGTGCTTTGGTATAAGCCACGTCGGCAAAGGCGATGGTTTCCTTTCCGGCTTTGGTCACTGCGCCCTGAAGATCCTTGGGCAGTGCGTCGAACCATTTCTTGCTGACGATGACATTGGAGACGAACACGAAGTGCTCGGTGATCGTGAAGAATTTGGTCACCTCGTGCATCTTCATTTTGTAGAGAACATCGGGCGGATTCACCACGCCATCGATGGTGCCTTGCTGCAGGCCGGTGTACACCTCGCCAAAATCCATCATGCGTGGAACGGCGCCCCAGTCCTTGTAGGCGTCATTTCGCGACGGCGAAGGGATGTCTCGGATCTTCCTGCCCTGGAGGTCGGCAAGCTTGTTCACCGGAAACTTGGTCAGGAAGCTTTGCGGTCCAATGCCGTGGAAGCCGATGATGTGGATACCCTTTAGCTCGGCCAGTTCCATCATCTTCGCTGCGGCCTTGCTCTGGGCGGCAAAGGCGGTGATTTTTGCGGGCGCGCCCGGGAGCAGGAAAGGCATGTCCAGCATGGACATTTCATGCACCATCGTAGACAGAAACCCGGCCGGTAATATCATTCCGTGCACCGACCCGGCCTGCAGCGAAGACAGCATCTGCGGGATGTTGCCCAAAGACTGTCCGTGGTGCGCGCTCGCCTTGAGTCGTCCGCCGGAGTATTTGGTCATCAGCTCGGCGAACTTGTCATTGGCTGCTGCTTGCGTGTCATTGGCCGTCGCGTTGCCGACGAGCACGTTCACGGCCGGAGCCGCGGGCTTGGTCTGCGCAAATACCGAGCCAACTGCTAACAACGATGCGGCGAAGATGGCCGCATTTCCTGCTCTTAGAATTATGATCATGTCTCCGCTCCTCCAAAAAAGATCGCAAACCTCCCTTTCCCGTACGCTGTTTGAAATGACGTTCCTGCATCATCTATGGGAAAGAATAGCATGTCAGCGAACGCGAACAGGCATGGTTATTCGGGTCCCAGACCCCCGCCGACTTGGAGTTTATTGCGGCGCAAAGCTACGTTACACGCCTGCGGAGTGCCGAGTGGATAGCGGATCGGGGTGATGGTGATGACCGCGATCAGGACAGCCGAGGCGAACGCCAAAAGCTGACTGACAATCGGCGCTGCCCGGTAAATTGAACGGCCCGGGGATTCGAGAGCCCCCGGGCCGGCGCTAAAGCTGAAGCGTGAGGTGGCTGTGGATGCGACCCCGGTCTACTTCTTGTTGAACCGGGCGACGTCTTCCAGCAGGAGTTTGGCGATCGGTCCCTTCTGCGGATCGGCTTTCATCTTTTCCCAGACGCCTTTGAGGGTGAGGTCCTTCATCTTCTGCAGCTCTGCTGCAGGCATGTTGGTCACCGTGATGGCCTTCCTCAGGGCGGCCAGGCTTTCGTCCTGCGACTTGGTGTAAGCCGCGTCGGCAAAGATGATGGTATCCCTGCCGGCCTTGTTGACCACTTCCTGCAGGTCCTTGGGCAGCCGGTCGTACCACCGCTTGCTGACGATCACGTTCGAGGCGAAGGCGAAGTGCTCGGTGACGGTGTAATACTTGGTGACTTCGTGCAGCTTCATCTTATAGATGACGTCAGGAGGGTTTTCCATGCCGTCCAGGGTACCCTGTTGCAGCGCGGTATACACCTCACCCAGTTCCATTCCCCGGGCAACGGCACCCCAGTCCTGGTACGCGCCCACGCGCGGCGGGGAGGGGATGACGCGGAACTTCTTGCCCTGGATGTCGGAGAGCTTGGTGATCGGAAACTTGGTCAGAAAGCTCTGCGGTCCGATGCCGTGGAAGCCGATGACGTGGATGCCCTTTTGAGCAGCCAGTTCCTTCATCCTCGCCGCAGCCTTGCTCTGCGCCGCAAACGCGGTGATCTTTGCCGGTGCCCCCGGAAGCAGGAACGGCATGTCGAACATCGACATTTCGGGCACTGTCGTGGACAGGAATCCCGCGGGGTAGATCATCCCCTGTATCGCGCCGGCCTGCAGCGCCGCCAACATCTGGGCGTTGTTGCCCAAGGCTTCGCCGTGCCGGGCGCTGGCCTTGAAGCGGCCGTTGGAGTACTTGGTCAGAAGCTCGGCGAACTTCTCATTGCATGCCGCTTGCGTGTCGTTTGCAGTCGCGTTGCCGATGAGGACGTTCTGGACGGGGGGCGCAGACTTGCCCTGCGCGAGAACCGCACCGGCCGCACACACCGACGCGGCGATGAAAGCCATCTTCAAGATTTTCATAGCGCTCCTTCTCCCAAAAAAATCGGAAACCCTATTTCCATTCCGGGGGATTAGCTCGAGGCCCCCTCGCTTTGAATCACGCATAGGATAGCATGCCCCCTAAGCCGGACGAGCCGGAACCAAATAAGCTTGGTTTTGCCGTTTAGCAATCTCCCCTTTTCGCGTAGTTGCTTGCAACTGCGCGAAAAGGGGAGACGAATTTAGAAACCAAATCTTCGCAAACTTTGTCAACAGTAGACTTGTAAGTGACCAAGGCGCTCGGCCATGCGGCCCGGCGTCGTCGATCGGGTGACGCAGTATCTGGAACAGCTCGCTGCGAGCGCCAGTGACGTTACGCCGGCAGCCATCGCAGTCACTTCCTGGCAAAGCGCGCAGCGTCTTCCTCGAGTAGTCGAGCGATCGGGCCCTTCTGCGGGTCGCTCTCCAGTTTTTGCCTCACGCTCTTTGCCATGTCCTTCATCTTCTGGATTTCGGCGGGCGCAAATTCGGTGACGGTGCTCGCCTTCTTCAAGCCCTCCAGACCGGCGCTCTGCGCTTTGGTGAATGCGTCGTCGGCCCAGACGATTGTTTCCTTGCCGGCCCTGGTCACCACGCTTTGAAGGTCTTTGGGCAGGCCGTCGAACCATTTCTTGCTGACGATGGTGTTGGCGAGGAGGGAGTAGTGTCCGGTGACCGTGTAGTGTTTGGCCACCTCGTACAGCCGCATTCTGTAAATGACATCGGGCGGGCCTTCCATGGCATCGACGATGCCTTGCTGCAAATTGGTATACACCTCATCAAACCCTATCGGCCGGGCGACAAAGCCCCAGGCCTGGTACGCGGCAATTCGCAGCGGCGAGGGGATGGTTGCGCCGAACTTCTTGCCTCGTATGTCCGCCAGCTTGCTCACCGGGAACGTGGTCACGAAGCTCGAGGGTCCGATGCCGTGGAAGCCGATGATATGGATGCCCTTTTGCTCGGCCAATTCCATCATCTTGGCCGCAGCCTTGCTCTGCGCGGCGAAGGCGGTCATCTGCGCCGGAGCGCTCGGGAGCAGGAAGGGCATGTCGAACAGGGAAACTTCCGGCACCGCCGGGGCTATGATACCGGCCGGGGTGACCATACCGTGCACTGCGCCTGCCTGCAGCGCCGACAACATCTGGGTGTTGCTGCCCAAGGCTCCGCCGGTTCGGGCGAGGCCCTTCAAGCGGCCGTTGGAATATTTGGTCAGAAGTTCAGCAAACTTTTCGGCGGTTGCAGCCTGCGCATCGTTCGCCGTCGCGGTGCCGATAAGCACGTTCGCGGCCGGCGCGGTGGTCTGCCCAATCGCGGTGCTCGCTGCGAACAACGAGGCGACGATGATGGCCGCATTAGCTACGCTGGAAATGACGTTCACGATGGTTCTCCTCCATCTAGATTTCGATGATTTCCTCCTGTGCTCGGCGAGATGATTCTCGTCCTGTCGCTCGACTAGATTACCACGTGGGCATGAAACTTGAGACGTCTCTCAATCGCTAACGGGTTTATCTTCGGCAAGGGCGAGTACGGACAGCGCCGCGTCGACCATGCCCTGGTAGCCGGTGCAGCGGCACAGGTTTCCCGACAAGGCTCTGCGCACCGCGGATTCCGTTAGCCCGGCTCCACCGCGCTCGCGCTGCAATTCGATCAGCGTCATGACCACCCCGGGAGTGCAATAGCCGCACTGCAGTCCATGATGGGCGGAGAGCGCGGCCTGTATCGGGTTGAGCGTTCCGTCAGGCTCGGCCACGCCCTCGATCGTTTCCACCTTACAGCCGTCGGCCTGGACTGCCAGCATCAGGCAGGCGCGCGCTGTCGAGCCGTTCACCAGGACCGTGCAGGCGCCGCAAATGCCGTGTTCGCAGCCCACGTGAGTACCGGTTAGTCCCAGCTCGTGGCGGAGGAAGTCCGCGAGATTGATGCGTGCATCCACCTCGCGCTCGAAGAGCTTGCCATTGACCGTGATGGCGACCGAGTGCTCAGACACGGGTCCTCCCTCGCTCGTATGCCTTGTCGAGTGCGCGCCGAGTGAGCACGCCGGCGAGATGGCTGCGGTATTCGGCAGGGTTGACTTCGTCCCCCCCGCAGGGGAGCCTCGTTGCGGCTTGAGCTGCGCTTCCCACCCGTTCGGCGTCCCACGCGTGTCCAGCCAGCGTTGATTCGGCATCGTGCAGCCGAGCCGGCGCGGGACCGAGTCCGCCGATCGCAATACTGGCTTGCCGTACTCGCGCATCGCTGCCGATGGTGACCAGGACCGCGACGCAGACGACGGCAAAATCGGCCGCGCGTTGCGAAAATTCCTCGAACGCCCAGCCGGATCCCGCCGGCGTTTGCGGAAAATCAATCCCGGTCAAGATCTCGTCCGGCGCGAGCTGGGTCGTCAAGTAACCCGCGGGAAATTCATCGAAGCGGATGCTGCGCTGACCGTTGCGACTTGCGATCGTGAGCCTGGCATCGAGCGCCGAAGCCACCACAGGCAATTCGGCAGCCGGATCAAGGTGGCATAGGCTTCCGCCGATCGTGCCTCGGTTGCGGGTCGCTTGATGGCCGACGTGCGCGAGCGCTTCGATCAGGAGCGGGCAGCGCGCCCGTACCGACTCCGAGCGCTCGATCGCGCGCTGAGTGGTCATCGCGCCGATGCTGATTCCTTCGGCGGTTTCCGTGATGCCCGCGAGAGCGCTCACACGGCCCAGGTCAATGATGTGCTCGGGCGTTGCCATGCGAAGATTGAGCATGGGCAGCAGCGACTGACCGCCGGCCAATACACGCGCGTTGGGCAGCGTGGCAAGAAGCTCCAGCGCCTCTTCGAGTCTTCCGGGGCGGTGATAGGTAAAAGGGGCGGGCTTCATTCGGCGTTTACAGGTTTACTGTTGGCAAATCCGGCGAAGATTTGGTTTCTAAATTCGTCTCCCCCTTTCGGGCGGTTGCTTGCAACCGCCCGAAAGGGGGAGATTGATAAACGGCAAAACCGGCTTCCTTGGTCCCGGCGACGCCAGCCGGGCTGTTCCCACGGATCATCTGCGACCTCGCTGCTCGGCGGCGCGAATCAGCGCAAAAAGGCGTGCGGGGGTAATGGGGAGATCCGTCAGCTTCGCATCGAGCGGCCTCAACGCATCCTCGATCGCCGAGACTATGGCGCTCGAAGCTCCGATCGTGCCGCTCTCCGCGGCGCCCTTGATCCCCAGCGGGTTCAACGGCGTCGGCGACTCCATATGGTGGATTTCAATTCGCGGCACCACGTCGGCGGTCGGCATCAGGTAATCGGCATAGGTCCCGCAAAGGGGCTGCCCCGAATCGTCATAGCGCATCCACTCGAACAGCGTGGACCCGATGCCGTGAACGACTGCCCCGTGGACCTGGCCCTCGACCATCATCGGATTGATCATGCGGCCGCAGTCGTGGATGACGACGTAGCGATTGAGCCGAACGGCGCCCGTCTCGATGTCCACCTCGGCTTCGACCACGTGAGCCCCGTTGGTGTAGGAAATTGCCGATGGTTCGAAATCCGTAGCGGCCGCAAGCCCGGGCGGCATGTTGCCGGGCAGCGCAAATCCCGGCGTTCCGTTGAGCGCCTTGGCTATTTCTCCGAAACTGCGCTTGAGTTCAGGTACACCCTTGACGCGCACGAAACCATCGGCCAAGTCCAAATCTTCCGGCGCGACCTCGAGCATCGCCGATACGGTCCTGCGCGCCTTTTCGGCGACGATGGATGCGGCCAGGTAGACCGCATTCCCGGCGGTGACCGCCTGACGGCTGGCGTAGGCCCCGAGGCCGAGGGGGCTCGCCGCGGTGTCGCCGTCGATCACGAGAATCTTATCGGTACCGACGCCCAGCACTCCCGCGACCAACTGCGCCAGCATGGTCTTGGTTCCCTGGCCCTGCGCAGTGGCGCCGGTCGTGACCACGATCTTTCCCGAGGGTCCGACGCGCACGGACGCGCTTTCGAACGGCCCGCGGCCGGTTCCCTCGACGTAGTTGGCCAGGCCGATGCCAAGCCAGCGGCCCTCGCGCCGCGCCGCGGCTTGCCGCTCCGGAAAATCCGCCCAGCCGGCGGCCGCGAGCACCCGCCGCTGGCATTCGGGGTAATCGCCGCTGTCGTAAGTCATCGCTTTGCCGTCGCGCGTCACGATCGGCGTGGCGTAGGGCATCTGTGCTGCCGATATCAAGTTGCGCCGGCGCACTTCATCGCGCGCGATGCCGAGTCGGGAGGCGACGCGATCGAGAAGCCGTTCCATCACGAACGTGCCTTGCGGCCGTCCCGCGCCACGCGTCGGGGCCGCCGGGACCATGTTGGTGAGGCACAGCATGATCTCGAGCTGATAGGCCGGCAGCACGTAAGGTCCGATCAAATTAGTCGCGGAGTTGTAGGGCAGCGCAACGCCGTAGGGAGTGCACGCGCCGTGGTCGTGGTAGAGCTGGCCGCGGATTGCAAGCAGTTTCCCCTCACGGCTCAGGGCCGCCTCGACTTCCCACTCTTGGATGCGTTCCTGGACGGTGGCGGTGAAACTCTCGAAGCGGTCCTCGATCCACTTGATCGGACTGCCCAGCAGAACCGCAGCTGCCGACACCGCGAGTTCCTCCGGGTGGAAAACGGCCTTCGGACCGAATCCCCCGCCGACATCGGGTGCGATCACGCGCACTTGATGCTCGGCCAGTCCGAGCGATGCGACGAGAACCGCTTTCGCGCGATGCGGCATCTGGGTGCTGTCCCAGAGCGTGAGCAGCTCCTCGGCGGAGTCGAAACGCGCGACCACGCCTCGGGGCTCGATCGAGTGGCCGCCGCCTTTGTGAATTCGAAATCGCTCCGCGATGCGATGCGCGGCAGCGGCAAACGCGCCCTCGACATCGCCGTATGTCACCACCGTTTGCGCGACCAGATTGTCCGGACAGTCGATCCGGGCCTTGGGGGCTCCCGGTTGCAGCCCCGCACGCGGATCCGTGACGGCCGGCAGCGGCTCGAAGTCCGGCTCGATCAATCGCACCGCGTCTTCGGCAACGCGCCGGCTCTCCGCGACAACCAGTGCGATCGGCTCGCCCACATAAGACAGTTCGTGATGGGCGAGACAGAACGGATCGACGTCGAATCGCAGCATCGCCGATGGCAGGGCGAGCGGAATGCGGTCCGAAGTGAATAGCGGGCGCAGCTCGGCATAGGTCAGGACCGCGCGAACACCGGGCAGGCTTCGAGCTTTCGCAACGTCGATCCCGCGAAGGAGCGCATGTGCTGCAGGGCTGCGGGCAAACGCCGCGTGCAGCAGACCCGGCAGGTGAATGTCGTCAACGAACTTGCCTGCACCGCGCAGGAGCTTGTCGTCCTCCACCCGTGGGACGCGGCGGCCCATCCAGCCCGAGGACGAATCGCTGGCCATTACCCTAATCCGGGCGAGCCGGAACCAAGGAAGCTGGTTTTGCCGTTTATCAATCTCCCCCTCGTGCAGTTGCCTGCAACTGCACGAGGGGGAGACGGACTTAGAAACCGAATCTTCGCCATATTTGTTAGCAGTAGATTCGTAAGCTGCTCATCGATTTGTCGCAGGTCGCAGAGTTCGCCTCGATTTGCCTACTGCGTTCATGACTTCGCCTGTCCGCCGGGGAGCTTCGCCCCGAGTTGCCTCGCCATCCAGTCGGCCGATTGGGAGCGATATCGATAGGGGCGGTTGTGCGCCACATGATTGCCGTCCTCGATGACAACGAGTTCGACCGGTCCGCGCGCTTCGCTTGCAAGCCGTCTTGCGTCCTCGGGCGGGCAGAGACGATCGAGCCCGGCGGCGATGACAAACATCGGGCATTCGATGCGGCTCGCTACTCCGTCCAGGCAAAGCATGCCGGCGCGCTCGCGGGCCTGTTCGTCGCCGGAACTGTGGCTCCTCACGCGAAAAGCGGCGCGCGTCAATTGCGGCAGCTCGTCCCAGTGAGCGGCGAAATTCCAGGGACCGCAGTTGGCGATACAGGCCTTCAGCCGCTTCTCGAATGCGGCGGAACGGGGCGCGTAGTAGCCGCCAAGGCTGATGCCCCAGATTCCGATGCGATCGGAGTCGATGTCGTGCCGGCGCTCGAGCCAATCGATAACCTGTCCCGTGACCGCTTCGTAATCGGCGCGGATGGGAAAATCGTATTCCGCTTCACCCTGGCCGGGTCCGTCGAAGGCCAGGATCGCCATGCCGCGCTTCAGGAACGTCAGCTCGAACGTATCGAGTTCTTCCTTGGTGGAGTCGAGCCCCATGGTCATGAGCACGATCGGCGGACGCTTCACCCCATGCGGAAGCCGCAGTACACCGGCCAGGTGCTTGCCTTCGTAAGGAATGAGCACGCGCTCGCCCGGCGGATCAAGGTGCGGCAAAGCCAGGGTGAGACACTCGACCGCTTTCTTATGTGCGGCACGGTGCTGTTGCATGTCCTGCACGAACAGGTATTTGCCGAAGTGATAGTAGGTTGCAGCCCGGTTCAGGTGTTCTCCGGCGCTCAAGAATTGCCCTGCCGCAAGCGCACCGCGTCCCAGGCTCTCGTGGATCAAGGCGCGCGCGGACCAGGCGCCGCACCAGTCTTCCCAGCGCTCTATCGAATGGGTTACGTCCCTGAAATCGCTTGCCGTCACGCCGTTGACCGTGAAGCGCGCAATCCAGTGTTCTCGGGCATGCTTGACGAAGGGATCTGTCACTTTCTGTCTCCGCAAGAAGATATCCGATCAACGGGCGGTATAGTCCCCAGCGTCTTCACGGATTTTTGAACTGTGCAGGGTTCGCATGGTACCTGTTGCCGACCCTGATCGTCGATATTCCTCGACATGGCACGCCATAGCAGCGGGACGCGTATTCTCCTGTTCCCCGAAGTCGATATTTTCTCCCCCGGCTGTTTCCTGAGCATGAAGCCTTGGTATACTTGCGCGCCACACAGCGATCGCGAACGAGCGCAAGGAGCCGCATGAAACCCCGAACTGCAGGAAGAATCGCCGCTTTCATTCTCGCCTGTGCCACCGCGACCGGCGCGGTGGCACAGGACACTTATCCGAACAAACCGATCCGGCTGATCGTCGGATTGGCCCCTGGGGGCCTTGCCGACCAGATCGCGCGGCTCCTCGCTCCCGGACTGGGCAAGGAGCTGGGCCAGCAGATCCTGGTCGAGAACCGGACCGGGGCGACCGGCACCATCGCGGCGCGCATGGTCGCCGATTCACCGCCCGACGGCTACATCCTGATGCTGGGGCTCGACGGCACGCTCATCATTCCAACCGCGCTGAATCCCAAAACGCCTTTCGATCCGCTCAAGGATTTCACGCACATCACCAAGGTGGCACAGACGCCGCTGATTCTGGTCGCGCACCCGTCGGTACCGGTGAACAGCCTCGTCGAACTGATAAACTCTTCGCGCGCCGCCGGGGGGCCGCAGTACTACTACGGCACCGCGGGCAACGGGAGTTCGACCCATCTTGCGGGCGAATACCTGAAGCAGCTCACCGGACTCAAGATGACGCACGTCGCCTACAAGGGTGCGGGCGAGGCGACGCGCGACAACGTGGGCGGGCAGATACCGCTCACGTTCTCGGCAATGCCCAGCGCTTTGCCGTTCGTCAAGTCCGGAAAGCTCAAGGGGCTGGCGGTAAGCGGCGACAAGCGCTTTGCGGGACTGCCGGACGTGCCCACCGCGGCAGAGAGCGGCCTGCCGTCTCTCAAGGCATACAACCTGCAGGCGTGGGGCGGTCTGTGGGGTCCGCCGGGCATGCCCGAGCCCATCGTCAAACGGATTCACGGCGCGGCGACGAAGGTGCTCGCCGATCGCGATCTGATCGAGAAATACGCCAACATCGCCTTGACGGTTTCGACCAATACCCCGGCGCAGCTTGCCAAGCAGGTCGCCACCGAGCTCGAGCAGTGGCGCCGAGTCATACGCGAGGCCGGCATCAAGCAGGAGTAGCGCGGCTCGCGGCGCGGCGCGCAAACGGATTTCCAACCTTTCAACTCTCAGTCAGGTGCATTCATGGCTACACAAGAGCAGGGCGGCGCGGAAGCGCGCTATCAGGCCGCATTGAACGAAGGGCGCTTCATGATCCAGCGCTGCGGAGGCTGCAGCAAGCACGTCTTCTTTCCGCGCGTCGTGTGCCCGCATTGCGGCGGCGATTCGCTTTCCTGGGTGGAGCCCAAAGGAACGGGCGTGGTGTATTCGACCACCACGGTGCGGCGCAAGCCGGAAGTCGGCGGTGATTACGATGTGTCCTTGATCGACCTCGACGAAGGCGTGCGCATGATGAGCCGGGTCGAAGGCATCGCGCCCACGGAAGTGAAGATCGGCATGCGCGTTCGCGCCAAGGTGATCGACAACAAGGGCGCGGGTCTCGTCGTGTTTACGCCGGAGCAAGCGAAATGAGCCTCACGGATCTGCGCGGAAAGATTGCGATCGTCGGCGTGGGAACCGCGGGCTGCGGCGAGGCACGCGGCATGACCGATCTGGAGATCCTGGCCCAGGCTGCCAAGAAGGCGGTGGAAGACGCCGGGCTCACGATGAGGGACATGGACGGTCTGTGCACGGCGAACTTGATGTCGGCGATCTGGCCGCTCAACGTGGCCGAGTACCTGGGCCTTCAGCCGAAATTCATCGAGGGCACCAATATCGGCGGCTCGGCGTTCGTGGCACACCAGTTGCCTGCGATGTTGGCCCTGGAAGCGGGTGTATGCGACGCGGTGCTGGTGTGCTACGGCAGCGTGCAGCGCACCGGAACCATGGGGCGCAAGGAGCGCACGGCGGCGCGCAACGTGCTCGATCCCAATCCGTACGAAGCGCCTTACCAGCCGTTCAACCCGCCTTCGTCGTATGCGATGATCGCGGCGCGCCACATGCACCAGTACGGCACCACGCGGCGCCATCTGGCGGAGATCGCGGTCGCCTTTCGCAAGTGGGCACAGCTCAATCCCGAGGCCTTTTCGAGGGATCCGTTGGACATCGAGACGGTGCTCAAGGCGCGCATGATCAGCGACCCGTTCAGCGCTTACGACTGTTGCCTGGTTACCGACGGCGCGGCGGCTTACGTCATGACGCGCGCGGACCGGGCCAAGAACCTGAAGAAGAAGCCGGTTCACATCCTGTCCAACGCCACGGCCGTGTGGCACCGCTCGGTCGCAAACATGCGCGACTTGACCGTGAGCCCATCGAAGGAATCCGGGGAGCGCGCGTTCAAGGCGGCCGGAATGGGGCCGAAAGATATGGACGTGGTGCAGATCTACGACGCGTTCTCGATCAACGTCATTCTTGCGCTCGAGGATCTGGGTTTCTGCAAGAAAGGCGAGGGCGGACCGTTCGTTGAAAACGGCGCCATCGGCCCGGGCGGAAAGCTTCCGGTCAACACCAACGGCGGAGGGCTGTCGTGCGTGCACCCGAACATGTACGGGGCTTTTGCCACTATCGAGGCGGTTCGGCAGTTGCGCGGCGAGTGCGGTGAGCGCCAGGTGAAGGGCGCAAAGACCGCGGTGGTCAACGGTAACGGCGGCAACTCGGCCGCGAGCCAGTCGACCTCGGTCCTGGCGACGGCGGAGGCGCTTTAGGCGCTTATCTGGCGAGTGTTGACGCAATTGGCGAGAATTTGCTTTTAATTGGTCTCCGTGCAGTGGTATTGGCAGAGTTGGTGAGGTTTGGCTTTTAATAGGTCTCCTCGTTGTGCAGTGCAATCGCAAGCGATTGCACTGCACAACGAGGAGATTGATAAGAGGCAAAATCAACACCCACTGTTTCCGGCTCGCTCGGTCTAGTCTAGGAAGAGGCACAAGAGGAATTCATTCAATGCTGTTGAAGGAGGATAAGAGGTGATCGACAAGACAGTGGCAACCTGCGCCGAAGCCGTGGCGCAGGTATTTGACGGGGCCACCCTCATGGTCGGCGGATTCGGCAGTCCCGGGATCCCCAGCATGCTGGTCGAAGCGCTGCGGAAACAGGGTGCCAAGGATCTCACGATAATCAGCAACAACGCGGGCAGCGACGACTGGGGTTTGGGCGGGCTGATCGCAGACGGGCGAGTGCGCAAGCTGGTGGCTTCGTTTCCAAACTCTCCGGGTGCCGATGCGTTCCGGGACCGTTATCTGAAAGGCGAAATCGAACTCGAGCTCGTGCCGCAGGGGACCCTGATCGAGCGGATTCGGGCGGGCGGTGCCGGCATCGGCGGCTTTTTCACGCCCACGGGTGTGGGAACGGAATTGGCGGCCGGGAAAGAAACCCGAGTCATCGACGGGCGCCTGCAGGTGCTGGAGTCGCCGCTGCATGCCGATTTCACCTTGATCAAGGCCTACAGAGGCGACC
>JACQTO010000198.1 GCA_016210745.1 Betaproteobacteria bacterium
CGAGATCGTCGATTGCGTACGGACGGCTTCATCATCCGTACACAATCGGCGATCCGCGCGGACGGCTTTGCGTCCGCGCAACATCGCGACTGTGCAACAGTATGCGGCGGGTGATGTTGCGCGCTGCGCGCGCCAACCGTGTCTTCCCTACGGATACAAAACCATCCGTAGGGAAGACACGGTTATGGATAAAAGCAGAACGGTTTTCGTCTCTATCCGAGATCGTCGATTGCGTACGGACGGCTTCATCATCCGTACACAATCGGCGATCCGCGCGGACGGCTTTGCGTCCGCGCAACATCGCAACGGCCAAATTTCAAATCTATTTGGCTAGATCTATTTCGGTTGCGCTACGGTGCGCAGATACGGCTTGAGCTTCTTGAAGCCTTGCGGATACTTCTTCTTCGCGTCATCGTCGGATACCGATGTCGGTATGATGACGTCCTGGCCCGGTTTCCAGTTCACCGGCGTGGCTACCGTGTGAGTTGCCGTCAGTTGGACCGAATCGAGCAGGCGCAATACTTCGTCGAAGTTGCGTCCCGTGCTCATCGGATAGACGAGCATGGCTTTGACTCTCTTGTCGGGGCCGATGACGAATACCGATCGCACCGTCGCGTTGTCCGCGGCGGTTCGCGTTCCTCCGCTTGCCTCCGGGTGGATCATGTCGTAGAGCTTCGCGACCGTCAGGTCCTTGTCCCCGATCAGCGGGTAGTTGACTCGGTGACCCTGTGTCTCCTCGATGTCCTTGGCCCACTTCTCGTGATCGGTGACCGGATCCACGCTGAGCCCCATGATCCTGCAATTGCGCTTGTCGAATTCGGGTTTGAGTCCCGCCATGTACCCGAGCTCCGTGGTGCAGACGGGAGTGAAATCCTTCGGATGCGAGAACAGGATGGCCCATTTATCTCCGATCCATTCGTGGAACCGGATTTTCCCTTGGGTGGTTTCGGCGGTGAAATCGGGTGCTACATCTCCTATGCGGATCGACATCTTCGTCCTCCTGTGCATGCGTTACGGCTCCAGCCAGCGGGTTTGAAGCTGATTTCCCGCGGCTGCCAAAGATCGAACATTTAGAACTTACGGAGTAAAAGAATCATGCCGCCGGGCTGCCTCTCCTGGACGCCAAGACCACGATAAATGCATGGACTTGGCCTTGCAAGAGAGAAAGATGTGAAACAGTCCCAGCCGCTCCCGTGCCGCGAACGCTCCCTGCTCGGGATTGAAACTGCCGCTACGTTGCGACACGCATCCGAGTGACCACGGGTGGTCGATAAAGTTTCCCCGACTCAGGGGCCGGTCCCGCCCCTGATTTCCACTTCGCGATCATTGGCGTCCACCGTTTGCAGCCTCACCGGCCGGCGCCAGACGCGGCCGACATAGTCGACCACCTTCTGTGCGCGCTCGAGGTCCAGCCCCCGCCCGTCGCTGTGGTGCTCGTGCACCAGCGTCAAGCTGCCGTCGGGGCCCACTTCGGAAACGGCGATGCGCGGCGACCCATAGTTGAACTTGGGCGCCAGAATCGCCTCGCGAACCTGGTTGAGGTCGCGTGCAGCCACGCGGATTTCGCCATCGTCTTTGGCTTCGTAGACGAACAGTCCGAGTTTCTCCGCCAAATCATGGTCCAGGTAATTGCGTATGAAACCGAAATCGTCGTCTTCACGGCGTATGTCACGCGCCGCTGCGATACCCCGTCTTTCGATGATGTGTTCCCACATGGAGAAGCCAAGGTGGTACGGGTTGATCGCCAGGGAGGTCTGTTCGCCCGTGGCAAACGGACTCACCACGTCCGAGTGGGCTTTGATCGCCGACAAGTAGAGTTCCTGGGACACGAAGTCCGCTTCGCGCAACAGCCGGGCGTGCCAATAGGAAGCCCAGCCCTCGTTCATGATCTGGCAAGCGAATACCGGAAAGAAATAGAACGACTCCTCGCGCACCGCGAGAAAAATGTCCCGCTCCCAGTCTTCCAGCTCCTCGCCATACTGAGCGATAAACCACAGCAAGTCCTGTTCGAGATGCGGCGGTATCGGCGCGCGTACCGGCTGCATCGGCGCAGGTGTCGCTGCGATCCCGCCGGGCAGGTCCTGGAAGCGCCGGCGGAACTCGCCCTCGTTTTGCTCGGCGGCAGGTTCCGGGGACCGAATCGGATAGCGCGGTCGGTGCAGCGCCTGCTCGGTGTCGATGTGAGGCTCCAGTGCGAGCGCGGCGTCAAGCACCGCCTCGACCCGGGCAGTGCCGTGCTCGCGCCTCGCCGCCTCGATGCGATGCGCATTCTGCGCCGCATGCTGGACGATGTTGCCCCCGGTCATTTCGTGGAAACGAGAGAAAAGCTGGTTGTTCTTGGCGAAATCGACGTGCCCGAACACATGCGCGATCACCAGCGTGTTCTCGGCGGGCGAGTTGGATTCCACCAGATAGGCGTGGCAGGGATTGCCGGGAAACATCACCTCGAAGACCTTGGAATGGCCCATGTGCTGGCGGATCAACTGATGAATGTAGCGCACCCCGAACGACCAGTGCGGCATGCGCACCGGCAGTCCGTATACCGATATCTCGAGCATGAAGCTGGCGGGCGCGAACTCGAAATCGACCGGATAAAGGTCTAGCCCCTGTTCGCGCGCCAGGGTTTCCATTCGCGCCACATCGCCGGCAAGGGCGTGGGTCATGCCGCGGCCTCCGCTTGCTCAGTGAAAAATCGACGTATCGCGCTCCACACTTCATCCTGTGTGTTCACGGGCATGGCGGCGGCCGGGAAGCCGCGCCGCGCGAGATCGGCGAACAGCGAGGTCATCTCGGTTCGCGACGTGCCGATGCCGCTCCCCATGGTTTCGATATAGCCGGCGTAATTGAGGTCGGGCACCAGTTTTTCCAGCGCTTCGGCGGCGTCCTCGCGGTCCGAGGAGGCGTTCTCTCCGTCGGAAGCATAGAAGAGGTACGCGTTGTAGCGGGCCGGGTCGTAGCGCGTCCCCAGGATGTCGGCGCACAATCTGAAGGCACTCGAGGCCTGCGTGCCGCCCTCGCCCGCGACCTGGAAGAACTCCGCTTCCTGGAACTCCCAGGCATCGACGGTGTGCGCGACGAAAACCATTTCCACCTTCGCGTATTTCCGGCGGATGCCGTGCAGGACGAAGAAGAAAAAGGTCTTGGCGAGCTTGCGCTGCTCCTCGGCCATGCTTCCGGAAACGTCCAGCGCGAACATCACTACGGCGTTGAGAGCCGGGGTCCTGCGCCGCACCAGTTGCCTGAAGCGCAGATCCTCATCGGCAAACGGAACCGCGTCTTGCTGCACGGCGCGGCGCTTGACGGCCTCCTTGACCGTGCGGCGCCGGTCCAGACGCGAGCGCGCACCGCGCTTGTCCCAGCCTTCGCGCACGAGCTCCGGATTGTCGAGGGTCGCGCTGTGCTTGGGTTTGAGATCGGGAAGCTGCAACTCCTCCCATAACCAGTCGAGAATGTCGTCGATCTTCAGCTCGAGCATGAATTTGAATTCGCCGCTCTCGGTGCCGCCGCCGGAGCCTTCCTCCTGCAGCGAGCGCGCGGGCCGGAGGATATCGCCCGGCTCGCCCTTGCCTTGACCGGCGCCCGAGTGCATCTCCGGGTCGCGCAGGCGGAAGCGCGCGTGCTCGAGCAAGCGGATGGGCACCAGCACCGTTCGATCGCCGGTCCGCGTCAATGCATCGGGAACGGAGAGCAGGTCGGGCAGAGTGCCCTTCACCGTTTCCCGCACTTTCTCGTTGTGGCGCAGCCAGTCCCGCGCACCGCGCGAAAACAGCTCGTACCACGGCGTCTCCGCCGCAATCGTCGATGCAGGCGGCGATGCGTTTCGGGTATCGAAGGTCTTGGTCATGGCTCCCCTATTCCTGCGCCAGCAAGGTGGTGACATAGTTCAGCGCCTCGCGTGCGCTGTGCTCGTCATAGCCATACTCGTCGACGAGGCGCTTCTCGACCACCGAGATCTTCTGCCGCGTCTCCTCATCGGGACGGGCCGCTGAGCTCACCAGCCGCAACACGTCGCGCCGCTGCTCGAACAGGTAGTGCGCCACGGCATCGTGCAGTTGGGCGTGACTGTCGAGCGTGAACTTCTCGCCGCGCTTGTACGCACCCATGGCTTTTCGCACCACTTCCTGGCGAAACGACTGCTTGCCGGACTCGGAGACCTTGACCTGTTCTTCCACCGAGCGCAGGAAGCGTTCGTCGGGTTTGCGCTCCTCGTTGGTGATCGGGTCGCGCACCTGGCGGTTGTCGAGCATGGCCTCGACTTCGTCGAGATACTTGTCGAGCAGGTCCTGCGCTTCCTGCTCGAAAGAAACGAACAGCGCCTTGTGAACGTCTTCCTTGACCCAGCGGTTGTAGAAATCCTTGCGCGCGATCACCAGGAAATCCACCCATTTGCGCTTTTTCTTGGGCTCCATCCTGGCGTCCGACTCGATCGCGTCCTTGAGTTCCAGCAATACATCCATGCTGGTCAGGCTTCTCACGTCGGACTGGATGATGGCGTTTGAAATGGCGTTGATGACGAACCGCGGCGAGACCCCGGCCAGCCCCTCGTCGGACTTCGATTCGCGGATCTTCTCGGCTTCGGCGCGCGACATTCCTTCGACGTCCTCGCCGGCGTACAAACGCACCTTCTTGGTCAGCTCGGCTTCTTTATCCTCGTTTTCGCCCAGTCGGGTGAGGATGGAAAACACCGCGGCAACCCGCAACACGTGCGGGTCCAGGTGGACTTCCTTGAATGCCTGGGTGCTCGAGGTGAGCTTCCGATAGATGCGCGCCTCGTCGATATAAGACAGCGTGTAGGGAATCTGAATTATGACCATGCGGTCGAGCAGCGCCTCGTTTTCCGCTTCCTGCAGAAACTTGCGAAACTCGGCCAGATTGGTGTGCGCAATGATGGTTTCGTCGAGGTAGATCAGCGGGAAGCGCGACACCTTGACGTTCTTCTCCTGGGTCAGGGTCAGCAGCAGGTACAGGAACTCGCGCTTGACTTTCAGGATCTCGATCATCTCCAGCAGTCCGCGGCTGGCGGCGTAGACCGCGCCCGACCAGGACCACGCCCGCGGGTCGCCCTCGTCGCCGTATTCCGAGACTTTGGAAAGATCGACCGAACCCACCAGATCGGCAATGTCAGCCGTGGACGGATCGTGCGGCGCGTAGGTGCCCACGGCGACCCGGCCGGCCTCGGAAACGAAAATGCGCTGCACCGGCATCTGCATGAAATCACCGGCAAACTCGCGCGTGAGGCGGCTGGCGCAGAACGGGCACAGCTCCCCGGTTATCTCCACGCCGTAGGTTTCGCGGAAAGACGGGCGCAGCGTGTGAGGAACCAGATGCAACGGCGACTCGTGCACCGGGCAGCCCTGGATGCCGTAAATTGCGCCGGCCTCCGTATGGCTGTATTCCTCCAGCCCGCGCTTGAGCAGGATCACCAGCGTGGACTTCCCGCCCGAGGGCGGGCCCAAGAGCAGCAGCAGGCGCCGGCCGACTTCGGCACCCGAACTGGCCGCCTTGAAGTAATCCACCAGTCGAGCGAGCGGATCGTCTATCCCGAACAGCTCATCCTCGAACAGCTTGCAGCGAAAGCTCCCTTGCTCGTCGGGGCACCCCTGCCAGCGCATCATGTCCCATATGTATTCGTGGCTATTGCGGGCAACAGCCCGCGGCTCGTTGGCGAGGATCTTTTCCACGAACTCAGTGAACGTGCCCGACCACTGCACCGCGCGGTGGTCGTGGCTGAATTCCACCAATGACTTTAAGAAATGTTGGTGCCTTTCCAAATGATTGATTCCGCTGCTCTTGGTCATGGCGCCACCTCCAAAAGGGGACTCGAGAAATACCCCCCAACAGAAGACATAACGCACGGCCGATCGTTCCGTTTGCATTTCGCGATGCAAATTCACAACGCTGCTAGCCGCAAGCTGAAAGTGCTACCAAGAAACGATTGCGCTGCACCACGTGTCGTTTACGAACGACTGGGGCTTCACGCGAGCAGGCCGGCCGACGCTTCGGCTGATACGCAACGACCCATTCGGTCGTGCGACTTTCAACCGTCCCGCTGAACGCCGTCCGGTCAATAGTGTCTAAAAGACAACAAGATGCGCCTATGGACGTGGTTTCCGATGGTCAAGCGATGTACCGGTGAAACCGGGACCGCCGTTATTTGCATCTGAATGGCGGGCCGGTTTCCGGGCAGCATCAAAGACCATGAAATAAACAAGGCCCGGCGGCGCATCTGCGCTCGTGCCGGGGCGGAGGGGAGTTGCTCGCCGCTCAACTGCGGAGATGTCGAACGGATGCGCGGGGTACCCGTCGAGGACCGGGCACCACCTCGCGCCAAGCCTGTATTGATTGCCAACGAATTCCAAGGAGAAAGTCATGGTTGATCATATCTACAAGTCGATCGAGCTCACCGGATCCTCCGCGGTCGGTGTTGAAGATGCGGTGAACAATGCGCTCACCAGAGCGGCGAAAACAATTCATAACCTGAAGTGGTTCGAGGTAACCAACGTTCGCGGTGATATCGAAAAGAATTCGGTGGCCCATTGGCAGGTGACGGTGAAGGCAGGATTCAGATTGGACGAATGAGTCCCGCTTGCCGGCGTTCAATGCGAGCCGTAGATTCGCGATGCAATGATCCGCACGCGCCATCTGCACGAAAAAAAGGCCACGAGAGTGGCCTTTTTTCTGTCGATCGAATCGCTGCCCATCGTGCCTGATAGGCACATCTATCTTTAGATCCCGCAACGAAATCAATGGTTCCGCAAATCCACAAGCGGCACCAGAAACTCCATTACCGGCCCTTAGTCCAAACTTGAACGAGCTTGGAGGCGTGATTCATGGCGGCGATGATGGACGCAAGAGCTTTCCCGCGACCGGCAGAGCTTATCGGCGCCGCATCGGGATTGGGCGCGCCCGATGCGCGTTGCGCCCGGGCCCCGCGCAGATTGCTTGCCGGCGGGATGCTGGAACGATTGTCGATGCGCGGGGCGAGCCTGCGCTGGCGCACCACGCTTCATCCGCGTCGGCGCATCGGCGAATCCCATTACTCGGCAATCGCTCGATTTTGCGTCCGCCTTGCCCGTGAGGTTGCCGCCGTGGTCGGCACGGGAGGATTTCCTGTCGTGCTTGGCGGGGACCATAGTTGCGCGATCGGTACCTGGAGCGGGGTGGCACGGGCGGTTTCGCCGCTTGGCCCCGTGGGCTTGGTCTGGATCGACGCCCACATGGACGGTCACACGCCAGCGACAAGCCGCACCGGCATGGCGCACGGCATGCCGCTGGCGGCGCTGCTCGGTCAGATCTCGGCACTCACACCGATTTCCCCTGCGGGCACGGGCGGCGGCGGAACGCTTTCGGTTCGGCATCTGTGCCTCGTCGGTGTGCGCAGCCATGAACCCGAAGAGGCCGAGCTGCTCGCTGCGCTGGGGGTCAGAATTTTTCCGATGGCCGAGATCGACGATCGAGGCCTGGATACGGTGCTCGATGAAGCGATCCGGATCGCCGGCACGGGCGCGGCGGGGTTCGGCATCTCGCTCGATGTCGACGCCATCGATCCGGGCGACGCGCCCGGCGTAAGTACTCCGGCGCCCGGTGGCATAGCTGCCGCGGCGCTGCTCGAAGCACTGCGCCGGCATGCGGGCGATCCCAATCTGCTCGCGTTCGAACTCGCGGAATACAATCCCTGCCTCGATCGGCACGAAAAAACCGCGGCGCTGGTCGAAAGCGTACTCGCGGCGATCACGCGCGCGGATGCCGAGTCGACCCGTTCCCCCCAGGAACTGGAACGCTGCTACGGCGCACATAATTACGACACGCTCCCGGTAGTGCTGATGCGTGGGCGCGGCGTGCATCTTTGGGACGCAAACGGACGGCGATACTTGGATCTGATGTCGGCGTATTCAGCCGTCAGCTTGGGCCATTGCCACCCGCGGCTGGTTGCAGCCATGCACCGCCAAGCACGGACTCTTGCGGTCACATCGCGGGCATACTTCAACACCTGCCTGCCCGTGCTGCTCGAGCGGCTTTGCCGCCTGACCGGTCAGGATCAGGCGCTGCCCGTGAATACCGGGCTCGAAGCGGTGGAGACAGCGCTCAAGGCGGCGCGCAGGTGGGCGCACAAGGTGAAGGGCGTTGCGGCCGACCGCGCCGAGATCATCGCCTGCGAAGGGAACTTTCACGGCCGCTCGATCGCGATCGTCGGCATGTCCTCCGAACCGAAGTATCGCGACGGCTTCGGGCCGTTCCCGCGCGGCTTCAAGCTGGTGCCCTTCGGCGACGCCGCCGCGCTGGAGAGCGCCATCACACCCTGCACCGCTGCGTTTCTGGTCGAACCGGTCCAGGGCGAGGGCGGCATTATCGTCCCCCCGCGCGGATATCTGGCCGAATGCCAACGCATCTGCCGCCGGCATAACGTCCTGTTGATTGCCGACGAAGTCCAGACCGGCCTGGGCCGAACCGGCAGGCTGCTCGCCTGCGACCATGAAGATGTGAAGCCCGATGGGCTGATCCTCGGCAAAGCGCTCGGCGGAGGGCTCTTGCCGGTATCGGCATTTCTCGGGCGCCGCGACGTGATGGCGGTGTTCGAGCCGGGCATTCACGGCAGCACATTCGGCGGCAATCCACTCGCGGCAGCCGTTGCGCTGGAAACGCTGGATGTTCTGCTGCAGGAACATCTGGTTGAACGTTCTGCGCACCTGGGCGAGATACTGCTGGACGGTCTTCGCCAAATCGACAGTCCCGTGGTGCGCGAGGTTCGCGGCATGGGCCTGTTCGCCGCCATCGAAATCGATCCGGCCTGGGGACGCGCAAACGAGCTCGTCATGCGCATGATCGCGCGGGGCTTGCTCACCAAGGATACGCACGAGACGGTCGTAAGGATCGCCCCGCCCCTGGTGATCAGTCTCTCGCAATTGAGGTGGGCGTTGAAGAACATCCGCCTCGCCATCGACGATATGGAGCGCGGCTTCAAGAAAGCGGCGTAAGAAATTGGGGTCAGAGTAACATTTCCCTTGATGTCTTACTTGACGGACGCGCCGCTGAAGAAATGTTACTCTGACCCCAATTTCTTAGGTAACGCTCATCAAGCTCGCATTTCCGCCGGCTGCCGCCGTATTGACCGAAAGCGAGCGCTCGATCAGGAGCGGCTCGATCACGTAGGGATACGGGCCGTCGGCACAGGCCTGGACGCCGATGATCGGGCCGGGCCGCGCCGCGATTTGATCGCAGAGTTCCAGCAGCCTCGCCGGAGGCCCGGCAAACAGCACGTGCTCGAACCCAGCGCGTGTCCAATCCTGAACCAGAAGCACCAGCGTGCGCAGCGCGGCGGGCAACGCCGCCCGAAGCGCGCGCGCGTTGTCTCTATCTTCGAGCACGGCGTGATTGCCCGCAGCGAATACCGCGGCGAGCTGGGCGAGCAATTGGTCCTGCGTGTCGGCAAGGCACAATATCCGGCCCCTTGGATGAAGCGAATAGGTGTTGCTCTCCCCCGTCGGTCCAGGAAGGTCCATCGCGCGCTCGGGCGGCGAGGACTCCAGGTACCAGCTGGACAGATCGGACAGTTCGGACTTGCCCTGAGAGCGAAGCCAATTCCGGTACGCCAGTGCCGGTCCGGCTTCCCGTGCCGGTTCGGCCGACATCCTCGGCAGAACGTGCTCGCGCAGCAGACCCGGGAGGTATAGCGGTCCGCCTGCCTTGGGACCGGTGCCCGACAAGCCCTCCCCGCCGAAAGGCTGGACGCCGACCGTAGCGCCGATCATGTTGCGGTTGACGTAGATGTTCCCGACACGCGCGCGCGAGGCGATGCGCGCAATGGTTTCGTCGACTCGTGTATGGATGCCCAGGGTGAGCCCGTATCCGACGGCAGCGATCTCCTCCAGGACGTCGTCGAGCCGGTCACGCCGATAACGAGCGACATGCAGGACGGGACCGAATACTTCGCGCCCGATTTCGCCGATACCGCCGATCTCCACGATAGTCGGCGCGACATAAGTTCCCCGATCGGCATCGGCCGGCAGAGAAACCTGCACGATCCTGCGCCCTTGCGCGCGCATGCGCTCGATGTGCCCGAGCACGGACTCGCGGGCCTGCGCGTCGATCACCGGGCCGATGTCGGTCGCGAGCCGGTCCGGCGGGCCGATCCGCAGCTCGCGAAGGGCGCCGGTCAGAAGTTGGAGAATTCGTTCCGCGGTTTCTTCCTGCACGTAGAGCATGCGCAGCGAGGAGCAGCGCTGGCCCGCACTGTCGTATGCCGACTGAAGCACATCGGTTGCCACCTGCTCGGGAAGGGCCGAGGAATCGGCGATCATCGCGTTCTGCCCGCCGGTTTCGGCGATGAGCGCGACCGGCTGGCCGAAGCGGTCGAGACGTTTCGCGATGCTGCGTTGAATGAGTTTCGCGACTTCGGTCGAACCGGTAAACATCACGCCCTGGACGCGCGGATCGGCAACCAGCATCGCCCCGACCGTTTCGCCCCGGCCGGGCAGGAGCTGCAGTGCGCTCGGGGGTACGCCGGCATGGCGAAGGAGCCGCACCGCCTCCGCGGCGACGAGCGGCGTTTGTTCGGCCGGCTTGGCGATGACGATGTTGCCCGCGCCCAGCGCGGCGCCGACCTGGCCGGTGAAAATCGCAAGCGGAAAATTCCAGGGGCTGATGCAGGCGATGAGGCCGCGTGCCCGCCAGGGCGCATTGGAGAGGTGAGTTCGGATCTGCGCAGCGTAGTAGCGCAGGTAATCGACCGCCTCGCGTATTTCCGCTACCGCATTGGGCAGGGTCTTGCCGGCCTCCCGGACAGCAAGCGATATCAACAGATCCCGCTCGGCCTGGAACAGGTCCGCGGCGCGTTCGAGAATCCGGGCCCGCTCGGTCGCCGGTGTGCGTTCCCAGGCCGCTCCGGTGCGCTCCGCCCAATCGAGGGCGGCGAGCACGTCCTCACGAGCGGCCTCAACGACCCGGCCGACGATATCCCGATGATCCGCCGGATTGCGGATTTCGCTCGCTTCGCCCGAGGCGTCTCGTTCGGTTGCGAGCATTGGCCCGGCCAGCCACCGGCGTTCAAGACTGCGCTCCAATGCGCCCGATAGCCTGATGAGCTCGCTCTCATCGCTCAAGTCGATTCCGGCCGAGTTGGCGCGCGAATCGCCGTAGAGGGCGCCGGGCAAAGGAATCAAAGAGTGCGGGGCCCCGCAAGGCTCGATGCCCGCGGCGAGCGCGACCGGGTCGGCGAGCAGATCATCCAACGGCACTCTTTTGTCGGCAATGCGATGGACAAAGGAACTGTTGGCGCCGTTTTCCAGCAGACGCCGCACGAGGTAGGGAAGCAACGTCCGGTGCGAGCCTACCGGCGCGTAAATCCTGCAGGGGCAGCCGAGCTTGCCCGCTTCGGTCGGGCCGACGACCTCTTCGTAGAGCGGTTCGCCCATTCCGTGCAAGCACTGGAATTCGAAGCGGCTGGGATCAGGGGACGGGCCGACCAGGTGGTAAATGGTCGCGAGCGAATGCGCATTGTGGGTGGCGAACTGCGGATAGACGGCCTCTTGCGCCCCGAGGAGTTTCCTGGCGCAGGCAAGGTACACCACGTCGGTATAAGCCTTGCGAGTGAACACCGGATAATCGTTCAGACCTTCGACCTGGGCACGCTTTATTTCGCTGTCCCAGTACGCCCCTTTGACCAACCTGACGGTCAGGCGCCGGCCGGTCTGACGGGCGATGTCGATCAGCCAGTCGATCACCTGCGGGGCGCGTCTCTGATACGCCTGAACCGCCATGCCGATCCCGTTCCAAGCCTCCAAATCCGGGTCGCGGCACAGCGCTTCCAGAAGATCCAGCGAAAGATCCAGCCGGAACGATTCCTCGGCATCGATGTTGAGACCGATGTCCAGACTGCGCGCGAGACTGGCCAGGGATTTCAATCTGGGCTGAAGTTCGCCCATGACCCGTTCGCGCTGTGCGCGGCAGTAGCGCGGGTGCAGCGCGGAGAGCTTTACCGAAATGCCCGGACGCTCGTGCAGGCCGAATCCTTCCGCAGGGAGTCCGGCCGATGTTCCGATAGTGCGAATGGCATGCGCGTAATCGCCGAAATAGCGCTCGGCATCCTCGGCCGTCAGGGCGGCCTCTCCGAGCATGTCATAGGAAAATCGGAAGCCTTGTGTTTGGCGCTCGCGCGTATTGGCGAGCGCGCTCTCGATGCTCTCACCCGCCACGAACTGCCGGCTCATGAGCTGCACCGCCATGTCCACTCCCGCCAGAATGAGCGGGGCCCCGCCCTTGCCAAACAGGCCGGTGATCGCCGCGGTCAGGCTCGCTTCGCTCGTCGTTGTCACCAGCCGTCCCGTGACGAGCAGACCCCACGCCGCGGCATTGACCAGGAGCGAGTCGGATTGACCCAGATGGGCACGCCAGTCGCCTCTGGAAAGCTTGTCCCGAATCAGCGCCTCCCGCGTAGACCGGTCGGGTATGCGCAGCAGCGCTTCGGCGAGGCACATGAGCGCTACGCCTTCTTGACTGGAGAGCGAGAACTCCCTCAAGAGCCCCTGCAGGAGCCCTTGTCGGCCGACAGCGTTTTCCTTCTCCCGCACTGCCAGCACCAGGCGCTTTGCGAGTGCTTGCGCGGCACCGGCAGCAGCGGCATCGAGCCGCGCGAGTTCCATCGCCGGGGGCAGGCACTCCCGTTCGGCCCTTCGATAGGCAGCGGTGATTTCGGCGCGCAGCGGGGACTGCGCGATCACACCCGCCTCCAGAGCAAGGAAAGGTCTGACGCGATGGCTCGATTGCCCGCTCGAGCCGAGCGCATCGGCTTCCGATTCTATGGCCATGGTTCTAGCGCCCATCCGTGTCGAGGCAAGTATGCCTGTAATCCGCCTGCCAGTCCGCCGCTCGAGCGATGATGGGCGCCTGGTGATGCACCGCACCAGCTTTGAGCTTCGAGAACCGCATTTCACTTCGACCCCCGTATCCGCGCCTTGGTGCTCCTGTATCATCGGGGCGTCCTGAACGCCGCACCTGGTGAGCGTGTCTAATCAGGGTGCGCAAGAAAACCTCAGCCGGTTGGCGAAAGAGGAGGGATTCATGTTCAAGCGAATTCTGATGGCATACAACGGCTCGCGCGAGGGCAAGAGCGCGCTTCTCGCCTGCGGCGAACTTGCGGCATTCACCAAGGCCGAAACTCACCTGCTGGCGGTTGCAACCCTGTCCTCCAGCGTATTTCTTGCCGAGGGCTTCCATCCGGACCAACTGCTCGAAGACGAGAGAGAGCGTACCCAAGTGATACTGGACGAAGGCATCGACCAGCTCAAGGAACGCGGGTTCACGGTCGCAGGCCATCTGGCCGTCGGCGATCCGGTCGAGGAGATCAGCAGACTCGCCGCAGAGCTCAAGTGCGATCTGATCGTGGTCGGGCATTCCAGGACGCAGTCGTTTTTCAGCCGCTGGTGGCAGGGCTCAGTCGGAAAGTATTTGATCGACCATGCGCCGTGCAGCGTTCTGGTCGTTCGGATCGAGGAGGAACCCGAATCGCCTCCGAAAGCGTAAGCGCCGGTCACGTCGCGCATTTGCCCAGTGAAAGGTATCGACATTTCGACCTCGTGTGTTCTTCGGCGTTCCTGGACAAACATCCACGGCTTGTATTCTTGAGCGAGGAGTGAGCCGATGACCGTGATGGCACGCTTTCAGGTCGAGCACGTTCGGTTTCTGGATGCGCAAGGCGAAACGGTACAGCCGCTGCCGGAATTCGCCCACGACCGGGAGGTCTTGATTTCGCTCTATCGGGCGATGATGCTTACGCGCGCATTCGACGCCAAGGCAATCGCGCTGCAGCGCACGGGGAAACTGGGCACATTTGCCTCGTCGCTGGGCCAGGAGGCGATGGGCGTGGGCACGGCAAGCGCCATGCGCGCCGAAGACGTGCTGCTGCCCTCTTACCGCGACCACGGCGCGCAGTTGCTGCGCGGGGTCGCGATGGCCGAAATTCTCCAGTGCTGGAGCGGAGACGAACGCGGAAACAATTATGCGCTCGCGCGCCGCGACTTTCCCAATTGCGTGCCCATCGCCGGCCAGGTCTGTCACGCCGCCGGGGTAGCCTATGCGATGAAGCTGCGCCGCGAAGCGCGTGTCGCAGTCTGCCTATTCGGCGACGGGGCCACTTCCAAAGGCGATTTCTACGAAGCGATGAACATCGCCGGCGCATGGGGACTGCCCCTGGTGATGGTGATCAACAACAATCAATGGGCGATCTCCGTTCCGCGCAGCGCGCAGACCGGGGCCAAGACCCTGGCGCAAAAAGCGATCGCCGCCGGAATCGATGGCCGCCAAGTCGACGGCAACGACGTCATCGCGGTGCATCAGGTGGTGCGGGAGGCTTTGGACAAAGCGCGCCGCGGCGATGGCCCCGCGTTGATCGAGGGACTCAGCTACAGGCTCGGAGACCATACGACCGCCGATGATGCGAGCCGATACCGCGACGCCGAATCGCTGCAGGAACAATGGCGCCAGGAACCGATCGCCCGGCTGCGAAGCTATCTGGCGCGCATCGGAGCGTGGAACAAGGAACGCGAGGAACAACTGACGCGTGAATGCGCCGAGCAGGTCGCGCAGGCCGTGGATTCCTATCTCGCCATCGCGCCGCCCGGACCCGAGGAGATGTTCGATCACCTCTATGCCGCGCTCCCCGCAGCGCTGCGCGAACAGCGCGAAGCGGCGCTCAAGCACCGCAGCCAACATGGCTGAAATCACCCTGGTCGAGGCCGTCAATCTCGCGCTTGCCCACGAGCTCGAGCACGACCCGAATGTCGTCTTGTTCGGCGAGGATGTCGGCGTCAACGGCGGCGTATTTCGAGCCACCGTCGATCTCCAGCGCCGCTTCGGCGCAGAGCGCGTGATGGACACGCCGCTCGCGGAGGCTGCAATTGCGGGAATTGCGGTCGGCATGGCGGCGGCGGGGCTCAGACCCATCGCCGAAATCCAGTTCACCGGTTTCATTTACCCGGCGATCGACCACATCATCAACCACGCCTCGCGGCTGCGGCACCGCACCCGCGGCAGGCTGACCTGCCCCATGGTATTGCGCTCGCCCTACGGCGCGGGAATTCATGCGCCGGAACATCATTCGGAAAGCCCCGAGGCGTTCTTCGCGCATATACCCGGATTGCGGATGGTCATTCCTTCGTCGCCGGCGCGCGCCTATGGCCTCCTCCTCGCCGCCATCCGCGATCCCGACCCGGTGATTTTCTTCGAGCCCACGCGCCTGTATCGGCTGTTGAAGCAGGAAGTGATCGACAACGGCGAAGCGCTCCCGCTCGACGTATGTTTTGTCGTGCGCGAAGGCACCGATATCACTCTCATCGCTTGGGGCGCGATGCTCCAGGAGACTCTCGCGGCAGCCGATGTGCTGGCGCAAGAGGGCATCATGGCCGAGGTTATCGATGTGGCGACGCTCAAACCGCTCGACATGACGACTATCCTCGAATCGGTCGCGAAGACCGGCCGCTGCGTGATCGTTCACGAAGCGCCGCGATGCGCGGGTTTCGGCGCCGAGATCGCGGCGAATCTGGCCGAACGCGGATTGCTGTCTTTGCTCTCGCCGGTGCAGCGGGTCGCCGGCTACGACGTGGTGGTTCCTCTGGCCAAGCTCGAGCACGCGTACATGCCCGATACCGGCCGGATCCTCGCGGCCGCGCGCACTGCACTGGAGTTCAAATGAAGATATTCAAGCTGCCCGATCTCGGGGAGGGACTGCAGGAAGCGGAGATCGTCGAGTGGCACATCGCCTCCGGGGCCGAGGTGCAGGCCGATCAACCGTTGCTTTCGGTGGAAACGGCAAAGGCGGTGGTGGAAATTCCGGCTCCCTACTCCGGCCGGATCGCGCGCTTATACGGGAAGGCCGGCGACATCGTCCACGTCGGCGCCCCCTTGGTCGGCTTTGAAGGCGCGGGCGAGGGGGATACGGGGGCCGTGGTCGGCGAGGTGCGGACCGGCACCAAAGTCATGGAGGAAGCACCCTTGAGCGTCGGCGCCCCCGCCGCGCGCGTCAAGGCGACACCGGCGGTGCGAGCGCTTGCGCAGCGGCTCGAAGTCGACCTGGCAATGGTGACCCCTTCGGGGCCCGACGGATCGATCACCGCGGCCGACGTGCAGCGGGTCGCGAAACTCCTCGCCGAAGTCGGGCCCGCGGAGCCCTTGCGCGGTGTTCGGCGCGCCATGGCGCAGAACATGGCCCTTGCCAACAGCGAAGTTGCTCCGGCGACCGTCATGGACGACGCCGATATTCACGCCTGGGGACCGGGCACCGACATCACCATTCGCCTGGTGCGCGCGATCATCGCCGGGTGCCGCAAGGAACCGGCGCTCAACGCGTGGTTCGACGGCCGCGCGATGGCGCGGCGCGTGCTGAAGAAGATCGACGTCGGCATCGCCGTCGATACGCCGGACGGATTATTCGTGCCGGTGCTGCGCGATGTGGGCAGCCGAGACGCCAAAGACCTGCGCCGCGGCCTGGACCGCATGCGCGCCGATGTGGTTGCGCGCAAGATACCGCCGGAGGAATTGCGCGGGAACACGATCACCCTGTCGAATTTCGGCATGATCGCGGGCCGCTATGCCGCGCCGGTGATCATTCCACCCACCGTCGCCATCCTGGGCGCGGGGCGGATCCTCGATCAGGTAGTCGCGGTGGACGGAGCCCCTGCGGTGCACCGGACCATGCCGCTCTCCATCACTTTCGATCATCGATGCGTCACCGGAGGCGAGGCGGGTCGGTTTCTCGCCGCAGTCATCGCCGATCTGCAGTCCGAAAAGTGAATCGCCCCTCCTTTCGCCAGGCGTAGCCCGGGAGCGTTGCCGCTCCCGGGTTAGATTCTTACGCGCAAGATGTTGAACAGAACCACTTCAACAAATATTTTTCCTTGCTATGAAATCGACGGTCAGTCAGCCGAACGTGGCCTTGCGCGCTGCGCGCGCCAACCGGGGTTTCAGCACGGATAAAAAGCATCCGTACTGAAACCCCGGTTACGGGTAACGGCACGGACGGCCTGGCATGTTCATATGAGATCGTCGATCGTGCACGGATGGC
>JACQTO010000199.1 GCA_016210745.1 Betaproteobacteria bacterium
ACCGCGCTGCCGGTCCTGGCCGCGTCGTCGGCCGTTCCACGGACTGTCACAACCATCCCGATCTTCAAGTCCGATTCCAAGCCGGGGTTGTCATCGATCTTGACGGTAGCTCCGCCGGTGCTGAACTCGATCCCGTTGACGAAGACGCTCCCAAAGGCGGTGATCACGCCCTGACTGATACCCGTACCACCGAGGCCGCTCGAACCTGTGAGAGCGCTCAAAATCGCGCCCCCGCCGCCCCCTCCGCCGCAGGCGGTCAAGATGGCCGTGATAAGCAGGCAAGGGATTACGAATGCTGCTTTCCGGAAGTCTTTCAAGTGATACCTCCTGAATTGTCCGGCTGAAGGCGTCGCTGAGGGGAGAAATGATTTCTCCAGCCGATGCCGCGCTGGAGTATCTGGCTCTTCTCTTGTAAATCACTGTATGGGTACCTGGCGCGGGTATCAATACGAGCAATTGCCCATCGTGCTTACCGATAAGTAGGTAATTAATACGCCGTTGTCATGGCGGCGCGCGACGCCGCAGCAAACGCTCGTCCACGCGGTCAAACATGAAACGGGGCCTGCACCATGACGTGAATGTGGCGCGTACAATATAGTAGATTCGCACCGCTTTCCTACCGAGACTGCCGGCTATTTGTCGCTGCGCATCCGCTTAGTCCGAGTTCCCTCATGTCCCAAACGCAACAGAGCTTTCTCAGCCTCGGCCCAGACGGCTTCCATCGCATCGCATACACCGAGTGGGGCGATGCACGCAATTCGCACATCGTGGTCTGCGTGCACGGCTTGGCGCGCAATAGCCGCGACTTCGATCGTCTCGCCGCCGCACTGGAGTCGGACCACCGCGTGGTCTGCATGGACGTCGTCGGCCGCGGGGACAGCGACTGGCTCGCCGACAAGTCGGGCTACAGCTTTTCCACCTATCTCAGCGATGCGGCGTCCTTGATCGCGCGCGTCACCACACCGGTCGCCGGCGGCCTGCTGGAGAACTTGCAAGCCCGTTTGCTCGGAAACCGCCCACTGGCCAAGCTCGACTGGGTCGGCACTTCAATGGGGGGATTGATCGGCATGCTGCTTGCCGCAAAGCCCGGCTCCCCGATACGACGCTTGGTGATGAATGACGTCGGCCCCTTCGTGCCCTGGGACGCGCTGATCCGCCTCAAAGGCTACGTCGGCAGTCAAACTCACTTCGCCACATTCGAAGAGGTCGAACACCACGTACGGGAGACATGCAAAAGTTTCGGCGAACTCGACGATGAGTTTTGGGAGCACCTCGCCAGCCACGCGGCAGCGCGCGAAGATGATGGCAGTTATCGCCTGCGCTACGACCCGGCGATCAGCCGCGGCTTGCCGGTGCATCTCGATCCAGAGCTGCCGATCGGCCCGGAGTTTCTGCGCGGAATCGACCTCTGGGCCATATGGGACGCTGTGGATTGCCCGGTGCTGGTGCTGCGCGGTGCAGAATCCGAAGTGCTGCCGCAGGGGACCGTCGAGGAAATGCAACGGCGCAAACCAAACGTGAAGGTCATCGAGTTCAGCGGGGTCGGCCATGTGCCGGCGCTGGCAACACTCGACCAGATCGAGGTCGTGCGCGAGTTTCTCAACGCCCCTGATGGCGACTGAGGGTTCTAGTCACTTACAAGGGTACTGTTGACGCGATCGGCGAGAATTTGCTTTCCAAATTCGTCTCCCCCTTTCGCGCGGTTGCATGCAACCGCGCGAAAGGGGGGATTGAATAAACGGCAAAGCCACCTTGTTCGGTTCCGGCTATGCCGGCTTAGGGCCTAACGTCGCAACTGCGCGCAAACACGAGACGTATTCATCGCCAGATTCGCGAGCGCGGGGCACGCTCACATCTGCCTGCCCGCTTTGCGCACCGTGGAGGTGACCGGTTCCATCAGGTATTGCAGCGGGGTCTGGGTGCTGCCTTCGATATAGACCTCGGCAGGCATGCCCGCCTGGAGCTTGAGGTCTCCGGCCGATCGCAGCGAATCGGCATCCGCGAGGATCGTCACGCTGTAGTAGGGCATGTTGCTTGCCCGGTCGAGCAAGCGGTCGGCCGAGACGTAGGTGACTTTGCCGCTC
>JACQTO010000195.1 GCA_016210745.1 Betaproteobacteria bacterium
CCCTGGTGATGGTCGCCACCATCGCCTTCGGCATGGGCATCGACAAGCCGGATGTGCGCTTCGTCGCGCATCTGGATCTGCCGAAGAGCATCGAGGGCTATTACCAGGAAACCGGGCGCGCCGGCCGCGACGGATTGCCCGCCGATGCGTGGATGGCCTATGGGCTGGCCGACCTCGTGCAGCAACGCCGATTCATCGAGCAGTCCGAGGCGAACGAAGAATTCAAGCGCATCGCCGGGGCCAAGCTTGAAGCCCTGCTGGGTCTGTGCGAGACTGCCGCCTGCCGCCGCGTGCGGTTGCTCGGCTACTTCGGTGAAGCGAGCGAACCCTGCGGCAACTGCGACACCTGCTTGGAGCCGCCGCAGACCTGGGATGCGACCGAAGCCGCGAGGAAAGCGCTCTCGGTGATCTACCGCACCGGCCAGCGCTTCGGCGCGGTGCACCTGATCGACGTTCTGCGCGGCAAGGAAAGCGAGCGCACCAGTCGCTGGGAGCATGACCGGCTTTCGGTATTCGGCATCGGCGCCGATATCGACGAGCTCACCTGGCGCGGTGTGTTTCGCCAACTGGTGGCCCTGGGGCTGGCGCGCGTGGACCATGAGGCCCATGGCGCCCTCAGGTTGGCCGGTGCCAGCCGTGCGGTGCTCAAAGGCGAGCAGCGGATCGAAATGCGCCGCGTGCGAACGCGCACGCACGCGTTGCGCAAGCCGCCACGCCAACCGGCAGCCGATTTCGGGCCGGCAGATCCGGTGCTGCTCGAGCGGCTCAAGGCTTGGCGTCTCGAGCAGGCTCGCGCGCAGTCCGTGGCTGCGTTCGCGATCCTTCACAACAGCACGCTCGAAGAACTGGCCCGCCGGCGGCCGCAGGACCTGGAGGCGCTCGCCGGCGTCTCCGGCATCGGCGCCAAAAAACTGGAACGCTATGGCGCGGCACTGATCGAATTACTATGGACGTGAAGATGGACATGAACATGATAGAAGGCCGGCTGGTTCGCGGCCTGGGGCAGGCTTCCGACTTTACGCGGATCGAATGGGTGCGGCGCCAGTTCATGGAACTCGCCGGCATCGATCCGCACCCGGGAACGGTCAACCTGGAAATCCTCGACGAGGAGCAACGGGAACGGTGGGTCGCATGGCGGGCGGGGCGCGGGCAGTTGATGCCGCCGGGTGCGGAGGGTTTCTGCAGCGCCCGCTGCTTTTCGGTCCGGATCAACGCTCGCGTCCCGGCAGCGATCGTGCTGCCCGAGGTCGCCGGCTATCCCGACGAGAAGATCGAAATGGTTGCCGCACTGCCGGTGCGCGAGCATCTCTCGCTCGCCGAGGGCGATCCGGTGGCCATCGAGCTCTGCGGTCCGCTTGCCGCCAAGGCGGTGATGTTCGACATCGACGGCACCATCGTGGATTCGATGGGCGCCTACCTCGAAGTGGCTCGGCTTGCTGCGGCACCGCATGGATTCGAAGTCAGCGGGGAACACGTGCGCCGCTCGCTCGCCACCGGAAGCAGCTTCTGGAATGGGGTGGTGCCGCCGGATACGCCGGACCGGGACACTGTGGTAAAGGCGATGTCGGCGCATGCCGGGCGCGAATGGCCGCGGGTATTGCGGGAACACGGCCGAACGTTTGCCGGTCTTGAACAAACGCTCGATGACCTGAAGCGTCTTGGCGTCGCGCTCGCAATCGTGAGCGGCGCCAGGCCCGAAGTGCTCGACATTCTTCGCGAAGACGGTATTCTGGATCGCTTCGACACCGTCATCCTGGGCGCCGACGTCGCGCGGAGAAAACCGGATCCGGAAGGCATTCTGGAATGTCTGCGGCGCCTTGGTATCGCTCCCGATGCGGCGATCTACGTCGGCGACTCTGCGGTGGACATCCAGGCGAGCCGCGCAGCCGGCGTGCGCTCGGTGGGCGTGCTCACAGGAGCCGCCGACAGCGCCACGCTGTCGGCGCACTGGCCGGACCGGTTGCTCTCGTCGCATTCAGGGCTGGCTGGGATCGTCGAACCGGCGTGAGGCTGAGCCGCATCGGTTGGAATGGCGCTGCGTTTCGGAGGCGAAGATTGGGTTTCTAAATTCGTCTCCCCCTTTCGTACGGTTGCATGCAACCGTACGAAAGGGGGAGATTGATTGAACGGCAAGAACAACTACGCCGATTCCGGCCCGCGCAGGTCGGTCAGCACTCGATCGTCTCGCCAAGAGTCGGCACACGCGTTTCCCAGCGCAATTCGCGTTCGATGAGCCCGGCAAAGCCGCGCGCGGTCTCGAGTTCGCCGTGAACCACGAAGGTCTGGCGCGGCGGCGTCTTGAAATGTCGGAGCCAGGCGAGCAGCGCGGCCTGGTCGGCATGCGCGGACAAGCCGCCCAGCGTGTGCACCTGCGCTCTCACGGGAACATTCTCGGCGAAAAGTCTGACGCTGCGCGCGCCATCGACGATCCGGCGCCCTAGCGTTCCGGCTGCCTGGAAACCGGTGAACAGGACCGAGCATTCGGGCCGCGCGAGGTTGTGCTCGAGATGATGCTTGATGCGCCCGCCCTCGCACATTCCGCTCGAGGAGATGATCACGGCGCCGGCGCGGATGCGGTTGAGCGACTTGGATTCTTCGATGTCCTCGACGAAGCGGATGCGGATCGGGAGCTTGCCCGGATGCTTGCCTTCGAGCAGCGCGCGGCTGGTCTCGTCCAGAACCTCCGGATGCCGCAGCGTGATCTGCGTTGCGCGCAGCGCGAGCGGCGAATCGACGAACACGTTCAGGTCGCGCAGGCGGCCAAGGGTGGTTTGTTCGGCCAGGATCGCGATCAACTCCTGGGTTCGGCCAAGAGCGAACGCCGGAACGATGACGTTGCCGCGGCGCCGGAGCAGCGTGTCGTTAACGGCCTCCACCAGCTCGTCGATCGTCGCGTCGATATTCCGGTGCAGCCGATTGCCATAAGTCGATTCGACCAGCAGCACCTCGGCATCGGCCACGGGCTCAGGGTCGTTTACGAGCGGACGCGCGGGTTGGCCGAGATCGCCGGAGAACACCAGCTTTTTCGTGCGCCCGGCGTCGCTCAGCCACACTTCGGTGATTGCCGAGCCGAGGATATGGCCCGCATCCTTGAAACGCACGCGCACACCGGGATGGGGCTCGAACATGGTGCCGTAGCGCAAGCCCTGGGTGCGCCGCGTGCAGCTTTCGGCCTGGGCCACGGTGTAGAGGGGAGCGAACTCGCGCGCGAGACGCTTGCGCTCGCGGCCGACCTTGTTGCGCCAGGCGGCTTCCCGCTCCTGGATATACGCGCTGTCGGTGAGCATGACGGGCAACAGATCGATCGTCGGCTCGGTGGCGAACACCGGTCCGTTGAAGCCAAAGGTGGCAAGCCGCGGCAGCAGGCCGCAGTGGTCGATATGTGCGTGCGAAATCAGGACGAAATCGAGACGCCGCACATCGAAGTCGAGTGCGGAGAAGTTCTTGCGCTCGGCCTTGGGGCCGCCCTGAAACATGCCGCAGTCGAGCAGGAAACGGGTGCCGTCGGCTTCGACCAGGTAGCACGAGCCGGTAACTTCGGAGGCGGCGCCGCAAAACGTTATTTTCATCGTTGCAGGAAACCTATTCTGCGCGCGCAAACGCTTCTTGACCCAGGTCAAGCATCGTGCGAGGCGAGCACTCGAACAGGACACTTGCGCGCCGATAGGCGTTCCTGCGCGGACCGAGTCGAATCCGGGGTCAACTTTTCCGCGGATCGTCCGTTGAACGATTTGAGCCTGGCGTGTCAAACAAGACAGGAGCGGGCATCGCCGGTACAATGCTTTTCGTGCCAGCAAGGATATCTTGAATGATCGTATTCGAACTGATCTGCCCGAAACACCACCGGTTCGAGGGATGGTTCGCCTCTGCCGTGGACTTCGACGGCCAGAAGGGGCGCGGTTTGCTTTCGTGTCCGGTGTGCGGAAACTCGCATATCGAAAAGCTGCCGACGGCCAAGATCGGAAAGAGCGAAGCGAAGCCGGCACGGCAGTCCGAGGCAAGACAGCCCGATGCTGCGGCCCCTACTGGCCAGGGCGATCTCCCGGTTCAGACGAACGCCGCTCTTCACCCCGCCAAGCTGAATGAGCTGATCGATTTTGTGCTGATGAACACCGAGAACGTGGGCTCGGAGTTTTCATCCGAGGCGCGCAGGATCCACTATCGCGAGGCTCCGCACCGCAACATCCGCGGCGTTGCCACGCGCACGGAAACCGAAGAGTTGCTCGAGGAGGGTATCCAGGTGATGTCGCTGCCGATCCCGCCGCGCGGCGACTGGCACTGACTCCGGCACCTATCTCCTGCAGATAGGGTTTTGGCATTGCGCGGCGCCAAGGTCGCGCCGGCCCCTGCCAAGGCACGCTATCGCAAGTCAGCGCCGGTGGGGTCCGGCAAATGCGAATCCGAACCCATGCCGTGGCCTCAAGCAAGCGACTGCATTAGCGCTCCAGATATTTCAGCTTGCCTTTCACTTCCTTCCACTCGTCGGCGTCGGCAAATCCGCCTTTGACGTCGGTGATGGCCGGCCATTTCTTCGCCAACTCGGCGTTGAGCGCGAGGAATTGACTCTGATCTTGGGGCAGTTCTTCCTCGGTGTAGATGGCATTGACCGGGCACTCGGGGACGCATACTGCGCAGTCGATGCACTCGTCCGGGTCGATGACCAGCATGTTCGGCCCTTCCTTGAAGCAGTCGACGGGGCAGACGTCGACGCAGTCCGTGTATTTGCACTTGATGCAGTTTTCGGTGACGACATGGGTCATGGTCTCATCTCCTCAGGACTCGAATTTATTCTCGTTTGCCGCACCGGCCTGCTGATGCAAGGGAAACGGCGAAGCCAGCCCGTATTCTAAGGATCCGGCGGGCGAGGTTCAATATTATTTTGCTTATTCGTGCCGTGCGGGGATTCGGACGCCACCGCGCTGATTGCACCAGAGGCAGTGTGATCGTTGCTGAAGACGCATTTCTTACCCCTGAGCCGGACGAACCGGAACAATCGATGCTGCTCCTGCCGTTGATCAATCTCCCCCTTTTTGCGCAGTTGCTCGCAACTGCGCCGGGAGACGAATTTAGAAACCAAATCTTCTGCCGGAAATGTCAGCAGTCGACTGACTAAACCATCGGCCTACGACATCGCCAAATCATGGGCGGCATTTTCCGAGAATTGGTAGTGCCGCCCGCCGTGGCGCTTTACTTGGTACATGGCGGCGTCCGCAGCGTCGATAAGTCCTAGAGCCTCCTCGGCGTTATCCGGATAAAGGGCGATCCCGATGCTCGCGCTCACCTGTGCATCGCACGCCTTGGCGTGAAGTTTCGTCTCCAGCGAGGCGATCAGACGAGTGCTGAGCGCGGCTAATTCTTCCCTGCTTTCGGCGGCCTGTACCAGGACAAGAAATTCGTCGCCGCCGTGCCTCACCAACACGTCAGAGCCCCTGATCGTATTCAGGAACCGCTCGGCCACGGTTTTCAGCACGAGGTCTCCGGCTTCGTGACCCAGTTCATCGTTTATTTCCTTGAAATCGTCGAGATCCACAAAAAGCACGGCAAGCTTCTTGTTATCTCGCTTGGCGCTGGACAGAGCGTAAGGAAGCCAGGCAAAGGCGAAACGGCGATTGGGCAATCCGGTGAGCAGATCATGGGTTGCCTGATTCTCGAGGGCGATTCGCAGTTCCGCCTCGGCCTGCTCCATTCGACGCAGCACGAAGGTGATGTAGGCTCCGGCGCTGATGACAAGCAAGATGGCAACCGCGACCGTATTGCGCTCAATCCTCCAAGCGGAAAAGGCGTGCTCCGCCGAATAGCCGACTACCGCGTAGACGGGGAATCCTTCAAGCTTGCGAAATCCAAAAAATCGCTGCACGTTGTCCAGAGCCGACGTGGCAACATTCACGCCTTCGATGTCCCCGGCCTGGATGTGCCTGGCAAGGACCGAAGCCGGCGCCTGCTTGCTCAATTGTTCTTCGATCACGGGAAAACGAACCAGGAGGCGATTATCGGTATCGCGCAACGACACCATGCCGCGCTCGCCTAACGATAAGGTCGCGTAGAAATCCGTGAACGTCTCTGCCAGGCCCAGGTTGGCTCCGACCATTCCGCCAAACGCGCCGCCCGGCAATTCGATGGCACGGCCGAGCATCACGCCCCACTTGTCGCTTGATCGTCCCTTGGTCGCCTCGGATATGGCGACAGATGTGTCAGGACGGCCTTTTAACGCCAGAAAATGCTTCCTGTCGCCCAGGCTCGTCCCTTGCGCATTTCCAAGCGAATTGGCAACGGTGACCCCCTCGGCGTCGGTAACGGATATCGATACGATGCCGGCGGTTCGACTCTGCTGAAGCATCAGCAGCGCTTCGATTTCTTTCCGGCGCGCCTCGGGCAAAAGGCCCCCGACGACGAGATCGCTCGGCAGTAAATGGTCCATTACCCCAACAAGGGCGATATTGGCTCGATCGAGGGCCGCAGAGGCGTGCTGCTCGACCACTCGGGCGTAGGACAACGCCTGAGTGCGGATGTGTTTTTCGGCCATTTGCCGGGCGGCGATGAGATCGGTAATCAGGAAGGCAACAAAGGCCACGATCACCAGCCAGATTACCATCAGCGTTTTGGTGGTCTTGTTCATCTTGCCAGGGCCGGTCTTTTGGGACTCTCCTCCCCTGTAAATCTGCGGCTTTCCCTGTCTTGCGTACTGACCTGGGTCAATAACGGGGCAGATGCGGCGCGAGCATCTCGCCGCTGCACGCCACTGTGGAAAATTGCCGATAGAGACGGACTGGCCCCGCTGCCCGTCTTGGCGATTGCCTAAGCCAGCATAGCGGAACCAAAGGGACTGGTTTGGCCTTTTATCAATCTCGTGTTTTCGTGCCGTTGCGCACTTCGCAACTGCACGAAAACACGAGCCCTATACAACACCAAATTCGTCGCCGAGACGTCAACTAAGCGGCGTTACTGGATTGCTGCCAGCGTGGGGCGCGTTAGCGCCGGATTCTTGGCGAAGTAGCGCCTGATGCCGCGGAAAATCGCCTGCGCCATTTGGTCCTGGTACGCTTGGTCATTCAACTTGCGCTCTTCCTCCGGATTGCTGATGAAAGCGGTTTCTACCAGGATGGAGGGAATGTCGGGCGCCTTCAGCACCGCAAAACCGGCCTGCTCGACGCTGTCTTTGTGCAGCGTATTGATCCCGCCGATTTCTCCGAGCACCGAGCGGGCGACCTTGATGCTGTCCTGAATGGTTGCAGTCTGCGACAGATCGAGCAGCGTCTGCGCCAAATGGCGGTCCTTCACGGCGAGGTTGACGCCGCCGATCAGGTCCGCGTCGTTCTCGCGCTTGGCGAGCCATCGCGCCGCCGCGCTGGTTGCGCCGCGTTCCGAGAGCGCGAATACCGACGAACCGCGCGCATGCGGGCGGATGAACGCGTCGGCATGGATCGATACGAACAGGTCGGCCTTGACGCGCCGCGCTTTTTCGACGCGCGCACCCAGCGGCAGATAGTAGTCGGCGTCGCGCGTGAGGACGGCGCGCATGTTCGGTTCGGCATCGATGATGGTCTTGAGTTTTCTTGCGATGATCAGAGTGACGTTTTTTTCGCGGCTGCCGCCACGGCCTTTGGCGCCGGGGTCCTCGCCGCCGTGGCCGGCATCGAGCGCCACGGTCACCAGACGCATGACCACTGGCTTGGCTCGCTCCTGCGTGGGCACGCGCGGAGCTTCCCGTGGCAGCGATAGCGCGAGCGGAGACTCGGGGATTTTCGCGTCGTTCGCAGGAAGCTCGTCCGTGGACGGATTGGGCAGCGTGCTGTCGGTGCGCAGTTCGGGTTTTTGGAGCAGCGCCATCAGCGGATCGGGCGGTTCGAGCGGATAAACGTCGAGCACCAGGCGGTGGCCGTACTCGCCGACGGGTTTCAACGTGAAGATCTGCGGTTTGACCTCAGTCTTGAGGTCCAGCACCAAGCGCACGACCTCGGGGGTGAAACGGCCGGCGCGCAGATTGGCAATGTAGGGATCGTCCGCAAGCACCTTGCCGGCCAGCTCCTGGCGCACACTGGCGTAGTCGATCTGCTCCAGATCGAGCACCAGCCGCTCAGGATTTTTCACCGCCAGAAGCTGGTAGCGGATCGGACGCTTCGATTCCAGCGTGATGCGCGTGTAGTCCTGCGCCGGCCAGACGCGCAGAGCTTGCAGCGAGTCGGCTGCGCGCGCGGCGGCAACCAGGAATTGCGAAACGAACAGGGCGACGAAACCGAGCAGCGCGACGCGCAGAAGCACGTCTGCGCTCAGGAAGAGCTTTCTCGATCTACTGAATCCGAAACGCTCTTTAGGCACTTTACTCCCGCTTCCGAATGCGCCGTTACCTCTGCGTTGCGACCCGTACCGCAGAGGCTGAGCAGGATTTCGAGGTCCGGCTGCGGCAACTGGTCGGCGGCACGCTCGGGCCACTCGACCAGACAGACAGCGCCGCCCTCAAAATACTCGTCAAAGCCTGCATCCCCCAATTCTACGGGGTCTCGGAACCGATAAAAATCAAAGTGGTATAAGTGTAAACTAGAAACGACGTAAAGTTCAACCAGGGTGTAACTAGGGCTTTTCACGCGTTCCGTTACCCCTAGGGCACGCAGCAGGGCGCGCACCAGCGTGGTCTTGCCGGTGCCTAGGTCTCCCTTGAGGTAAATACGCATGCCCGGCGCGATTGCAGGAGCCAGCGCCCGTCCGATGCGTTCGGTCGACGCGGCCTCTGGCAGATGCAATCGCAGGGGTAGCTCGCTATGATCAGACGAATGATTCAAGGGGACATCACCGATTTGGCGGCGCTCGCAACTGCGATCAAGGCGTGGGGCCGGGAGCTCGGATTCCAGGCAGTGGGCATCTCCGACACGGATCTTGCCGCCGCGGAGGCGCGCCTTGCCGACTGGCTCGACAGGGGCTTTCACGGCGACATGGATTATATGGGAAAACACGGCGCGAAAAGAACGCGTCCCGCGGAGTTGCACGCCGGAACCATCCGTGTCATCTCGGCGCGCATGGATTATTCCACGCGCGCCGCCTCCGCCGAGACCGTGCTCGCGGATCGCAACAAGGCTTTCGTGTCGCGCTACGCGCTGGGGCGCGATTACCACAAGATCCTGCGCGCCCGCCTGAGAGAGCTCGCCTCGCGCATCGAGCGCGAAGCGGGCGCCAGGGGCTGCCGCGTCTTCACCGACTCCGCGCCGGTGATGGAAGTCGAACTGGCGCGCAAGGCGGGCCTGGGCTGGCGCGGCAAGCACACGCTGCTGCTTACGCGCGAAGCCGGTTCGTATTTTTTTCTGGGCGAGATCTACACCGATCTGGCGCTGCCGGTCGACGCACCGGTGGCCGAACATTGCGGCAGCTGCGAGCGCTGCATCGAAGCCTGTCCGACGAGGGCGATATTGGCGCCCTACAAGATCGACGCGCGGCGCTGCATCTCCTATCTGACCATCGAGCTGAAAGGGAGCATCCCCGAGGAACTCAGGCCGCTGGTGGGCAATCGCGTCTACGGCTGCGACGACTGTCAGATGGCGTGCCCGTGGAATCGGTTTGCGCAGGCCAGTGTCGAATCCGATTTTGCCGTGCGCCACGGGCTCGATGCGGCCGAGCTGGTCGAATTGTTCTCCTGGACCGAGGAAGAGTTTCGCAGCCGCCTGGCCGGCAGCGCCATCTTTCGTATCGGCTATGAGCGCTGGTTGCGCAATGTCGCGGTGGGGCTGGGGAACGCCCCCACTTCGGAGCGCGTCGTCTCGGCGCTGCAAACGCGCGCGCATGACGCGTCGGCGATGGTTCGCGAGCATGTCGCGTGGGCGCTTTCCCGACATGCGGCGGCATCGGACGGCACGCTGTAGTCACTGACGAGTCTACCGTTGACAAATTTGGCGAAGATTTAGCTTCTAAATTCGTCTCCCCCTTTTCGCGCAGTTGCGCGCAAAATCGACGGTCAGGCAGCCGACCGCGGCCTTGCGCGCTGCGCGCGCCAACCGTGTTTTCTGTACGGATAAAAAACATCCGTACAGAAAACACGGTTATGGATAAATCCAGGACGGTTTTGGTTTTTATACGAGATCGTCGATTGCACACGGATGGCCCTATCATCCGTGCGCAATCGGCGATCCGCGCGGACGGCTTTTCGTCCGCGCAACAACGCTGCAAGCAAAATTCCAAATATTGTTGGCTTAGGCATTAGAATGCGAAATCCATGAAACTCCATCAAATCAAGATCGAATTTGTCGCCGAACAGGATCGCTTGCTATTGAGCGTATCGACCGATGATGGCAAGGAAGTTCTGCTGCATCTGACGCGCCGTTGCGTGAAGCGGCTTTGGCCGATGCTGCTCGACATGGCTAGGTCGAGCCCGGATGTGGCGGTGCAGAGCAGTCCCGAAGCAAGAGCTGCCCTGCTTGAATTTCAGCACGAGCAGGCGGTGCGAGAGGCCGATTTTTCCCAGCCGTACCGGGAAGCGCCGCGCGAGCGCCCGCTCGGAAGCGAGCCGATTCTCGCCACGCGCGTGCAGACCAGGAAGGACGCCAACGGCAACCATGTCCTGTCGTTGCTGCCGGCCAGGGGTACCGGCGTTCACATGACGCTCGACGAGCGCCTGCTGCACTCGTTCTGCAAATTACTTCAGAACGCGGTGACAGGCTCGGAGTGGGACCTCACGCTCACGCTGCCGCGGGCCCCGGTTCCAGAGTCCGGGGCGGGCGAGCTGCGAACGATCAACTAAGAACCCATTTCAATAGGTTCTAAATGTCAGGCGGTACGTGGATCACAATCCATCTCATCCCATGTGCCCCGAGTACCGGTCGCGAGAGCGCCCAGCCGCCTTCGGGGCGTCTCTGCTATAATCAGTGCAACATTTTGTCGGTTCGCCCGCCTGCATATTTCCCTTATCCACAATATCGTTCCCGGCCCGGACTGTCGGGCTGGAGAGATCCCGTTTGCCGACATTTTCTGAACTAGGGCTGATTCCCGAGCTGCTGCGTGCCGTCGCCGAGCAGGGGTACACGGAGCCCACTCCCATTCAGGAGCAGGCGATACCGCACGTGCTCAATGGCCGCGACGTCATGGGCGGTGCCCAGACCGGGACCGGCAAGACAGCCGGTTTCACGCTGCCGCTGCTTCAGCGGCTTGCCCACCACGCGAACACCAGTGCTTCGCCCGCCCGCCATCCGGTTCGGGCGCTGATCCTTGCGCCGACGCGCGAGCTCGCGGCACAGATCGAAGAGAGCGTGCGAGCTTACGGAAAGCACCTGGCGTTGCGCTACTCGGTGGTCTTCGGCGGCATCAGCTTCGATCCACAGGTACAGGCGCTGCGCCGCGGTGTGGAGATTCTGGTGGCTACGCCCGGGAGATTGCTGGACCATGTACAGCAGCGCACCGTCAACCTGTCGCAGGTCGAGATCTTCGTGCTCGACGAAGCCGATCGCATGCTCGACATGGGGTTCATTCCGGATGTCAAGCGCATCATTTCGCTATTGCCGAAAGCGCGCCAGAATCTGCTCTTCTCGGCTACGATCTCGAATGAAATTCGCACCCTGTCCGAAGTGCTGCTGCACGACCCGGTGCTGTTGCAGGTCGCGCGCAGGAACGCCGCCGCAGATTTGGTCGAACATCTGGTGCACCCGGTGGCGCGCGAACGCAAGCGCGAGCTGCTCGCTCACTTGCTTCGTACCCGTAGGCTGAACCAGGTGCTGGTGTTCACCGCGACCCGGCTGGGAGCCAACCGGCTTGCCTACCAGTTGAATCACGGCGGCATCCATGCCACGGCGATACATGGCGACAAGACGCAGCCCGAGAGGCTGCAGGCGTTGGAAGAATTCAAGTCGGGCAAGGTCGGAGTACTGGTCGCCACCGACGTAGCCGCACGGGGGCTGGACATCGAGGACTTGCCGCACGTAGTCAACTTCGACTTGCCTGGCTCGCCCGAGGACTACGTGCACCGGATCGGCCGAACCGGGCGTGCGGGAACGCAGGGCGAAGCGATTTCGCTGGTTTGCGCCGACGAGCACGAGCGCCTCGCTGCAATCGAGAAAATGATCAAGCTCACCATCAAGAAAGAGCTTGTGCCGGGTTTCGAGCCCCAGGCTGCACTGGTACCCTCCATCATGGGCGAGTCCCGCCGGGGCGCAAGTCGCGCCGGTGCCCGCAACACCGAGGACGTGCTCTCGGGAGGCAGGGCCGAACCGCGCCGGGAGCGCCCCAATCCGAGGCACGCCCAGCGCGAAAAAGCAGCATCGGATCCTCTTTTTGACCGCCCTTATGAGCCGGCGAACGCGCCCGAGCGTAGACCCGCGAGCGAAGCGCCCAGAACGCCCCCGCGGCAAATTGCGGCTTTGCTCGGAGGCATCCCAGCCAAGCGGAAGGACAGGATTTAGAATTCAGGGAAGTTAGCCGCGCGGAGCGCGGCCCCTAGATCCTAAGCCGGACGAGCCGGAACCGAGGAAGCTGGTTTTGCCGTTTATCAATCTCCCCTTTTCGTGCAGTTGCGTGCAACTGCACGAAAAGGGGAGACGAATTTAGAGACCAAGTCTTCGCCAGATTTGTCAACAGTAGACTTGTAAGTGACTAATTCCTGAATCCTGGATCCTGAATCCTGCTCTTGAACGGCGTTCGCTCGTTCAGTTCATCCATGTAGCCGGCGATCCCGGCGGCTTCACGGGTCAGAAAGTTTTCCACCGCGTCGGAAAATTGCGGGTGCGCCAGCCAGTGGGCCGACCACGTCCCGGTGGGCAGGAATCCGCGCGCCATCTTGTGTTCGCCCTGGGCGCCGCCTTCGATAACGCCGATGCGGCGCTCGATTGCGAACTCGATCGCCTGGTAGTAGCAGGTCTCGAAATGCAGGTTCGGCGCAAAGCCGGCCGCACCCCAGTATCGGCCGTAGAGCACGGTGTCGCTGAACACGTTCAGCGCGGCGGCGAGGGGTTCCCCGTCGCGTTCGGCAATGATCAGAAGAGTATGCCCGGGAAGGGCCGAACCCAGCTGCTCGAAGAAGGCGAGATTGAGGTAGGGCGTGGAATTGTGCGCCCGATAGGTGCGGGCATAGCAGCGGTTGAAGAACGACCAGTGCTCGTGGCGAATGTCATGGCCGACCAAATGACGGAATGCGATGCCTGCATCGCGCACCTTACGCCGCTCCTGCCGGATCTTCTTGCGCTTGTCGTGCGAGAGCACGGCGAGAAAATCATCGAAGTCGGCGTAGCCCTGGTTTTGCCAGTGGAACTGCACGCCGCGCCTTAGCATCATGCCGGCGGCCTCCAACTCCCGCGCCTCGTTCTCGGGCGGAAACAGCACGTGCAGGGACGAGGTCTTGCGTGCAAGCTCGAGCATTGCGCGAACGAGGGCAGCGCGCAAGGCGGGCGTCGCGGCGAGGATTCTAGGACCGGTGATCGGGGAGAATGGCACCGCCGATACCAGCTTGGGGTAGTAGCGCGTGCCGTGTCGCTCGTAGGCGTCGGCCCAGGCCCAATCGAACACGTACTCACCGTAGGAGTGGGATTTGAGGTAGAGCGGCATGGCGCCGCACAGACCGCCTTCATCCCACAGCGTGACGAACTGCGGCAGCCACCCGGTGCGCGCCGTTGCGCAGCCGCTATCGTGCAGCGCCCGAAATAGCTCATAGCGCAGAAAGGGATGGCCGCCGCTCAGATTGTTCCACTGGGCGGCGTCCACCCCCGTGAGCGAATCGAGCACGCGCAGCGTCACCGGAGCATCGCCCATCGCAGTTCCCTTGGCTGGTTCCGAATTCGCATTATGCGATCGGCGAGCGGGGCTGGTGAACTCCTTTTGCTATACTTTCTTCAGTGGTATATCCAGGAGCCGTCATGAAAAGGATCGAAGCCATCGTGAAGCCGTTCAAGCTCGATGAGGTCAGGGAAGCGTTGGCCGAAGTCGGCGTGACGGGCCTGACCGTGACCGAGGTAAAGGGGTTCGGGCGCCAGAAGGGCCACACCGAACTCTATCGTGGCGCCGAGTACGTCGTTGACTTTCTGCCGAAAGTGAAAATCGAGGTCGTGGTTACGGAGAAATTGGTCGACGGCGTGATAGAAGCGATCGTGAAGGCCGCCCGTACCGGGAAGATCGGCGACGGGAAGATTTTCGTCAGCGCAGTCGAGCAAGTGGTGCGGATACGTACCGGGGAGATCAACGAAGCAGCGGTGTAAAGGCAGGATTTGGCTGCTTACACGTCTACTGACCACAAATTTGGCGAAGATTTGGTTTCTAAATTCGCCTCCCCTTTTCGTGTAGTTGCATGCAACTGCACGAAAAGGGGAGATTGATAAACGGCAAAACCAGTTTCCTTGGTTCCGGCTCGTCCGGCTTAGGATCTAGGACTGAGGATCTAGGGAAGAAGTGCCGCGCGAAGCGCGGCCCTCAATCCTAAAGCCTGGATCCTAAATCCTACGCCTTCAGCAATAACAGCAACGCGCCGGCGCCGCCCGCACTATCGGGCGCTTGGCAGAACGCCAGTACTTCGTCGCGTTGCGCCAGCCACTGGTTCATCTTGCCTTTGAGCACCGGCTCGCGCCGCGGCGAGCGTAAGCCCTTGCCGTGCACGATGCGCAGGCAGCGCAGCTTGCGCTTGAGGCAGGCTTTGAGGAACTCGCAAAGACAAACCCTCGCCTGGTCTCGGTTGAGTCCGTGCAGGTCAATTTCGTCTTGAACTGCCCAGTGGCCGCGACGCAGCTTGCGGAGCGTGTCGCGCGGCAACCCGTCGCGCAGGAATGTGAGTTCCTCCCCGGTTTCCATGGACTGTTCCCACGGGATCGGGCCGCGAAGGCTATCGCTTAGAGCCTCGTGCGCATCCAGCATCGACTGCACCGGCACCGCCGGTGGCCGTTCGCGATGGCTGACGCGTTCGGGAGGTGCAAGCGGCGTCGTCCCGCGCACGGCATGGCGGAATTGCTCGATATCGCCGCGTGAAACCCCGGCGGCGCGCTGCGGCTGATTGGGGATTCGCTTCATGCGCGATTCCACGCATCTCAGACAAGGCTGTCGAGATATTTTTCGGCATCGAGGGCGGCCATGCAGCCGCTCCCGGCGCTGGTGACGGCCTGCCGGTAGACGTGGTCTTGCACGTCGCCGGCAGCGAATACACCCGGCACGCTGGTTGCCGTGGCGTTGCCGTTGTGGCCGCCGCGGGGGACGATGTAGCCGCCGACCATCTCGATCTGGCCCTCGAAAATCCCGGTGTTGGGCCTGTGGCCGATGGCGACGAACAGGCCCTGCAGCTCGATCGTTTCAAGCGCGCCGGAGGATACTTCCTTGATTCGGATGCCGGTAACCCCGCTATCGTCGCCCAATACTTCGTCGAGCGTGTGGTTCCAGCGGATCGTCACATTTGGCCGTTCCAGCAGTTTCTTCTGTAGGATCTTCTCGGCGCGAAACTTGTCGCGCCGATGGACTACCGTCACACGCCGGGCGATGTTGGACAGATACAGCGCCTCTTCTACAGCCGTATTGCCGCCGCCCACGACGGCGACGTCCTGCTTCTTGTAGAAAAAACCATCGCAGGTTGCGCAGGCCGAAACACCCTTGCCCATGAAGCGCCGTTCCGATTCCATGCCGAGGTATTGCGCCGAGGCGCCGGTCGCGATAATCAGCGCGTCGCAAGTATAGGTACCCGAGTCGCCCTCCAGCCGGAGGGGCCGCTCATTCAAGTGCGCGCTGGCGACCTCGTCGAATATGATCTCGGTGTCAAAGCGTTCGGCGTGCTTTTTGAAGCGCTCCATCAGTTCCGGTCCCTGCACGCCGTTCACATCGGCGGGCCAGTTGTCGACGTCGGTGGTCGTCATGAGCTGACCCCCCGGCGCGAGACCGGTGATAACGACAGGTTTTAGATTGGCGCGCGCCGCATAGACCGCCGCGGTGTAACCGGCCGGACCAGAACCAAGTATGAGCAGGTGCGCGTGTTTGACGGGCTTTGACATTGGCATGTTATTCAGCAGAGAATGCGGCAGGGTTACGATTGGGAGAATAGGGAATTATACCCTGGGCCCGAAGGCCGAAAACAATCGGGGGCCTCCCGAGGCGGGTTCCGCAAGCGCAAAATGCGGCTCCTTTAGCCAGACACTTTCCCGACGGGATACCGAGTGGTCGAGATAAAGCCGCGCACAATCGCAGCGAGCGCCGCAGCGTGAAGATACTGTTCTGCCGCGCAGTCGCCGCGCTCGTTTTTCTTGCGCTGTTCACGCCCTTGCGGTCTTTGGCGCAAGCAGGCCCGGCGAGCGGTTCGCAGGAACCGCGTTTCGAAATCCGCAATTACGTCGTCGATGGCGCAACGCTCGTCTCGGCCGACGAAGTCCAGGCTGCACTGCGACCTTTCACCGGGCAAAACCGCGATTTCTCGCACGTGCAACGGGCGTTGGAGACGCTCGAGAAGATCTACAGTTCCAGAGGCTACAGCGCGGTTCAGGTGATTCTTCCGGAGCAGGAGATCGACAAGGGCGAAGTGCGCTTCAAGGTCATAGAGGCGAGGATAGGCAGGGTGCTTGTCGAACGAAACAAGTTTTTCGACGAGGCCAATGTTCGCGCGAGCCTGCCGTCGCTCGCTCCCGGCGAGGCGCCCAACATCAATCGCGTTGCCCAGAATCTGCGGCTCGCCAACGAAAATCCGGCGCGGCAGGAGACAGTATTGTTGCGCGGCGGCAACGAGGAAGGGCTGGTCGATGCCGTGGTGCGGGTCGTCGACGAGCCGCCGACCAGGTACAGTATTACGTTCGACAATACGGGCACGCAGCAGACCGGCATCTATCGCATAGGTTTCGGCTACCAGAACGCGAACGTCCTCAATCGCGATCACGTGTTCTCCGCCCAATATGTCACTGCGCCGGTCTCCAAATCCAATCCGAACAGCATCAAGCTCTATCCCAGCAGCCGGGTAACGATCGTGGGCGGCAGCTACAAGATCCCGTTGTACAGCCTGGGGGACTCGCTTGAATTCACCTTCGGCTATTCGAACGTCGACACCGGGCTGCTGCAGAATCTTTTCACTATCAGCGGCGCCGGCTCGATCCTGGGATTGCGCTATAACCTGACTATGCCGCGATGGCGAGACCTGGAACAGCGATTCAGCCTCGCCTGGGACTGGCGCGCCTACCGCAACCAGATAACGCAGGTCGGCACGAGCGGGAGTCTGGTGCCCGATATCGCGGTGCATCCGCTCTCGGGCACCTACACCGGCACGTACCGAACGGCCGTGAGCGATACTTCGTTCTACGGTTCGGCTGTCGTCAACTTGCCCGGGGGCGACGATGGCGGATCGACCGCCTTTTTCATTACGCGCCCCGGCGCACGACCCGGCTATCTCGTATGGCGCTGGGGAGCCAGCCACAATCGCGCATTTGCGAACGATTGGCAGATGCGAATTGCCATGAACGGTCAGATGACGCGCGACCCTCTGGTGTCGGCCGAGCAGTTCGGATTGGGCGGCATCGATTCCATCAGGGGCTTCGGTGAACGCGAGATTGCCAACGATCGAGGTCACCGCGGCAGCATGGAACTGTACACCCCGGACTGGGGCAGCACGCTCGAACTGCCCGGCGGCACGCGCGCGCGTGGCTTGGTTTTCTACGACTGGGGATGGGTCCAACGAACCAATCCGCTTCCCGGCGAGACTACCCAGCAGGGCGCGGGCAGCGTGGGTTTCGGCGTTCGTCTGTCGCGAGGTGCAAACCTGAGCGTTCGACTCGACTTTGGCATTGTCGTCGACAAAGGAGGCATACAAGACCGGGGCGACGGTCGCCTGCACGCGTCGATGGCTTACATCTTCTAAGAGGACGCCTGTCGCGACCCAGCGGATAGGCGAGGCCCGCTGCGAATGCAACAGAGTCGGAAATGTCCGCGAGTGTGAAATAGGTCACGGTTTCCCGAGCTTGCCTACCCCAGAATACCCTATGCCAACTGAATAGCGGGTGGCAGTTGAGGGATCGCCGCGCGCGCCGATGTTCCAGATAATAAACAGGACCTTCTGAAGTTTTTTTGAGAGTCTTGATCTGCTACCCTGGCGTCACGATAAGAAGGCGCGCAGGGTCGGGCTTTTATACCCTGATAACAAACAATCCCTGAAACCAAACGAGTATTCGGATTTTGCGATGGGGCGGAGAATCCCCGGTCGTGATCGCGGGAGGTTCGGCATGCGTCTTGGACTGACAGCGGTTACGCCGCTGCGACAGCGGAGGTTGATCGCTGTCGCAGTCGCGTCCGCGTTGGCCGGCGCGGTGCAAGCGAACCCCACTATCCCGACGGTCACGCACGGGTCGGCCACGTTCCAGTCAGCCGGTAAGACACTGAGCATCACGAACAGTCCCAATGCCATCATTCGGTGGCAAGGGTTTTCCATCGGTGCCGACGAAGTCACGCGGTTTATCCAGCAAAGCGCAGCCTCCTCGGTTCTCAACCGCGTTACCGGCGCGGAGTCCTCGGCCATCCTCGGGCAGCTGCTTTCCAACGGCCGCGTCTATCTCATCAACCCCAACGGCATATTCATCGGCGGCGGGGCGGTAATCGACGTCGCCGGATTCCTCGCCTCGTCGCTGTCGCACTCCGACAGCGATTTCCTCGCCGGCAAGTTCAGGTTCAACGAGCAGGTGGGCGCCGGCCGCGTCGTCAATCAAGGCACGATCAAGACGCAAACGGGCGGCATGGTGTATCTCATCGCGCCCAACGTCGAGAACAACGGGGTCATCACCAGTCCCACCGGCGAGGTGATTCTCGCGGCGGGCAAGACGGTGGAGCTCGTTCAGGCCGGCTCGCCTTATGTCAGCGTCGAGCTGACTGCGCCGGAAAACGAAGCGATCAACGTGGGAAGAATAGTCGCCGACGCGGGGCGCGTGGGAATTTACGGCACCACCATCCGCAACGGCGGCGAGCTCAGCGCGAACAGCGCCAGCGTGGATGCGCAGGGGCGCGTCGTGCTCAGGGCGAAGAAGGACGTCACGCTCGAAGCCGGCTCGACGATCAGTGCAAGCGGGCCCAACGGCGGTGAGGTCACCGTGCAGGCCGAGGGCGGGACGCTGCTGGCGTCGGGGGCGGTCGAAGCGAAGGGCTCGGTGGAGAAGGGCGGGACGGTGCGGTTGCTGGGCGAGCGGGTGGGGTTGATTGGCGAAGCTAGCGTGGATGCGAGCGGGGATAGGGGTGGTGGGACGGTGCTGGTGGGTGGGGATTTCCAAGGTAAGAACGTGGAAGTTCAGAATGCGAAACGGACTTTCGTTGGTGCAGGTGCTTCTCTCAAAGCCGATGCGATCACTGAAGGTAATGGTGGGAAGGTCATCGTCTGGGCAGACGACTCGACGAAGTTCTACGGGACTGTGACCGCTCGCGGAGGAGAGCGTGGCGGAAATGGAGGGTTTGTAGAGATTTCAGGAAAGCAAACGCTAAGTTTCATTGGTTCAGTTGATACCACGGCTCCAAATGGCAAGACGGGAACGCTGTTGCTTGATCCGACGACGCTTCAGATCACGAATGGTGGGCCGGTTGATGGAGACCTAAGCACCAATGCTTCGGACGGTACAGTCGTATTTGGGGATGCGGACGGGACAAGCAATGGCGTAGCTGAGACAACACTGGAAGGTCTGGCATCTACGACCGGCGTGGTTTTGGAGGCCACAGGTCAAATTACCGTAAATAACCTTGCCGACAATCTTCTAGACATGAAGCAAAGCGGCGGGGCAGCAAACTTTAGGATGACCTCCACTGGGAGTGGGGGCATTAACTTTCTTGATGCTGCGGATGAGATAAGTACCGCAGGTGGCAGTATCACACTTCAAGCCCAAGGGACAGGGTCGCTTTCGAACATAGGGAAGCTGACTTCAAAGGGTGGCGCAGTTTTGCTTGAATCGGCGTCTTCCATAGGGCTTGCCGGAAACATCACGACGAGCGGCGGGCTGGTGACTTTGAACGCTTCGACGCTGGTGGATTTGGCGGCGACGAAGACGATCACGACGACGGCGGCAGCCGACAGCGGGACGATCTCTGGGGCGATCGACATCAACGTTTCGGGCACGGGCACGGTGAATCTGGCCGGTGACCTAGTGACCACGGGTGCGACGCATGGGACGGCCACGGGCAGTGCGGGCGGTGCGGTGACGATCGACACGGCCAACGGCGCGATTGCGGTGGCGAACATCACCACGAGTGGGGGAGCGGCCACGGGTGGTGCGAACAATGGTGGTGGTGCGGGCACGATCGGCATCAACACGGGCACTGACAACGTAATCACGCTCAATGCGAGCACGCTGACGGCTGCTGGTGGGGCGGGCTTTGGTGGTGGCACGCAGGGTGCGGGGGCGACGATCAGCTTTGGGGATCCGGTGAGTTTGGCCGCCGGTGGGGTGACGATCGATACGGGTGCGACGGCGGGCAACATCAGCTTTGCGCAGACCTTGAATGGTGGACAGACGCTGGGGCTGACCGCGGGCACGGGCGACATCGTGTTCACGGGCATCGTGGGTGGGGGCACGCCGTTGGGTGCGGTGACGATCAACGCGGCGAACAACGTGCTGGCCGCCTCGACGATAGCGGCGGCGAGCCTGGTGCAAAGCGCGGGCACGGGCACGACCACGTTGACGGACAACGTGACCACGACGGCGGCGG
>JACQTO010000196.1 GCA_016210745.1 Betaproteobacteria bacterium
AAGCGTAGCCGCTCATCCATCTTGCAACACTCCTGCCAAGGCACTTTGCGCTCCCGCAAAGCCCAGAAGTGTTACCTATGTGCCCGGAATAAAGTGTTACCCTTCTCTCAGGAAGGGCATCAAGGGCTTAGAGGCTATCCTCTAAGCCCTTTTCACTGCGAGACGGCCATTTGGTACGCCATTTGGTACACAATTGTTCAGCGTTGCAACCATAGCCGAAAAGGTGGTTCCAGATGAGTTTGAACCGGGCAACGCAAAAAAAGGTCTTGAGGCTGTCAGAGTGTTACGGTGAAGGGCAACAAAGATTCTCATAGCAACATCCCCTATGGCACTCAATAGCAACAAATTATGTGTTCGACAGTCTCCTCTCTCGCTGGTCGCTGCCCATTCGACCCGTTTCCGCCAAGACTACTGAAGGTTGACCTCACCTCGTCGTTATCGACGTTGGTGAAGTACCGTTTTGCCCTACTAGCGAACATGTGAGCAGAAAGCCCGTTGCTTTGTTGAGAAACTGGGAACGTAATGACAAGCTTCAAACCTCGATCCGCCGCCTCCCGAAGTAGCTTCTCAAGCTCTTCCATTGATTTCGACTTTCGACTGAAATCTGATTCGGGACGTTGCTCAAAGGGAGGGTTTCGGCCCGACCCTGAAACTGAGATCACCTCACTGCGTGTGAGCGTTTCAAGTACATGATAAAAGCGGCTGTATTGCACATCAGAGTATGGAGGGTCACAGAACACAACATCGCCGGGAGATAGGCAATCTATCAGCCTCTCCCATGACCCCACCATAATTTCGCCCTCGACTCGCGCATGTCGCGGCGCAATTGCCCGCACCTCCTCACGAACATACTCCGGAACAGAGCGATTCCAAGCCTCCACTAGATGTGGAAGCGATTTCTTACCGATGCCAAAAGGTTGTGCCGTATGTCCGGGCGATGCAGAGCATCGGCTCGCGGCCCCGATTAGTGCTGAAATCGCAACGGTGCGTTCCGCACGATTGCGGGGAAGGGTTGCACGTAACGAGTCCAGAGTTAGGGCCTGTTCAAGAGAGTAGTAGTAGCCCGCATATGCGAGCGTAATAGGCCATCGATGCCCATTGCGCGTTAGAAGTTTCGCCAGCGTTCTCGCGGCGTAAGTTCGCGTTCTATTCACTGCTTTTCGAGGGGCAATAAACTTATACCTCATTTCTAGCCCCGGCGCGGGTGGAATTCGAAGATCCTGTTCGATTTCGAGCGCTAGTGCCGCGGCACGCGAAATCCACCGCTCAACAAATGCAAGATCATTCAGAGGAGCGCTTCGCGTCACGACTGCTGCGGCACGAGCCGCAGCAAAACTTTGGAGATCCCCGGCCAACACCGGTATTTCAAACTGCTCGGCAAGATTCCAAGCGACCACACCGGAGCCGCAAAACGCATCGCAAAGGGCGTGCGCATCACCGGCCATTCTTTCAACTTGCTTCGTAATGGCCGGGACAATTCTTCCTTTGTGCCCCATATATTTCATTCCGAGGAATCCGGCTCTAGGATGCCTAGTACTTCGTTCCGGCGTTTATAGAACTCGAATTGCAATTGTCTTAAATCTTCGTAGTCCTTTTCTTCATAGGTCCGTATCCCGCTCGAATGCGCGGGCACGCGCCGGATCTCGTTGAATCGGGTCAACCATGCAATATAGTGATGTTTACCCTTAGCTTCGCCCTTCATAGGAATGTTGAACACCTGCTCAAAATGAGGCCAATTTGTCTTCTGCGTTACTATCTCCTTAATCCCAAGAATGTCTACGTAGGCTTCCGGCGGAAGTTTTGAGCCTTCCGCCAGCATACGTGAATAGGCTTCCTGCTTGATCTTGGGACTCTCGATTCCCTTGTCCCAAAAAGCAGGCTGCCCAGATCTGCCTGAAGTTATGCCGTACTGATCCTTGAGCACCTTAAATACGTAATCAGTTATGTCTTTATTTAACTGAACGATATCTTCGTTGGTCTGTTTTGCGCGTTCGTCCGATCGTTTGGCAAGTCGCTGCCGGAAATCCTCGGAACCAAAATCTGGAATTGCCGGGAGGATTATTTCTGCCAGATTATCTGCATATTCCCGCACTCCACCCTCGCCAAATTTGCGAGAGAACTTGTCGTAAATATCAGCGTCGTCAGATTCTCCGATAAATTTGAGCACGGGGGCTATGATGCGTAACACCTGCTTCAGTAAAGTATCCTCGTCAAGCAGCTGTGGCTCAATGTCATCCTTTTTGTTGGTATAGCGAATGACTTCCGCTAGAAGTAATAACTGCGCTCTAATTCCGGGATTTGTTGAAATATATGCTGCCCGCGCTGCTTCCCATCGTTGGGGGTGGGCCTCCCTAATTTTTGCGAAGTAACCATTCAAGACTCGTCGCGCCCGGTCATTTGTATCTTCATCTGTGGCCCCAGAGAGTGGACCGGGCGATAGCAGGCCTTTATGAAGCATTCGACCGATTAGGCCCGAACGCTTCAGCCCGTTCACAACTTCGGGCATCGTCAAACTTTGGTTTTCCTTGGCAACAACCCCTTGGGATGAAAAGCGTTGAAAGAGTGGGCTTGTCGGATCAGAGTTCAGGGTCTTTGTTAGTCGGGAACAAAGGGCTGATAATCGCTCCGCCGGTTCATCAGAACCCCATTTCAGATCAGCTTGTAGAGCAACAATTACGCTCCGCGGGACACTCTTCTGCTTGTGGTTGATGGTTACGAATAAGTCGGCTTCATCTTTTGTATCCATCCCTTCAAAGGCAATAACGGCAATGCTCTGATCCCAATATTTTTCGTCTATGTGAGAGTAACCGTAGAGCCGATGCTGCCCATCAATTACCCAAGCAGATTTGTATTTGTTTGGAAGGTACAACCATCCAAATTTGATGTTCGAGTCGGAATTCTCCTTGTTGGGTAGAAGATCAAAGCGGATCTTCTCCGTAAAATTGATTAGTAGATTCGTTGGAAAAAATCCCCCGTGCTTGACGAAGTTGCCGATCTCTCTAATTCTCGATGGCGCGACCATTCGTTGGTATGCGGGGCGCCCGTCCGGATGATTCAACGCGAGGTGATTTACAAACGCAATCTTGAGCAAATGTCGAGGTGTCGTTAGAAAACTGTAAAACTTGTGCTTGCCAAGCGTTCCACGGGTCGCTGGTATTCTAATGTCGCTTAGCTCAGGGATGGTTTGACCATCCAAATACTCGGCGAGAAATTGAAACCGGCCAGCGGGTCCCATATGACGGATAAACGAGTCGAAGTATTGCATCTCGTTTTCCGTTACGACCCTAACGTTTATGGCAGCAGCGCGTTCAAGATCTGGTTCCGACCAGATGATGTTGTTAGTGACGTACATCCAAATGATCTTGGGACGAAACGCTCCTCCATAATGGGTGCGGATGCTGTTGGCAAATGGTTTCTGCAGCGATTCTGTCTCATGCAAGTCCTTTTGCAGCGTGCGTTTGCCCCGCGTTTCACGGGCCTTGCATTCGACAAGGACAACTGTTTCCTCGTCCTTCGCAAATACGTCAACCTGTTTTGCGCCCTCGGATCCGTCGTGACGCCTGTATGTGATGGTGAACCGGCTGCCATTGAGGTCCGCGTACCCCATTCGGTAGAACAAACACCATGTCTGGTCCTCTAAAAGCACATCCGGGCTCTTCAGCCTCTTTAGCCGAACTTTGCGAGTACCTTCACGATGAACTGTCCAGCCGTCCGCCTCAAACTGTTGAACATCAGCAGGATGGACTGTTTGAAAAACGTGTGGATCCTTGCGGCGCGTGTACTCTCGTTGCCTTAAAACTTTCCCCGTGATAATGGGGTGGAGAATACGTGGCTTTTCGCTCGTTCTTACGACCATCGAATTCCTCCCAAGATTACCGGCTGGTGCAGCCCAGCGCCTTTTGTTGTTGAGCTCGGCCTTGGTCCCAAGCAACCGATTGAAACGGTAAACTTACCAACGCTTAAAGCGGTTGCTCCATTGTCTTTAGTAAAAACAACGTATTATAGACCTGCAATCAATTTGTATTGGCGGCGTCCGGAGGTTCTTGTCCAATGGAGTGAGGGTGATCATCGGAACGCAGATTCCAAGATGATCTACTTAGTGCGCAAGGGGTGGAATATCGAAGCGCATAGGAACGCTCCGGGTTACCAGCTATAAGAAGCGCAAAGTGACAAAAATGATAATTACGCATTACCTGTGGGGAGCAAGATATGGAGATTGTCAAGCGGATATTTAGCGAAACTCGCGGGGAACAGTGGGGCGATGGGATTCAGTGGCTTGTGTGGACATTCGTGACGGGCTTACTTCCACTTTGGGGAACTATAGTCTTGCTCGCGCTTCTGAGTCAAAAGATTTCGGTTAGCCATCTAATGGCGAACGGCGAATTTGTCTTGTACGCTGCATCCTATGCTGGCGGGGCGATTTATCTCGTAATGCGGGACTTTCGGAAAACAATCTTCCCAAGCCGGGTTTGGATGATGATCTTGCTCGTTGTAATCGTCCTGATTTCGACCCTCATCTTTTCTGGCATCACGTCGCTGACATTAGTGGACAAGGGAGGGCAACTAAAGCTTGCTAAGCTAATTGATGCTCAGATGGTAGAGAGCGCAAGTTGGTGGCTATTATCTCTGTCCATTGTCTTTGGGTTCGGAGTGGTGATTGCTGACAACATCCGGACTAATCCGGATATACAAGAAAGCGGGAAGAGACAGTTAGATCAGCTTGGAAAGGATTTCGATCAACTGGGAGGCAGCCATGAATGATGTCATTCGATTCCCGGCTCTGTTGGCAACCCAGCCTATTGGATCATTCTATATTGGTGTGATTGATTCGGACGACTTGATCGCAATTTCATATGCTGACGTGCGACGCCCAGAGGGGCGCGATCTTGAACGCTATATTGGCACGCAGCGGAACCTTTCAGAAGGCCGTGTCGCAGAGCTAAAGCGGTACGTAACCACAATGGATGCATGTTTTCCGACTGGCATCATACTGGCGATCTCTTCCGAGAACGCCAGTTTTGACGAGAAGCGCGGGCAGTTGGTTATCAAGAAGGATGAAGAAGCAGCCAAGATCATAGACGGGCAGCACCGCATCGAAGGTCTAAAGGGTTATAAGGGAGACCCGTTTCAGCTCAATGTCACAATATTTGTTGATATGGAACTAGAAGATCAGGCGATGGTATTCGCCACCATAAATCTAAAGCAGACAAAGGTATCAAAGTCGCTCGCGTATGATTTATACGAGTACGCAGAGTCTAGGAGTCCGCAGAAGACCAGCCATAATGTGGCAAAGCTGATGAATTTCAAAGTGGGCAGCCCGTTCAGGGGACGTATTAAGATTTTGGGTAAAGCAACGGGCGCCGGTATGGAGACACTCACACAGGCGACTTTTGTTGACAGACTTCTCAAGATGATCACTACGGATCCAATGAAGGATAGGGACCTAATAAAGCGCGGAAAACCTCTCGTACCAGCAACAGAAAGAGAAAGTGTCCGGCTAATCTTTAGAAATCGGTTTATTGTCGGCAAGGACGCGGAAATTGCGAAAATGCTTTGGAACTATTTCGAGGCGGTTAGCGAAGTGTGGCCGGAGGCGTGGAACAACTTCGACCAAGGCCACATTTTGTCTCGTACAACCGGATTTGCTGCACTGATGCGCTTTCTTCCTGACATTAACGCAGCGCTCGGGTCTACAACAGGAATTCCGGCTGTCTCTGATTTCAGGAAACCCCTTCGCAAAGTTAAACTGAGGGACGCGGACTTTAATTCAGACCGATTCAAGCCGGGGTCGAGTGGGGAGGGAGATTTGTACGAAGCATTGAAGGGTGGCCTTTGAGTGGTGAATTGCACCTTCTACTTAGCCACGTTGCCATTCTAGCGTGGCTCGCGACAACTAACGATGACGCATCAACGTGGCGGCGGCAACTCACCCCTCCTTCTTCGGCTATTCCGTGCGGCCGATCAATACTGTGTACCGCCGGCGCGACAGATTGACGCCGCCCCCCAGCTACTTTCTGAACCGGAAATTCACCAAGTCGTAGTCCTGCATCACGTAGGTCTTCGTTTCGACGCGCATCTTATTCGCATGCTTGGCCTGCGTTTCGCCGCCGGCGGCGATGAAGTCGTCATAGCCGATGATTTCGGCCCGGATGAATCCTCTCTGAATGTCGGTGTGAATCGCCCCGCCCGCCTCCTGCGCCGTGGCGCCATTGCGAATCAACCAGGCGCGGTTTTCCGGGCCGCCGACCGTAAGAAAACTGATGTGGCCCGCCGAGCGCACCACTCGGACCAGAAAATCGTCGAACGCGGAGACGTCCGCCGCCTCGGCCACCACCAGAGGTTTCCCGGTGAGAAACGCGTGCGCCTCGACCAACTGCAATTCTTGCGGCGTCAATCCGGCTTCGGCGATGATCCCTTCACCCTCCAGGCATGTGTGGATCTTGTCGAGCACGGCCTTTTCCGCCTCGGGCGGATTGCGAGCCAGCCGCGTTTCCACGAATTCCAGATCTTTCACGATCAGATCGAACCGGCCCTCCGGCGACGCGACGATGGCATCGGCGGTCAACGCCTCTTCTTCGCCGACGACATCCACCGACGCGTACACCTTCTTGTCCGCCTTGACCAGCTTGTCAGCCTGATCCATACGCGGATCCCTGACCTTGTGCTTCCCGAGCGGGACGCCGACGACACCAACGAGAGCGACTTTCATGGCAGGAAAAATATTGCAGAATGTTGGTTGAGTGCACCAGTTTAACCCTCTTGAGAAGTAGGCACTGCGCGCTCGGGTTTGCCGCCTGACACCGCATGTTGAGTTCGAATCGCGTTACGATGAGGGCAACCTGGTAGCAGATCTCCTACCGAGTCTCGCGTGAATGGGTGATAGCCCATTTACGCCTCGAATCTTCCTTCCCCCTCCGGGAGAAGGAGCAGAGGATAAGGGCATGGGCATCAGGCATATATTCGCAGCGGCAGCCCGCTGTACGCGCTTGGACCGGCTTCGGCCTGAAGCGCGCTTGGCGGGGCTCGCGCTCGCCTTCGCGGCGGCTGGTGCAGCCGCCCAGCCTGCGCTGCAGCTTCCGCTGCGCAGCAATCCCGGCCAGGACTGCTGGATCGCGAATCATGTCGATCTCGACCCCGGCCGGGGCGCGCGCGACTACGCCTGCGGCGTGCTCACGTACGACGCACACGACGGCACCGATCTGGCGCTGCGCGACCTGCAGGCGATGCGCGAGGGCGTCGCGGTCCTCGCCGCCGCGCGCGGCACGGTGCGCGCGGTGCGCGAGGGCATGGCCGACGCGAACGTGCGCGAAACGGGAGGTGACAAAGTGCGCGAGCGCGAATGCGGCAACGGGCTGCGCATCGACCACGGCGAGGGCTGGGAGACGCAGTATTGCCACCTGAAGCGCGGCAGCCTGCGCGTGCGCCGCGGCGAGCGCGTCGAGCCCGGGCAGGCGCTCGGCCTGGTCGGACTGTCGGGCGCCACCGAGTATCCGCACCTGCATTTCACGCTGCGCCGCCACCGCGATGTCGTCGACCCTTTCCGCGGCAGCGACGCGCCGAGCTGCGGGGTCGGAGGGAATCCGCTGTGGGATGCGGCGACGCTCGCCCGTCTTCCTTATTCGCCCGGCGCGATCTACAACTACGGTGTCGCGGCATCGCTGCCGCGGCCCGTCGACGTCCGCGAGGGCCGGCACCGCGGCCGCGTCCTGGAGCGGGACGCCGGTGCGCTGGTCGTGTGGCTCGAGGTGTTCGGCGTTGCCGCGGGCGACACCGTCCGGCTCAGCGTGCGCGGTCCGGGGTCGCTACTGCTGTTCCAGGAAAAAATGATCCTCAAGAAACGGCAGGCGCGCGTTTATCGTGCCGCCGGGCGCAAGCGCGGCGCCGAGCCCTGGCCGGCGGGCGCCTACGAAGCCGAGATCACTCTGCAGCGCGCAGTCGAGCCTGCTGCGCCGGCCGTTCGCTTATCCTTCGAAGTGCGATAGGCAGGTGACCGTGGCGGCAGAGGGCAGGCAGTACAGGATTCGATTCCTCCGCGTCGAACCAAATTGTCCTGCGGCGCACCAATACCTTTACGATGTAGGTGCGACACCGCTTGGAGGCGGAAACAGAGGCGAGAAACTGGATGCAAAGTGACCAAGAGCGACCGAGAATCGACGTGAATGATGCGCGCCATCGCGCGCATTCGCGAAGCTTGCTGGGCAATGCGGTGGCATTCGCATTGAGCATCGTGGTGCTGGCCGCGGCGTTCATGCTGTCGGTGATCGTATTTGCGTTCGTGGCGGCGGGGGGATTGCTGGTTTGGGCTTACCTGTGGTGGAGAACACGACACCTCCGGAAGGGGATGCGCGAGCGACCATCGGAGGGGCGCGTCATCGAGGGCGAAGTGATTCGCGAGCCCGGACATCGCGATAAGGACTAAAGAATCGGGGTTTCCCTCCCTGAAGGAATATAAACCGACCCCCGCGCGTTTACCATGCTGGGGAAAGGCGCCGGTCGGCGTAAGTTCAATAACCATTTTTCGGGCGAGTGCAATGAAAAAATCATGGGTGTGTGCGCCGGCATTGCTGGCGCTGGGGCTGGCCGGTGCGGTCTGGGCGCAGCAAAAGCCGGATATGACCTTCTTCGTCACCAGCGTGGGTGCGGGCAAGGGCGCGGATCTGGGCGGTATTGCCGGCGCGGACAAGCACTGCCAGACGCTCGCGGCCGCCGCGGGCGCAGGCCGCCACACTTGGCGCGCCTACCTGAGCGCCACCGCGAGCGGCAATACCCGCGTCGTGAACGCACGCGACCGCATCGGCAAGGGACCATGGCGCAACGCCAAGGGCGTGGTCATCGCACGCAACGTGGACGAACTGCACGGCGAGAACAAGCTCACCAAGGAGACTGCGCTGAACGAAAAAGGCGAAGTGGTGAACGGCCGCGGCGACAAACCCAACCGGCACGACATACTGACCGGCTCGGAGCCCGATGGCAGGGCATTCAAGGGGAGCGGGGACACCACCTGCGGCAATTGGACCAAGAGCGGCGAGGGTTCGGCGCAAGTCGGCCACCACGACCGGCAGGGCCTGCGTGATGACGCGCCCTCGAAGTCCTGGAACTCCTCGCATCCATCCCGCGGCTGCAGTCAGGAGAACCTGCGCAGCTCCGGTGGCGACGGACTGTTGTACTGCTTCGCGGCCAAGTAAGCGTCTCCAAATCGCGCCCGCGCAGCACAGCGGGCGCAGCGGCGCTGATCAATCACAGGCGTCCATAGAGCCAGGATTTCTCAGAGAGCAGCTTGCCGAGATGGAACATCGTGCTCGGCTCCCGTAGCCGGATGGCTGGTGCAGGTTCGGCGTAGAAGTTGCCGCTGCCGTAAGCGGCGCGATCATCGCCGGTTTCCACAAAGCACTCGCCTTCACCGGAAAAGTGCCGCTTTTCGCCCTTGCCCGTGATTTCATGGACGATGTTGTGCGCCACCACCTCCGCTTCGTTGTGGGCGAACACGCCGGCCTTGGGCAGCGGCTTGCCGATGGAGGTGAGCATGATTCCGGTCACGTCGCCGATGGCGTAGACGCCGGGGACACTGGTTTCCAGCGTGCCCCGGTCCACGGCAATCCAGCCGCTTTCCGCGCACATTCCCGCCTCGCTGACTGCCTTTGGGGCGCGGTGCGCCGGTACGTACGCCAGGAGATCGAATTCTGCATTGGCGCCATTGGCGAACGAGAGCCTGCGCGCGCCGGGATCGACGCCCGTTACCGCGTGGCCAGGGTGGTAGCCGATGCCTTTTGCTTCCACGATCCGCTGCAAGGCCGCGGACACTTCCGGTCCGGCTACGGCCATGGGGCCGGGCTCGGGCGTGTAGAGGTCCACTTGGACGTTCTTGCGCACGCCGCGTCGGCGGCAATGGTATTCGAGCAGCATCGCCGCCTCGTTGGGGGCCGCCGGACACTTGAAGGGCATGGCCGCGACCAAGACAACGAGGCGGCCTTTGCTCAACTTGGGCAGCGCCAGGCAGAGGGACTGGGCGCCGGCGAGCGTGTAGAAGTTGTGTCCCGATTGCGCAAGCCCGGGAATAAGATCCGGGGCGAGTTCCGCGCCCAAGGCAACGATCAAATAGTCGCCGGTTACTTTCATGCCGTTGACTTGGATCGTTCGCGCAGCCGGGTCGATGCGTTCGATCGCGCCGGTGATGAGTTCGATGCCCTGCTTGGCAAATGCCTGCAACGGACGGGAAATTTGCTTGGGGGTGCGCAGCCCCAGCATCAGCCATAGCAAGGAGGGCGAGAATACGTGATAGGCCTCCCTCTCGACGAGCACGACCCGGTGCTCGGGAGCAAGCCGCTGCCGCAGCCGCGTTGCCGCGATGATGCCGCCAACGCCGCCGCCAAGAATCAGAACCGTTTTGCCGGATGCCATGGTTTAGACCTCCAACACTTAAGCCGGACGAGCCGGAACCAGGGAAGCTGGTTTTGCCGTCTATCAATCTCCCCTCTTTGCGCAGTTGCTTGCAACTGCACAAAGAGGGGAGACGAATCTGGAAACCAAATCTTCGCCAAATTTATCAACAGTACACTTGTAAGAGACCAGTTGGCCCGCCGCACCGAGGCGCTGAGCGCCGCGAGGCCCGGGCGTGGGAAATTCGCGTTTACGACGTGATGTGCAATTCACGCAGGAACGAGAGCATCGCCTGGCGGCATTCCTCCGGCCGCTCGATCTGCAGCAGGTGGCCGGTGCCCGGAATCGATTCATAGACGTAGCCGTTTTCCTGCGCAAGCGCCTGGTTCGCGACGCCGGTCGGCACATTGCCGGGAAGGTCCGGATCGGCCCCGATCAGCTTGAACGGGCAGCGGTACTTCGACGCATGCGGCCACAGGTGGATGGTCAGCGCGGCGAGATAGATGCTCGCTTCCAACTCCCGCTGGCAGGTCAGCACCCAGTTGCCGCTGGATTCGTCCCTGCGCACCACGGCGCGCCCCATGTCCTCGACGGCTTGCGGAACCCAGCGGCTGCTGCCGCGGCTTTCGCGATAGTTCTTGACCATCTCGTCTGCTGACGTGAAGGTGTCGGGACGCTTGCAGGCCCAGTCCACCAGTTTCAGCTCGAAGCCGCGCATCGCTTCGTACAGCCGATGCGTGCGCGGGGGAACGTTGGGCGGATCGAACAGGAGCAAGGCATCCCAGATGCCCGCCATTTCCGTCGCATGCTTCATCGCCGAGCGTGCCGCGAACGAGTGAAATACCCCGACCAGCTTCTGGCCCGGCGAAAGCCGGGACTTGATCGCCGCCTGCAGCGAACCGACGTCGCGCGCCAGTTGCAGGTAATCGTGGCCGTCGGCGCCGGTGGGCCGATTGCGGCCGTGGTTACGCATATCGAACAGTGCCAGTTCGAAGCGCTCGAGCAGCGGTTCCCAGAAGCAGCGATAGCCGTCGATGGCAAATCCGTTGCCGTGGGTGATCGCCAAACAGGGTCCTTTGCCGATGTTGAAGCGGCGAACGAGGATTTCGACGCCATCGGTCATCTTGGCGACGAAGGATTCGGCTGGGGCGGGCGTTGCTGCGGTCATGAAGTCTGTTTCCTGTTCGTTGGTTCGGCGGCGTAAAAAACCATTAATCCAATACTCTGGTGTGGCCCCGGCTCGCAATGTTGGTGTTTCGCAATCAGTTGCACTGCCAAAGCGACCCGTATCCGATCGCTACTGAATTCTAGACTCGAATTTTAGTATACGGAGGAGGGGGCTGCTCGCTTCATGGCGGCGACCGTTTTGTGCAAGGGACGCAGGCGATGCTATTTTGCCGATCGGCGAGTTTTTTCCCAGGCGGCATGGTAGTCGGCGAGCAGCTCGCTGATTCCCCGCCCTATGCCCACATAGGACTCCTCGGACAAGTTCGCCAGCGACACCCGCACCGACATCTGCGGCGCGTCGAAGCCGCCACCATCGAGCAGTACGATCCCCTTTTCTTCCGCAAGCCGCACCACGAAGTCTATCGGCTCGAAGCTTGTTCGAAGCCACGCGGCGAACGCTTCGCCGTAGCGCGAGCGAGCCAGGTCCGGAATGTCGATCGTCGCGTAGTAGAACGTGCAGCGCGCGTCAGCCGGCAGCGGCACGCCCGCGCTGGCATAGAGCGTTTCGAAGCGCCTGCGTACGATGGCACGCGCGGCATGCGTGAAGCTGCGCGCCGCGTCGGTCAGGCCCTGCAGCGCGAAGAGCGCCATTTGCGCCTGCTGCGGCGTGGATAGCCCTGCGGTATGGTTGAATCCGATGCGCCGGCTGTCGGCAACCAGGCGATCGATGAATTTCAAGCGACACGGATCGACCGCGATGGAATGGTAGCGTTTGCGAAAGCCTTCCTGGGATTGCGCCGGCAGGGCGCAGATGCGCTCGTCGAGCACGTTGTCCTGATGCAGCGCGATCACGCCCAGGCGCCAGCCGGTTGCGCCCCAGAACTTGGAGCACGAATAGATCAGCACCGTGTTGCGGGGAATGACGGCAGCGAGCGAGACGAAGTCGGGAGAAAACGTCGCATACACATCGTCGCTGATCACCACCAGATCGCGTCGAGATTCGTTGACGATGGCGGCCATTGCATCGAGGGTCTGGCGGTCGAGGCTCACGGCGGTCGGGTTCGAGGGATTCACCAGCAGGAACGCCTTGATCCGCGGGTCGAGCAGCTTGGCCAGCTCAGTCGCCGGATAATGCCAACCGCGCGCCTCGTCCTGCTTGATCTCGACTTCCACCAGCTCGTAATCGTTGAGCGCGGGGAGCTCCAGATAAGGCGTGAATATCGGCGTGCCGAGGGCGATCCTGTCGCCCTTGGCGAGAAGGCCCGCCTCGAACAAGCTGTCGAACAGGTAGGCCACCCCGGCCGACGCCCCTTCGACGGCGAACAGATCGAACCTGTCGTCCTCGGCCGTACCCAACAGCTCCTGGACCAGAAATGCCTTCATGATCCGCTCGCAAAGCGGCAGCATGCGCGGCGGCGTGGGGTAGTGATCGCCGAGCACCGCCCCGGCAAGCTCCTGCAGCAGGTCCTCGCGGCCGATGCAGAGCCGACGCTCGGCAAAGGCGAGGCAGCGATTCAGGAGGCCAACCCCGCCGACGCCGGCATGGCGCCGTGCGAACTCCTCGAAGCGCGGCGCAAGTCCGGCGGGCAGGCGGGCCGCGCCGAAACCGGGCGCCGGCGCCGTTCTTTCCGATTCCCCCAGGGCGAAGAGTCCGAGCTGCAAAAAGGCATGCCGTGGTTCGAGCGCGATCCAGTTCGGATTGCCGCGCGCGGCGTTCAGCATCATGCGTTCGCTGCGGTCGGTGGCGAGCTCGATCAGCTTGTTCTTCAGCTCGAAAGGACTCAGTTTTTCGTAGTCCCGCTCTCTATCCCGATCCATTTCCGATCCTCACGCCTGTCGGCATCTACTATGCTACGAGTCGGGGCGGCGCGAGCCCTTGAGCCACGTCAAGCGCCGTAGTACCCCCGCTGCGCGTGGAATGCTCACTATCCCTTATTGACCCCGGTCAAGCTGTCTCTGCACGATATGCAGGAAACTAATTTGAGGCGCCGTCTCGGCGCATCGAGCCGGCGGTCCGATCAACCGCAACCTGGAGAGACCAAAATGCCTTTGGGTGAAATCTGCAATCGCACTGTAGTCGTAGCGACGCGCGGCACCCGGCTCGACGAGGCGGCTCGGCTGATGCGCGAGCATCACGTCGGCAGTCTGGTCGTGGTCGACGAAACTGCGCTCGGACGCAAGCCGGTCGGGATCATCACCGACCGCGACATCGTCATCGAGGTGGCGGCAATGGGTGTGCCGCTGGCGACGGTCACGGTCGAGGAAGCGATGGCGCCGGATCTGATTATCGGTCGTGAAACGGATCCGGTCTGGGATACGGTGGCGCGCATGCGCGAAAAGGGCGTACGTCGGCTGCCTGTCGTCAACGGCGACGGCGTGTTGCAAGGCATCGTCACCATGGACGACCTGCTGGAACTCCTCACCGAACATTTCGACGGGCTGGTGAAGACCGTGGTCCGCGAGCAGACGAAGGAAGCGCGCAGCCGCAAATAGGCGCAGACGGCTGGGCGCACGCATCCGATCGGGGGCCTCGCATGCCGGTTCACAACGCCGACATCGCCAGGGTGTTCGAGGAAATCGCTGATCTCCTCGATATCGAGGAGGCGAATCCGTTTCGCGTGCGCGCGTATCGCAACGCTGCCCGCACGCTGGGCGAATTGCGCCTCGATGTCACGGCGACGCTCAGGGAGCGCGGAGAGTTGCCGAAATTGCCGGGTATCGGCGAGGACCTCGGCAACAAGATCCGCGAAATCGTCGAGACGGGAACCTGCGGCTTGCTCGATCGCCTGCGCAAGCAAATTCCACCGGCGATCACCGAGCTTCTTCACATTCCGGGACTCGGGCCCAAGCGCGTCAAGACCCTTTACCACGACCTCGGCGTGCACACGCTCGATCAGCTCCACAAGGCTGCGCGAGAGGGCCGGATTCGCTCGCTCGCCGGATTCGGCGAGAAAACGGAGCTCGGTATCCTGCAGTCGGTCGAGACGCACCTGGCGCGCGAGCGCCGCTTCAAGTTGGCCCTGGCCGCCCAGTACGCGCAATCGCTGGCCGAATATCTCGGCGCGGCCAAGGGCGTGGGCCATGCGGTGATCGCCGGCAGCTTTCGCCGCATGCGTGAGACCGTCGGCGACATCGACATCCTCGTGACTGCGGCGGCCGGCAGTCCGGTGATGGAGCGCTTCGCCTCCTATGGCGAGGTGAAGGAGGTGCTCTCGGCTGGGCCGACGCGCTCCAGCGCGATGCTCGCTTGCGGCATTCAGGTCGATGTGCGCGTAGTGCCGGAGGAAAGCTTCGGCGCGGCGCTCCATTACTTCACCGGCTCCAAGGCGCACAACATCGCGATGCGGCGGATCGCCCAGGAGCGGGGGCTGAAGCTCAACGAGTACGGCGTCTTTCGCGGGGCAAAGCGCATTGCGGGCGGGACCGAGGAATCGGTTTTCAAGACGCTCGGACTGCCGTTCATTCCGCCTGAGCTGCGCGAGGATGCGGGCGAGATCGAGGCGGCGCGCCGCGGCAAGCTGCCACAACTCCTCGAACTGACCGACCTAAGGGGCGACCTGCACGCGCATACGCGGGCGACCGATGGCCGCCACAGCTTGCGTGAAATGGCGCTTGCGGCAAGAGCGCGTGAACTCGAGTACCTGGCCATCACAGAACACTCGCGCCGCGAAACCATGGCGCGCGGTCTGGATCCGCGGCGCTTGGCAAAGCAAATCGATGAGATAGAGCGGCTGAATCGCGAGCTCGACGGCATCACGCTGCTCAAGGGTATCGAGGTGGACATCCTCGAAGACGGCAGTCTCGACCTGCCTGATTCGATCCTGGCGCAGCTCGATCTCGTGATCGGCGCAGTGCACAGCAATTTCAAGCTGACGCGCCAGCGCCAGACCGAGCGAATCCTCAAGGCGCTCGATCGACCCTATTTCACCGTGCTCGCGCACCCCAGCGGCCGGCTTATCGACCAGCGCGATCCCTACGACGTGGACATGCTGGGCGTCATCCGCAAGGCGCGCGATCGCGGCGTGTTTCTCGAACTGAATGCCCATCCCGAGCGGCTCGACCTGACCGACGCGCATTGCCGCATGGCAAAGGACGAGGGCGTGCTGGTCTCGGTGAATTCCGATGCGCACTCGGTGCTCGAGTTCGACAACCTTCGATTCGGCGTCGGTCAGGCGCGCCGCGGCTGGCTGGAAAAGGGCGACGTGCTCAACTCGCGCGCGCTTGCCGAACTCAGACCCCTGCTCGATGCGACCATGGGGCGCTCGTCCGGGGCGTCGAAGCGGGCGGCGAAAGCGCCGCGCGGCCGCGCATAGCGGTCAAGCGTTTCACAGCTCCTGGCGGGCGGCCCACTCTTTTGCCTTCGCGATGGCGATTCGGATCGCTAGGCCTTCTTCATAGCCTTCCTCGAGCAACGCATTGGCGATTTCGATCGCCTTGGCGCGAACGCTCGGAGGCAGGTTCTTCATCGACGCGGGATAGCGATGTTGGTCCCAGGGCATGGTGTTTGCCGAATGTGGCGTAGCGCTCCTACCGTCGCCGACGCGGAGCGCTGTGCCAAAAGGATCCCGCTTTGCCGACCCTCTGCGTCTGATCCAAGTCAAGCCCGCTCGCGGCGCAGGGCGTAATCTTGTGTCAGGCACCGATAGCCGATTGCGCCAGTTGAAAGTTTCGAAAGGGGAGCGTGATGAACGGCAAGGTGTGGCTGAGTGCATACCCTCAGGGCGTCCCGGCGCAGGCGGACGTGCACAGGTATCGGTCATTGACGGCGATGATGAAGGCAGGCTGCGAACGCTACGCCGATCACGCCGCCTTCACCAATCTGGGCGCTTCGCTGAGCTACGCCGAGCTCGATCGGCAGAGCCGGTGTTTCGCGGCCTACCTGCAAAAGGGCCTGAAGCTGGACAAGGGCGAATTGCTCGCCATCATGTTGCCCAATATCCTGCAGTACCCGGTGGTCTTTTTCGGGGCGCTGCGGGCCGGCCTCGTGGTGGTGAACGTCAATCCGCTCTACACCCCGCGTGAACTCAAGCAGCAACTCGCCGACTCCGGGGCCCGAACGATCGTCGTATTGGAGAACTTTGCCCACAAACTCGCCGGGCTGATCGGCTTGACGCCGTTGACATACGTCATTACCACTGGGCTGGGAGATCCGCTGCCGGCACCGCGCCGGCTGCTCGTCAATTTCGCCGTGAAACACATCAAGCGCATGGTTCCTCCGTGGGCGATCGACGGGGCCGTGGGGCTGCGCGAAGCGCTCGACGAAGGGGAGCATTGCCCGTTCGATGAGCCCGACCTGGGTCCCGAGGACCTTGCATTGCTTCAATATACGGGAGGCACTACCGGGATGCCCAAGGCCGCGATGCTCACCCACGGCAATATGGTCGCAAACGTCATGCAAGTCGTGGCGTGGACCGGGCCGGCACTTCGGGAGGGCGTCGAGACCGTCGTGACGCCGCTTCCCCTGTACCACATCTTTTCCCTGACCGCGAATCTGCTTACCTTCCTATGCATCGGCGGTCGCGGCTTGCTCGTCACCGACCCGCGCGATATCCCGGGGCTGATTGCGTTGTTGAAAAAGGAAAGAGTTACGGCGATGACGGGGGTCAATACGCTGTTCAACGCGCTCCTGGAAGCGCCGGGGTTCGCGGGTGTCGATTTCGGGTCCTTGAAAGTGGTGGTGGGAGGCGGCGACTCGATACAGGAGAGCGTTGCAAGGCGCTGGAAGCGCGTGACGGGAACGGCGATCATCGAGGGCTATGGCTTGACCGAGGCCTCGCCGGTCGTGTGCGCGAATCGGTTCGATGTTCCCGAGTACACCGGAATGTTAGGCTTGCCCTTGCCCTCCACCGAGGTGAGCATCCGCGACGATCGCGGCAACGAAGTTCCAATCGGCCAGGTGGGGGAGATTTGCGTCAAGGGACCGCAAGTCATGAAAGGATATTGGAATCGGCCGGAGGAAACGGCCAAAGCGCTCCGCCCCGATGGTTGGCTCTACACCGGCGACGAGGGCCACATGTGTGCAGACGGGTTCATCAAGTTCCACGATCGCACGACCGACATCATCGTCGTTTCTGGCTTCAAGGTATTTCCGAGCGAAGTGGAAGACGTTGCTAGGATGCACCCCGGCGTGAAAGAAGCGGCGGCCACGTCTGTCGGCGACGAAAGATCCGGCCAGGCGGTGCGATTGGTCATCGTAAAGCGCGACCCCGAGCTCACGCGGGAACAGGTCATGGCGCACTGCCGGGAAAACCTCGCCGGCTACAAGGTGCCGAAGGTGGTCGAGTTCCGGGACAAGCTTCCCAAAGGCCCGATCGGCAAGGTGGTCAGGCGAGAATTGCATTAGTCACGTTCGGGTTTACTGTTGACGTTTTCGGCGAAGAATTGGGTGTTGTATACGTCTCGATAAAGGCGAAATCAACCCCGTTGATTCCGGCCATGCCGGTTTGAAAGTTCTGAGAGCGAGGGCCTGGGGCGAGCCTCATGGACGCAAACGAAATTCGCAGCGTGGTCCTGCAGGTATTGAGCGATATCGCTCCCGGCTTCGAGGAATCGGCGCTGCAATCGGACCGGCCGTTGCGACCCCAGGTTAACCTTGATTCCATGGATTGGCTCAACTGTCTTGCCGAATTGGGTCAGCGCCTGCATATGGAGATCCCCGAGTCCGACTACGCCAAGCTCGGCACCTTGGATGCGCTTGTTTCCTATCTTGCGGGCAGACTCAAGTGAGGGCTCTTACGAAGGACTGCGGCACGTCGCGGAAATAATGAGCGTCGTATCTATATCTGACGTCCATACCCTCATCCTCTGGTCCTTCTTACAGAGGGGGAGGGAAGGTTCGAGGCGTAAATGGGCTGTCACCCATTTACGCGAGACCAGGTAGACGCATGGCGACATACCCGCAAGACCTGGTGCGCAATCGCTTCCTGTTCGACGGAACCCCCGTCACGATCCGGCCGATTCGCCCCGAAGACTCGGGCATGGAGCAGGAGTTCGTGCGCCATCTTTCGGAAGACTCCCGCTACTTTCGCTTCCTCGGCACCATGCGGGAACTCCCGCCGAAAAAGCTCAAGTATTTCACCGAGATCGATTACGACCGGCACATGGCCTTTGTGGCCGTCATCCAGCGCGACGGCAAGGAAGTGGAGATCGGGGTCGCGCGCTACGTGGGCACCGAGCAGCGCGACAGTTGCGAGTTCGCGATAACAGTGGACGACGCCTGGCAGGGGACTGGCGTGGCAGGGCTGCTGATGGCCGCGCTGATCGACGTGGCACGAGAGCGAGGATTCCGGACCATGGAGGGGCTGGTGCTCAAGTCCAACCGCAAGATGCTGAAATTCGCGAAGCAGCTCGGATTCAAGGTTCGAACAACCGATCTCGATACCGTGACCGTGGCAAAGCCCTTATGATCGGCGTTGGGTCACGAGGGCCGCGGTGCCACCGAAGCTCGCGTCGACGCACGCGTCAACGATTGTTGCCGGGCAAGCGCTCAAGAAGCTTGCTTGGCCGAATGTGCCGCCTGGAATTCGCGAAGCAGCCGCACGACCTCGTCGTCCTCGACTTGGCAGAAGTCCTCGTAGAACTGACCGACTGCCGCGAAGTGACTTGGTGCCAGCAGGCATTCGAGGTGAGTGCATAGCGGTCGGAATTGTTCGAGTGCGTCCGGCGGCGCCACGGGAATCGCCAAGATGGTTTCGTGCGGCTTCTGGGCGTTGAGGACATGCAATGCGGCAAGCATGGTCGAACCCGTGGCGATACCGTCGTCAGTGACAATCACCGAGCGGCCGGTTACGCGCGCCGGAGGCTTGACGGCACGGAAAAGTTTACTGCGCCGCTCGATTTCGGCGATCTGGTGATCGCGCTCCTTGGCGATGTAATCCTCGGTCACCCCTGGAATCTCCCACGCAAACGAATTGAGGTATATCTCCCCGTCCTCTCCGATCGCGCCTATCGCGAGCTCGTGCTGATGCGGCGCGCGCAGCTTGCGCGAAAGCACGACGTCGAGTTCGCCGCCGAGTTCCCGCGCAAGCACCGCGGCAGTGATCACGCCACCGCGCGGAATTCCCAGAACCAGCGGGTCATTCAGCTTGCGCGGTTGCAGTCGTTTCGCGAGCTGGAGTCCCGCGTCTTCGCGATTGCTGAACATCGGTCACCTCGATTTCGTGGGGGCCGGGGCGGCAAGCGTGGCGAGGGTCTGTGCCATCAGCGGTGCGACCGATGCTACCTGCACGCGCGGGTCCCTGACCGTGGGCACGCTGTCGGTCGTCAAGATCCTGCGCACCGATGAAGCGCAGATCCGTTCCAGTGCTCCCGGCGCCATAACGGCGTGGATAAAGACTGCGTGAACTTCCGCGGCGCCTGCGGCGAGCAACGCCTGCGAGGCGGCCGCGATCGTCCCTCCCGTGCTCGCCATGTCGTCGACGATCACGCATGCGCGGCCGCGCACGTCCCCGAGCACCTCCAGCATCACCGCGACATCGGCCTGCGGTCGGTTTTTTGCCACCACGGCCAGCGGCGCAGCCAGGGCCACGGCAAAACGTTGTGCGCGCTTGACGCCCCCGGCATCAGGAGACACGATCGAAAACCGAGAAAGACCCCAGCGTCGGATCGCCGGCAACATCGCGTTCTCGGCCCGGAGGTGAAAAACCGGCATTTCGAAAGCGCTCTCCAGTGCCGGGGAATGCAGGTCAAGCGTGACAAGCCGCGCAATGCCGGCGCAATGCAGGATGCGTGCCGCAAACCGCGCCGAACGCGGCTCGCCCGCTCCATGGCGGACGTCCTGGCGTGCAAAGCCGAAATAAGGAACGACCGCCGTAACACGCGCGGCGCCGGCGTCGCGTGCCGCCTCGGCAATCAGGGCGAGCGTCATCAGGTGCTGGCTGGTGGGGGCCGACGTCGGCTGTACGACATAGACATCGGAATCGCGGATGTCGGCTTCTATCCGAATTCGCGTTTCACCATCGGCGAAAGCCGAGACAAGCGCCGGAACAACCTCTAGGCCCGCGAGCCTCGCGATGTTGTGTGCGAGTTCCGGGTGCGCATCGCCGGCTACCAAAACCATGGTGATCCTCAACGAATCTTGCTTTCACCGCCGGGACGCGGCTGCTCCGCCGGAAGATAGCGCACGAACCAGCGGCAAGCGTGTATCGCGACCGCGTGCATTGCGCCCGGTTCCTCGAACAGATGCGTCGCACCCGGCACGACGACCAGTTCTTTTTCCGTCGACAGGTGCCGGTAAGCGGCATGGTTCCAGTCCAGCACCGGCACATCGAGTTCGCCCACGATCAGCAGTGTGGGCGCCTTGACCTTTGGCAGCCAAGGCAAGGCCATGTCGGGGCGGCCGCCCCTGGATACTATCGCCGCGACTCTCGCCGGTTCTCTTGCTGCGGCCACAAGCGCCGCCGCCGCTCCGGTGCTGGCGCCGAAATAGCCGATGCGAAGGCTGCGGGTCTCAGCGTTCTTCCCGAGCCAATGGGCTGCGCCGAGCAAGCGTGAGGCGAGCAGCTCGATGTCGAAGACCTTGGAGCGGTCCTCGGATTCCTCTTCCTCGAGCAGGTCCATCAGCAGCGTCGCGAGGCCGGCATTCTGCAGTTCGCGGGCCACGGAGCGGTTGCGCGGGCTGAGCCGGCTGCTGCCGCTGCCGTGCGCGAAGGTTACGATGCCAGTGGCCCCGCTCGGGATATGGAGATTGCCGCCTAAGCGTATTCCGCCAACAGGGATACTGACTTCAGAATGGTCGGGCGTCATGTCCATGCGGCCTTTCCATCAGGAGCCTGAACGACCTGCAGCCGCCCGTCTCGGCAGGTTCTTCAAACGCGCTGTGACCACACTGGCGAGCGAAGGCGTGGAGAGATCCCGCGCGTCGATTCTTACTCGCGCCACCGGCTGCGCGATTTGAACGAGCTGCGCCAAATCCGCGGTGGTACCGAGCAATACCGCATCGCACGGCACGTCGGCGATCGTTTGCTGAAGATCGATGAGCTGCTCGCGGCTGTAGCCGAGTGCGGGAAGTGCCGCGCCGATATGCGGAAACTGGGCGAACGCCGCTGCAATCGATCTGACGGCGAATGGCCTCGGGTCCACAGGTGAAGCGCCAAAGAGCTTGGCGGCGCGCACACCGCCCGCTTCGGGCAAACCGCCGTGAGTCAAGGACGGACCGTCCTCGATCACCAACACGTTGCGGCCTTCAACGATTTGCGGGCAGTCGATCTTCTCGTCCAGCGCCATGGTCACTATGAGCGCCCCCGGGTTGAGCTTGCGCGCGGCGTGCACCGTCGCGTCGACAAGCGCAGCGCCGGCGACGTTCACCTTGGTGATGACCAATACATCGGCTGCACGGATATTGGCTTCGCCGGGGAAATAGCGGTCCTCTTCGCCTGGCCGCAGGGGGTCAAGCACGGTAACGGTCACCTCAGGCCTGAAGAACGCCATGTCGTTGTTGCCGCCATCCCACAGAATTACGTCGCCCTCCGCACTGGCGCGCTCAAGTACTGCGGCGTAGTCGACACCGGCGAAGACTGCGGCACCGTTGTCGATATGCGGCTGGTACTCCTCCATTTCCTCGATGGTCAATTTGGCGTTTATGATCTCGTCGGTCGACTGATAGCGCTCAACGCCGCGATCGAGCCGACCGTAGGGCATCGGATGACGCACCACGACCGGTTTCCGACCCGCCGCCTTCAACGCACCGAACAAATAGCGGCTGATGGTGCTCTTGCCGGCGCCCGTGCGCGCGGCGACCACCGCGACAACCGGTATCGGCGAAACGAGCATGGTATCGCGGGGTCCCAGCAGCACGAATGAGGCGCCATTGGCGACCGCGATTGACGCAAGATGCATTACATGCCGGTGGGTGACGTCGCTGTAGCTGAATACGACTTCGTCCGCCCGGTGCTGCTTGATCAGACGCGTAAGTTCTGTCTCCGGATAGATGGGTATCCCATGCGGATAAAGCGCCCCGCATAGCGATGCAGGATAGCTTCGGCCCGCGATATGGGGTATCTGCGCCGCGGTGAATGCAACCACGCGGTAACCGGCCGCATCGCGGAAAAACACGTTGAAGTTATGGAAGTCGCGTCCCGCGGCCCCGAGAATGATGACTTTGCGCACGGCCTCCATTGGGTTGTGCCTAGGCGTGCTGCATCACAACCGTATCGGGCCGAGGGAAGCCGTTGAACTCTGTCGAATAGCCAAGAGTGTAAGCACCGGCATTGGGAAAATAAACGTAGTCCCCTTCACGAAGATCCTGGGGCAGCATCTTGTCCCGTGCGACGACATCGAATGAATCGCAAGTGGGGCCGGCCAGGGTACAGGGTATTTCCGCACCGCTCCTTTCGGTTCGCATTGCGTATTCCAGCCCCTCGATCGATTCCATCAGGCCGTGATAGACGCCCGTGTCTAGGTACACCCAGCGCGTTCCACGTCGCGTCGCGGTGCCGATCACGCGGCTCACCAGCCATGCGCAGTCGCTCACCAAGAACCGCCCCGGTTCGGCCATCACGCGAACGTCCGGGCTAAGGTCCGCAACGGCACTGGTGACGGTTGCGCCGATCCGCTCGATGGAAGGAATCGGCTTTAAATAGCGCACCGGGTAACCTCCGCCTATATTGAGCAAACGCGGCTCCAGCCCCCGTTTGCGCATCATCGAAAACGCCAGCTTGGCGTTTTCGATGCCGATCCGCCAGTTCTCCAGGTTGCGGCACTGGGAGCCTACGTGAAATGCGACGCCCGCAAGGTCAGCCCGCAGTTTGCGGGCCTCGTCTATGATGTCGCTTGTTTCGGTGAGCGTCGCGCCGAATTTGCCCGTCAGCGGCCAATCACTGCCGAGGTTCTGAGTTTCAATGCGCAAGCACAGCTTGGCATCGCGCTTGACACCGATGACCTTGCGCAATTCGTCTACTCCATCGACGATATACCAGCGGACGCCCGCACGCGCCGCGTATTCCAGATAATCGCGCGACTTGATGGGATTGTTGTAATGAATCTCATGGGCGGGCACGCCGAGTTCCAGCAGTGCATCCAGTTCGCCAATCGACGCAATCTCGAAACCGATATGTTCCGCTGCCATCAGCCCGAGAACGGCCGGATGCGAATTGGCCTTGACCGCGTAATACAAATAGACCTTGGGCATCGCGGCGCGAAACCGCTGCAGCTTCGTGCGGATCAGGTCCGGATCGAGCAGCAGAAATGGTGTTCTGTGGTGGTTGCGTTTGACTGCTTCCTGCACCACGCGAAAATCCAGCGGGATTTCGGCGAAATGATCCTCAGTGCGCGGGCGCGTATCGGACATGAGCGTCTCGATGGCAGACGAGAATCCGGCGGGCTGGAATTTCGTATGCATTTCAGTGTTTCCGCTCTAACGCGATGCCCACCATCTCCAGCACAACTCCGAGCGCGAATAGCGCGAGGGCGCCCGGCCGGAACTCGGGCGCGAGAAACATGGCAATCCCGCCGAATATCACCGCCATTGCGGCCACCACTCTTCGCAGGCGCCGGTTGCGGATCATGGGCACGGGCCCCGGGGCGAGCATCGAGTGCTCTGCGGCCGGATCGCCGGCGAGGACAGCCGCATGGACCGGTCGTAGTCGGCAATCAGCCGACAAACAAAAAGCGGCCGCAACCGGCCGCTTCGCTCCATGTGCATCGCAATGGATGCATTGCTCATTGGATCTTGATCGTCTTCCCCGCAGCGCCGTTCTTCTTCGGAAGCTTCAGTTCGAGCACGCCGTCCTGATACTTCGCTTCCACCTTGGATTCGTCGATGAAGTGACCCAGGGAGAAGCTCCGATACTGTTTGCCGTAATAACGCTCGTTGCGCAGTGTCATCTTGCCCTTCTTCTCTTCCTTCTCTTTCCTGACCTCGGCACTGATCGAAAGCTGTTTGCCGTCGATTTCAACTTTGATGTCGTCCTTGTTTACGCCGGGCAGCTCAGCCTTGATCACATAGGCATCGTCGTCTTCCGAAACGTCGATTCTCATCTGGGGCTCGAAATTAACGTCCGTCAGCCAGGGTTGTACGCGGAAGCCCTTGAAAAAGTCGCTGACGCTGAAGGGATTGAAACGAGTGACGTCGTTGAAAAAATCGAACGGAGTAATGTTGGCCATTGCAATCTCCCTGTTGGCTTCTGAGAGTTCCAAGTGGAAAATCGTTGCGCCCTACCGCCGCATGGATCCAAAACTATGCTAGGCGCGGTTGGCGGGGGCGTGTTGATGTGGATCAAATGCTATTGCGCCGATGAATCGCGTTGTGGCGACAGCGTTTGTTTCGCTTCGGGTAACGCCGTGTTTCACCGATTGCAGCGGCGATGCCGGTGACCAGAGCCGCTTGGATACCTACTTCGCAGTATAGCGATTATACGGTTGTGTAAATTGCGTGGGTGCGCGCGAGCAACTACGCTTGCACGCACGGTAGCAGTACCTCGGTCAATTAGGCATACGGGGAATTGCGTGTCGGAGCGTTCCAGCTTCGCACGAAGGGAAAGCTTGCGCCGAATTTATTAGAGCGCACCTGTCCTGGGCTCTGCTTCGAAAGAGTTGATGACGGCTTGGCGCAACGCCGAGCGAAGCTTGCCGAAACCAAGGGAGGCAGCGTCCATGAAGATTCTTGCATTAGTCCTGGCAGGTGGGGAAGGTACTCGTCTTTTTCCCTTGACGGCCATGCACGCGAAGCCGGCACTGCCTTTTGTGAACGGTTACCGAATCATCGATTTTGTACTCAGCAATCTCACCAATTCCGGGGTTCCCTCGGTCTATGTGCTGGCGCAATACAAACCTCAGTCGCTGATCGACCACCTCCGCGCCGCCTGGATCCCCCGTTTCAACGGAAAAAACCGGTTCTTGCGCGTGATCTGTCCGAACATTGACAGCGGGGAGGTGCCCTTCAAGGGCACTGCGGACGCGGTCTACCGGAATCTCCACTTGATCGAGCGGCATGAACCGGATCTGGTGGCGGTCTTTGCCGCCGATCATGTGTATCGCATGGATATCGGCCAGATGATCGACTTTCACCTGGCATGCGAGGCCGAGGTCAGCGTCGCAGCGGTTCCGGTCCCGATCGAAACGGCCGCTGCCTTCGGAATTCTGCGTACCGGGATCGATGGCAGCGTTCGCGAATTCCAGGAAAAACCGCCACGGCCCGCCGCGATGCCGGCCGACCCCGGCCGAGCCTATGCCTCCATGGGCAACTATTTGTTCGCACCCGGCGTGCTGGCGGAACTGCTCGAGGAAGCGAATCGCAGCGGGGGCAGTGATTTTGGATATCACATCATGCCGCGCTTGCCCGGGAGATACCGCAGCTTTGCGTATGATTTTTCCAGCAATTCGCTTCCGGGCATCGCAGCGCATGAAGATCCTGGCTACTGGCGTGACATAGGCACCTTGGAGGCGCTTGTCGCTGCGCAGAAGGACACCGAAGGCACCCGGCCGCGATTCGATCTTCGCAATCGCGCATGGCCTATTTTCGGCGGCGAGCATCAAGAGCGGGCTACCGCCGACAGCAATCAAGAGTTACGCCGGAGAGTATTGGATAACCCGCAGGTTCGTCGTTTGACGCCCGATTTCCAGGCCGAACGCCCTGCGTCCTGCCGGCGGCACGCGGAGGCATGAGCAAACCAATCGGGTACGACAGACACCACACGGGGAGAAGATCAAGGGCCGCGTTCCCAAGGCAACGCGGGCCAAGGCAGCGAAGATAGGGCTCTCGATTTCAGTCCTAGCGGTACACCAGTACGGGAAGCTTCGAATGAGTAAGTACCTTGCGCGTCACGCTTCCCAAGACTAGGTCCGCGAGGCCGCTGCGGCCATGCGATGCCATGAAGATCGCGTCACATTTCTGCTTCTTCGCGGCCTCGACGATCCCGTCATAGGGGGTCTCGGCGAGAGTCATCACCTCACCGAAAGGAACACCCGCCGCCGCGGCTACCTTGGCGATGTTTTCCAGGTGTTTTTTCCCAATGTCACGCGCGCGTTGCTGCAGGGACTTGACCATCTTGGAGTTGCTGATTAGGTAGCCTTCCCCGTAGATCTCTGTCGGAAGGGTCTCGATTGCGTAGTAGCCGGTCACCTTGGCGCCGAGGTTCTTGGCCAACTGGATGCCCGCCTTTACCGCCTTGTTGGCAACTGCTGAACCGTCGGTCGGAATCAGGATGTGCTTGAACATAGATTTCTCCGAGAATGATTTCAATCGGTTGACGTTCCAGGGTAATGCCGGTGCTGTTGGTTGCGGGTTACTCAGGCATCAAACATTATGTTGACGCAAGAAATAAGAGTGTTGATGAGAATCAAGCCGGCACGTATCACGCAAGAGATTGGCATCCGCGGCGGCTTCGGCGACAGATCGAATACTCATCCGCACGATATAACCGCCATTGGGTCGGCGTGGAGCCGGAACAATCGTTTGGCGCATTCCTGCGAGCAGCTACCTATTTCGAGGTATGGCGATTATATGGTTGTATAAATTGCGTGCGTACGCATGAGTATCTAACCTTGCGGGCAGGGAACCAGTAACTCCCTTCAATTAGGCAAAAAGTGAATTGGGTGTCGCTTTTGCAGACGATTACAACAGGGAGAAGAATCATGGGGCATGTTCACAAGGCAACGCCGGCCAAGGCAGCGAGAATACGGCCATCGGTTTTTACAAAGCACGGGACTGCATCGGACCCGCTGAAGAAGCCCGCGAAGAGCCGGCCACGGTCCGCTGCGAAACATGAGGACCCGATGACCCAGGGGGATCGCCGCCGAATGATGGCCGCAGCACCCAGTTTCCTGGCCGATCAGTACGACTTTGACTATGAGAGCGAAGAGCAGGACATGCTCGAGGCCGAGGCGGAGATCGCGAGGCTTCTCTGTAGAGATTGATTCGCTCCGGAAACCGGCTGACCGACGCTCCCGCCGGATTGCCGGGCTTTGTGCTGATGGATCGCGCGGGGCTAGCCGTGCCCTCTGTTCAGAGGCGCATGTCCATTCCATTATCTGCCCCTTGGCAGGTAACGCCGAATCAGGTCCGACCGGCGTATTGCCATTAGCCGCAGGAGATCGGCCGCACTGCATCTGATTCACGCGTTATTCGGCTTCGCTTGCGCCACATCAAATTGGTATCGATCGCCGGTATACACAATATCGAGCGTCCCCGAATTCTCTTGCATCGAAGAGGTAACAACTGTGGCCCTGACTCAATCGCAGCAGTCGATACTCGACGGGAAGCTCGAAGATCGCTACGCGTCATTGCTCGAAGAAGTCCGCGACGAACTGGAGAAGAGCGAAAACCAGCAGTACATCGAGTTGATCGGGCACACCCCGACGGATATCGGCGACGAGTCGGTGGCCGATGCGCTGGCTGACCTCAATCTGGAAATCATCGACCGGCACATCCAGGAGATCCGCGACATCGAGGCAGCCAAGGTTCGCGTAAGGGATCGCAGTTATGGGATATGCATCGCCTGCGCAACCGACATCGACTATGAACGCCTGCTAGCCTATCCCACCGCGAAGAGATGTTTCGTTTGCCAGCGGCAGCGCGAAAAAACGTTTGCCCATGCGGGCATCCCGAAACTCTAGAAGACCTCTGCGCCCCACGATCGCCGCATTGCGCGTGCGCATCGTTCACGCTTCGCAAATTCCGCCCTGAGTCGCCTTAGGGAGTTTTTTGCACGCTGGGCTGCCGTTGCCGGTCGCGTACACGTTCGTCCTCCCACCGGAATTGCTGCAGCTCCAATTGTCTGTCGCGCTCGTAGCTTTGCTGCTGTTGAAGCATCAGCATGCGGGAAGCGCTTGGATCGGCTGGCGCCGCCAGTTGCGACGCGTCGAATTGGCGCAACTGACGCGCATTGAGGATCTGCAGCCTCTGGAGTTGCTTCATGTGCAGGGAATTGAGTTCCTGCTGTAGCCGAACATTGCCGGGGGTAGGCGCTCGCTGAGATTGTTGCAGACGCAGGATAAGTTCATCGGTTCGCTGCTGGCGTTCGATCAATGCCCGGCGCACATCAGCTTCGGGATCGGCACTGGCGCTGCTGCCAAGCAGTGCAATGGAAAGAACCAGTGACGATGGGGTCAGACGTCGCATCGGGTGGGGAATAATCCCCGGCAGACGCTCGACTACCTATCTCGAACGGAAGGCGCGCCTGGGCGCCAGGGACGAACGGAGCGTAACGCTGTCCGCTGATCTGATCGCAGAGGTGACGTTGCCTGCGGTCACGCCGCTCAGCGAGACGCCGGGAACAAAGGGCCGTTGCCGCAGGCGATGCCTGGGAGCGCCAACATCCGTATAGGGGAAATAGCCGACCGGGGTGTCGCAATCGACTCGCCGTTGGGCCAAGCATTGTTCGTAGGCGGCCTGCAAAGCGCTTGCTTCGGCTGCGGCCGAGTACTGCCGTGCTTGGCGCTCAGCCGCGAGCTGGCGTTCCAGGGAGTCGATTCTATTCGAAAGAACCGGACTAATCCCTTGAGAAGCGGTATCGAGCGCCCGCAGCACCCTTTTGTCTTGGGCATATATGGACAGCCTTTCCTCCACGACATCGAGCTTTAGCCCGGCATCGATGTCCGTGGGCCGTTTGCCGGCGTAATTCGTCACGCCGTTCTGGTCGACCCATTTATACACCTGCCCATGAGCACCGGTGGCTCCAACAAGAATCGCTGCGAGTGCCAGGGCGGCATTGAGCGAATTCATGACTGCCTCCTTGTCGAGGATTTCCTGGTCACAGTTCCAAAATTTAGTCTAGCCGAAATCGGCGGCGGAAGCCGCATCTCGATACAAATTGTTACTGAATCGGCAAGGTGAATTTGCTACCATAAAACCATATATCTGGAGCGGGTGATTATGAAAGTTGTGAAAGCGATGCTCGTAATCGTCGCCGTTCTGATGGGCACCGTCGTGAGCAGTTCGGCGCTCGCGCATGGCCCTCGTGTGCGCTTTGGCGTGGTCATCGGCGGCCCATTGTGGTGGGGGCCTGCCTATTACCCTCCCTATTCCTACTATCCGCCGTACTATCCACCGGTTGCCGTAGTGCCGTCGTCGCCGCCGACATATATCGAGCAAGGTAGCGATGCCGAGGCGGCGCCCGCGCGACCTTCGCAATCGTATTGGTATTACTGCGCCGATGCGAAGGCGTATTATCCTTACGTCAAGGAATGTCCGGGAGGCTGGCAGCGTGTGGCACCGCAGCCGCCGGGTTGATTGCAGGGGCTCGCGTAGGATGACCAACACATCGCGGTCCAAACTGCTCCTGCTAAGCCTAAGTGCGCTCGTCCTGAGCGCGTGCGCGACCGTTCCGAGCGGTCCCAGCGTGATGTCGTTGCCCGGCAGCGGCAAGAATTTCGACCAATTTCGTGCGGACGATCTGGAGTGTCGACATTACGCCAGCGTGCAGGTCGGCGGAACGACACCGAACCAAGTTGCCGCAGACAGCGTCGCGAAAAGCGCCGTGCTGGGCACCGCAGTTGGGGCCGTAGCCGGGGCCGCTATCGGCGGACGAAGCGGTGCGGGGGTAGGTGCTGGTACGGGTCTGGCTGTCGGCGCCTTGGCGGGTGCGGGTGCCGGAGACACGTCCGCCTATGGACTGCAGCGGCGATATGACCACGCTTTCCTGCAATGCATGTACGCAAAGGGCCATAGGATTCCCGTAGCGGGACGCTTTGAGGCCTCACGCACGTCTGCACCACCCGCGTACACGCCGCCACCGCCTCCGCCGCAGCAGCGTTAATTCGTTTGTCCAGGGTTCGGGATTCAGGGTTCGGCATTCAGGGGTGTTTCAGAACTTGGCCTGCGGATTAATTTGGAGGTCCAAATGAAACCGGCCACCGCCGTATTGATTGCAGTTTCTGCGGCGATTCTCGCGGCTTGCGCCTGGCAACAGGGGGTTCGTCCATGGTGGACCCTGCGCGAGCAAAACTTTGCGCAAATCACTCCCGTCAAGAGCACCAAGGCAGATGTCGAAGTCATGGTCGGGAAACCGCTTTTGACCATGGTGTTCACTAATTTGGGCGAGGAGGTTTGGGACTATCGTTTCACCGACGGAGTGAAACCCCATATCGCCCACGTGTATTTCGACATGCAAGGGCGAATGAAGTACTACTGGTCGCACCCCGACGAATGCCCGTTTCGTCCGGCGGGCTGTTACTGAAGCAGCGACGGCTCTTCCCTCGAGGACACGCCGGCACGGCTGGCGCTCCGGAATCGGGTCAACTGCCGCCGAATTGGATGCCTTGAGCCAGGGGCAGATCGCGGCCCCAGTTGATGGTGACGGTCTGGCGGCGCATGTAAGCCTTCCATGCATCCGAACCTGCCTCGCGCCCGCCGCCGGTTTCCTTTTCGCCGCCGAACGCACCGCCGATTTCCGCTCCGGAGGTACCGATGTTGATGTTGGCAATACCGCAGTCGCTCCCCATAGCCGATAGAAATCGTTCAGCGTTGAGGAGATTCTCGGTGAACAGCGCAGAGGAAAGCCCCTGCGGCACATTGTTGTTGATCCGTATCGCCTCCTCCATTGTCCGACAAGCCAGGACGTACAGAATCGGCGCGAAGGTCTCACGCTGCACGCTGCTCCATTCGGGCTCCGCTGCAACGATGGTGGGCTGGACGAAAAAGCCGGCTCCTGGAATTGCTTCGCCGCCGAACAGGATCTCGGCGCCCTGTGCCTTCAGTTCGGCGATGGTCGCGCGGAAACGCTCGAGCGCCTGCGCGTCGATGAGCGGCCCCATGAGAGTTCCCGGATCGAGCGGATCGCCGATGCGTACCTGTCCGTAGGCTTCGATCAGACGCCGCACAAGCTCATCGCGGCGTGCCTGGTGCACGATCAAGCGGCGCGTGGAGGTACAGCGCTGGCCGGCGGTGCCTACGGCGCCGAACACGATGGCCGGCACGGCGAGGTTCAAGTCAGCCGCTTCATCGACGATGATGGCGTTGTTCCCCGAGCACTCGAGCAGGCAGCGGCCCATCCGCCGCGCCACCACCTGGGCAACGTGCTTGCCCACCGCGCTCGAACCGGTAAACGAAACCAGCGCCAGGCGCGGGTCGGCGCTGAAATGCTCAGCCAGTGTATTGGCATCGCTGATCACGAGCGAAAACACACCGCCGTAGCCGGCTTCCTGCATCACTTTGTCGACGATGCCTTGCACGGCAATCGCCGTCAGGGGCGCCTTGGGGGAGGGCTTCCATACTACGGTGTTGCCGGCCACAGCGGCGATGAAAGCGTTCCACGCCCACACCGCGGCCGGGAAATTGAAAGCCGTGATCACGCCGACCACCCCGAGCGGATGCCATTGCTCGTACATGCGGTGATGCGCCCGCTCGGAGTGCATCGTATTGCCGTAGAGCATGCGCGACTGGCCGACGGCGAAATCGGCGATGTCGATCATCTCCTGCACTTCACCGTCGCCTTCCTGCTTGATCTTGCCCGTTTCGAGCGCAATCAGGTTGCCGAGCGCGTCCTTGACGCGGCGCAGTTCGGCGCCGATACGCCGCACGAATTCCCCCCGTTGTGGCGCCGGCACCATGCGCCATTGCTCGAAGCTTCGTGCGGCGCGCTCGATGACGCGATCACAGTCGCGGGGCGAACAGGCCCCGGCGAAGGCGATGTTCTCACCTGTCGCCGGATTCACCGAAGCGAAATTGCGCTCACCCGTCAGCCAACCGGGTCCAAGGGAAGCCCCGGGATTCGCCGCAGTGATTCCGAGGGAGGTCAGCCAATCCATAATCGCCTCCTTGACTTGCGAAGCACGCTAGTAGTTTAGCCCGTGCGTTACGCAGCCCGATCGACTGCGGCATCGAGTTCGGCCAGCGTGGCGCGCAGCGCCGCGAGCGCATCGTCGATCTGTTCGCGCACGATGACAAGCGGCGGCGCGAGGCGCACCACCGTGTGGTGGGTGTCCTTGGAGAGCACGCCGTGTCGCAGCAGCGACTCGCACACCTCACGCGCGCTGGCGCGCGCGGGATCGATGTCGACGCCGATCAACAGGCCTCTGCCGCGCACTTCGCGAATAAGCGGGCTCTTCAATGCCCTCAGCTCGCGCAGCAGGTAATCGCCCAGATCCGCGGCCCGCTGCACGAGCCTTTCTTCGATCAACACGTCAATCGCAGCGAGCCCTACCGCGGAAGCCAATGGATTGCCGCCGAAGGTGCTGCCGTGATCGCCAGGCGTGAATACTTCCAGCACATCACGCCGCGCGAGAAATGCCGACACCGGCAGCAACCCGCCCCCGAGCGCTTTGCCGAGAATGAGGCCGTCGGGCTTGACGGCTTCATCTTCACAGGCAAACATTCGTCCGGTGCGCCCAAGCCCGGTCTGCACCTCGTCGCAGATCAGCAGAACGCCGTGATGGCGGCATATTTCTGCACACGCGGAAAGATAGCCGCGCGGCGGCACGACGATGCCCGCCTCGCCCTGGATCGGTTCGACCAGAAACGCCGCGGTGTTCGGCGTGATGGCGCGCTCGAGCGCCTGTGGATCGCCATAAGGAATGCGCACGAATCCGGCCGGGTAGGGGCCGAAACCATCGCGGTATTGCTGCTCGGAAGACATGGCAATGATCGCAGTCGAGCGGCCGTGGAAATTGCCGTCGCAGGCGATAATCTCGACGCGGTCCGCCGGTACTCCTTTGACCTTGTAGCCCCACTTGCGCGCCGCCTTTATCGCGGTTTCGACTGCTTCCAGCCCCGTATTCACCGGCAGCGCCAGATCCTGGCCGCTGATTTCGCACAGTCGCTTCAGGAATAACGGCAGGCGATCGTTGTAATACGCGCGCGAGGTCACCGCGAGGCGCTGCGCCTGTGTCGTCAATGCCTCGAGCAGGCGCGGATGACAATGCCCGTGGCTGACGGCCGAATACGCGCTCATCATGTCGAGGTAACGCCTGCCGTGATCGTCCCACAGATATGCCCCCTGGCCGCGGGTCAGCACGACCGGCAGCGGCAGGTAGTTATGCGCGCCATAGAGGTTCTCGATTTCCGTCAGCGATAGGGCGCCTGAGGCCGGCGGTTCCCCCGCGAGGATCGACTGCAGCAAGTCGCAGGCGACTTGGGCGGTTGCGCCGTGACGGTCGCGCAGGGGGTTGTACTCGGCGATTTCCACGCCCGCGAGCGCTGGGTGGCCCTGCAGCAGGCCGGCTGCCGACACAAGTTCCGACGCGCCGAGGCCGCCCGGGACGCGGGTAGTCACGCCGGGCGCCTCGTTCGGATCGATTGCATCGAGGTCCAATGTCACGCCAAATCCGGCGGTGCCCTCCTGAACGATCGCGAGCGCCTCGCGCATCACCGTGTCGAGTCCGCGCCGCGAAACTTCGTCTTGGAAAAAAACGCGCACTCCCAGCTCTCGCAGCAGGGCGGCCTCGCCGGCCTCGAAGCTGCGCACTCCGATGAGGCACACGTGCCGCGGCGATAAACGTGCACCGTTGGCCAGTTCGGTCAGCTTGCCGTCGCCGAACCCGAGCAAGCATGCCAGCGGCATTCCATGCAGCGCGCCGCTCGGCGTCGTCTGTGGCGTATGTGCATCCATGTGCGCATCGATCCAAATCAGTCCCAGCGAGCCCCGCGGGCGCAATGCCGAGGCCACCCCGTTCCAGGTGCCGATCGCGCAGGTATGATCGCCGCCGACGACGACCGGCAGTCTGCCCTGGGCCACGATCGAATGCACGCGCCACGCGAGGCGCTCACATATATTCTTCACCAAATGAATCGGGTCGTCATCGGCTGTGTGCGCCGGACGTATGGTTTCATTCCATGCCGGGGATAGACCGCAGGCCTGCAGGCGGCATAGGAGATCGCCTTCGCGCAGCGCGTCCGGACCGCCGCTGCATCGCTTGTCCTGGGCACCTTCGCCGCAGGCGACGCCGACGATTTCGACCGGTTTGGCGATTCGGGGGGAAACGAGTCGTAAGTTGCTCATCGCATCGCACTCCAATCTTGCCAACGCCCCAGGCGGACCGATGCGACTTCGGCCGGCACGCCGTGCGCCTACTTGCGCGTGGTGCGCAATACCGTCCGACCGGGGCTCGGCTATTGGTCATGTAACGGTGAGCAAAGTCTAGTAATCATGCCCCCGCAACGCCGTGGGGCAAGACCCGCTATCGATTAGGGTGAAAGCTGCAACGCCGATGAGGACTAGTCAGTAGTCCCAATTGTCGCGCCATTGTTCAATCGGCCGTCGCTGCGTTGCCAGCGCCGCCGGGCGGAATCGCTGCTTCGTCAATGCCTGCGAAAAGGAGGACGGCCGCGCCAATATTGAATCAGTATCCAAGAGCCGAGCATGCCGCCCAGGTGCGCAAAATGCGCTACGCCCGCCTGTGTTCCGCTTACCCCCATGTAGAGTTCGAGCAATCCGAAAAGGGTTACGAAAAGCCATGCCGGCATCGGAATGGGTGGAATAAGCAGAACAATCGTCCGATGCGGAAAATATCTCGCATAGCCAAGCAACAGGCCAAATATGCCGCCGGAGGCGCCCACCGTGGGGTAGGGAACTGCACCCGAGAGGTTGGAAAAGACAAGCTGGGTGACGGCTGCGGTGATCACGCTGGCAAAATAGAGATTAAAGAACCGGCTTGGCCCCCACAATCGTTCCAGCTCGCCTCCGAACATGAACAAGGCGAACATGTTGAAAAAAAGGTGCCAGACACCGGCATGAAGAAAGCTGTACGTGACCAACTGCCAGGGCGAAAATCCAAGATGCCCGCCCACGGGCGACGCCGATCCAGGTGGCCATAGCGCCAGATAATAGGTGAGCGCGCCACCGAGCAAGCTATCTGCGAAAAATAGCGCTACGTTGGCTGCGATCAACGCCCGAGTGACGGGAGGAAGGTTGTAGAACACGATCGCCGACGAGGCTCAAGCTCAGGGCTGCCGAATAATCCAGATAGTATCCTGCGATCAACGCCCGGGGGTATTGCAGCGTTTGCTGCCGCTGGTTCGGCCAACGTCGCCGATTGCGCCTCGGCAGTCCAATTCCGCAAGCTGCTGGAACGCCTCTGAAATCGCATCCGCCGTCCGGCGACGCGGGATGTTCCTTCGACCGCACGCCAGCGCCCCGGCAAAGACCTTTTCACATTCGCGGGTTTGCGGCGAGTCGCGCGAGGGCTAATGGGTGATCATAGGCTCATCGGAACCTGCGGATTCTTGCTTATCGGTCGGCGTGCTTGTCCGCACGTGGAGATTGGTCCCGAATGCCCGCGCTTAATGGTCTTGCGGGCAGGCGTGATTGACGGTTCTTTGACATCAAGGCCGCGTGTCAAGACACCGCCATGATCTCTAGTGAAGCGTCCTGGCGAAGGTCCGTCCGCGCAACAGATCGAAGGCCTCGGGCTCCTCCGCCACGACATCCGAGATCGCCGTGCCGATCAGGTTGTAGGCCTCCTCGAGATCGTCCTGGCAGATCATCGCGGAAAACCCGATGTCGGTCACGAAGAGCTTGCGTCCGTCGTCGGACGGATTGACCTCGTCGGATACCCCGGCCAGATCCTGGACAGCAAAACCGGCGAGCTCGGGGCAGCGGCCGAAAAGCGCCTTGATCCGCGTTTCGACCTCGGCCGCCACCTGGTGCAGCTTTTGGTCCGACGTCGCTGTCTGGAGCGTCTTCATGAGGTTCTCCTTTTGGGGGGATCCAGATGACTGCCAAGTTACTGTCGCGGTCGATTTAGGCCAATAAGGTGATCCCCTCAATTGGGCATCCGGCAAACCCGTATTGCGATATCCTTTCCCGGATGTCGGATGATTCCGGCTTGCGGTTCACGGCTTCACAAGTGCCGCAGCAAGACCTAAAGTTAAGCCAATCGTGGTCTTATCTTGAAGGAGCCCGGTTATGATTTCCTTGAATGTAAATGGTAAGAAGGTGTCGGTGGATGTCGAATCCGACATGCCGTTGCTATGGGTGCTGCGCGACCATCTTGCCCTGACCGGCACCAAATACGGATGCGGCAAGGCGCTGTGCGGCGCCTGTACCGTCCATCTGAACGACGCGCCTGTGCGCTCCTGCACGACGCCGGTGAGCGCGGCGGCCGGAAAGAGAATCACCACCATAGAAGCGCTCGGCGCGAGCAAGATCGGCAAGGCCGTGCAGGCCGCCTGGATCGCGCGGGACGTGCCGCAGTGCGGCTACTGCCAGTCCGGCCAGATCATGAGCGCCGCGGCGCTGCTGGCGAAGAACAAGAACCCGAGCGACGCCGAGATCAATACCGCCATGAACGGCAACATCTGCCGTTGCGGCACCTACAACGGCATCCGCGCCGCCATCAAACACGCCGGCGGCCTGCTGGCATAGGAGGCGGCATGGACAGCATCGAGATCGTCAATCTGAGCCGGCGCGACTTTCTTAAAGCGGGTGCTGGGCTCACGCTCGGCATCGTTACGGCGGGCGCCTGGGCGCAGGCCGCCGCTGCTGGTGCTGCATCGGGCGGTGCGCTCGCGGCCGGCACGCCAAAATTCCGCGGGTTCGAACCCAACGCCTTCGTGCGCATCGGCGCTGACGACAGCGTGACCGTGATCGCCAAGCATCTGGAGATGGGGCAGGGTACCTACACCGGCCTGGCGACGCTGGTCGCTGAAGAGCTGGATGCAGACTGGAAGCAGATTCGCGTCGAGGGAGCGCCCGCGGACACAGCGCGCTACAAGAACCTGTTTTGGGGAGCACAGGGAACGGGCGGCAGCAGCGCGGTGGCAAATTCCTACGAGCAGTTGCGCAAGGCCGGTGCAAGTGCGCGCGCAATGCTGGTTTCCGCCGCCGCCAGGCGATGGGGCGTTGCGCCGGATTCGCTTAGCGTCCGCCGAGGTGTGGTGTTGCACAAGGCCTCCGGCCGCAAGGCGAAATTCGGTCAGCTCGCGGCCGACGCCGCCACGCTCCCGGTTCCGGCGGATGTGAATCTCAAGGATCCCAAGGAATTCCGCTATATCGGCAAGCACGCGGGGCGCACCGACAGCCGCGCGAAGTCCAGCGGTGTGGCGCTATTCACACAGGACATGAGACTGCCGGGGATGCTCACTGCTCTGGTCGCGCATCCACCGCGATTCGGCGCCAAGATGAAGTCCTTCGATGCTTCCAAGGCCAAAGCGGTCAAGGGCGTGGTCGATGTCGTGGCGGTTCCCCAGGGAGTTGCGGTGCTCGCCAATGACTTCTGGTCCGCGAACAAGGGCCGCGACGCGCTCGCGATCGATTGGGACGAATCGGATGCGTTCAAGCTTGGCTCGGCCGCGATCATGGCCGAATACAAGAAGCTTGCCGCCACAGCCGGACTCCCGGTGCGCAAGGACGGCGATGCCGAGGGCGCCTTCGCGGGTGCGGCAACAGTGCTAGAGGCCGCATTCGAGTTCCCTTACCTCGCGCATGCGGCAATGGAACCGATGAACTGCGTGGTCAAGCTCGACCGTGATGCCTGCGAAATCTGGAATGGCGAACAATTCCAGACTGTCGACCAGGCGGCAGTCGCCCGCGTGGTGGGATTGAAACCCGAGCAGGTGAAAATCAACATGCTCTATGCCGGGGGCAGCTTCGGCCGCCGCGCCAATCCGCATTCGGACTACGTAGTCGAGGCTGCAGCGATCGCCAAGGCCATCGCTGGACGCTCGCCGATAAAGCTGGTGTGGACGCGCGAGGACGACATGCGCGCGGGCTACTACCGGCCGATGTACTTCCACTCGCTTAAAGGGGCTTTGGACGCGCAGGGCAATATCGTGGCCTGGGAGCAGCGCATCGTCGGACAGTCGATCATGGCCGGGACCGCCATGGAGGGCTCCATGATCAAGGATGGTATCGATGCCACGTCAGTGGAAGGCGCGAGCACGCTGCCCTACGCCATACCGAACCTCAGCATCGAGCTGCACTCGCCGCGCTTGAGCGTGCCGGTACAGTGGTGGCGCTCGGTTGGCTCGACGCATACGGCCTTTTCAACCGAGACCTTCCTGGACGAATTGGCCGCGGCCGGGGGCAAAGACCCCTACGAGTATCGCCGCGCGCTGCTGGCGAAACATCCACGCCACCGGGGAGTGTTGGAGCTGGCGGCGCAGAAAGCGGGGTGGGGCAAGCCGCTTGCCCCATCGAAGATAGGGCGCCGCGGTCGCGGTATTGCCGTGCACGAATCGTTCAAAACCTTCGTTGCCCAGGTGGCCGAAGTGACACTAAGACCAGACGGAGCGCTGAGGGTGGATCGCGTGGTGTGCGCTGTGGACTGCGGCGTCGCGGTGAACCCGGACGTGATCCGTGCGCAGATGGAAAGCGGCATCGCCTACGGACTGACGGCCGCGCTCTACGGGGCGATAACGCTGGCCGACGGCGTAGTGGAGCAATCCAATTTTCACGACTACGTTTCTCTGCGCATCGGCGAGATGCCGCGGGTCGAAGTGCACATCGTTCCTTCGCACGAGAATCCCACCGGCGTGGGCGAACCAGCTACGCCCGTGATCGCTCCGGCGGTCGCAAATGCCGTTTATGCTGCCTCCGGCACGCGCGTGCGCTCGCTGCCGATCAGGCTCTAGTGGAACATCAGTCGCTTACGGGTTAACTGTCAACGATTCCGGCGAAGAATTCGGTGTTGCATAGATCTCGTGTTTTCGCGCCATCGCAATTTCGCAACGGCGCGAAAACACGCGGTTGAACGCGAAAGCGGTTGAAAAAGAAGCCCGGTTTCAAGCACCTAGGCTGACTTCACCAGGCACAACTTTCTGCCGCTCAGATCCAACGAGTTGAGAAAGTCCCGAAGAGCGATGATTTGGTCGGTCCCCTGAACTTGGGCCAGACAATTCGATTCGTCGCGGCTATCCGACATCTGCAACTGCCTGTCGAACCACGTTTCGCCCAAGCTATAACGCACGATGGTGTTGCCAAGATAAAAGACCTGATTCTTCACGCAAACCTCCGGGTCCATGCTACTGACGATACTGCTGCAAGTCATTTGAAATTCCGGAAGCCGCTGCCCTGGTACGCTGCGAACCACTGGAATCCAAACCAAAACATACTGGCCGCATACAGCACACAGTTGATCTATATCAAACGAGAGTTGAAATGCTTGACCGCGATGACGACGTCATGGGACACGAAAGTGAAAAGGTACACAGTGGATCTATGTCGACGAAGTGGAGATTATTGACCGTGACAACTTCATGGGAAACGAAGATGGTTTCGCGAAACGTCGTATCTCCCGAGCGATGAGGATTCGGGTTGCGCCGACCCTCATTAGCCCGTGGTCATCGGCGATCGTTCCGATAGGCCGTCGCAGGATCCGCGGGAAACGATCGACAGGTCGCGGAATTCGATTGCGCCCCGACGCTAAGCGCTGAAAGCGCGCGGGGGCGAAGCCGCCCAATGACAGTGGCATAATGTTTGACCTGCCGTGGAACTTGGACTTTGGGGGCCCAGTCGAAGTTATGCCCGGCGGGGCGGTAGGAGTTCGCTGTCAAGGATCGGCCGCCGGGTTTTTTCCTGTCTTCGAACAAATGGAGAACGATATGGCACAAGTCGCTAATGTATCAATCGAACCGAAACAAGCGTCGAGACTTCTTCAGATGACCTGGAAGGAGATTAGTGAACCAGGGGCATATGTCGAGGTAGGCTCTGGCGATCTTTACCGGATTCCGAAAGAGGCTCTGCTCGAGGGTTCGTCGCCCCTGATTCGCAAGGAAAGCTCGGGTTCATCGACTTTCATCCAAGTCAGCAAGAACCCCTACGTCACGACATTCGAAGCGCGCATGGTCTGCGCCGAACATAACGTGCAGCCGAATTTCTGATTTCGATTCGGGGCACTGCCAAGAGGCCTGCTTCCAGCAGGCCTCTTTTTTGCATCGAGCCGACTCGCCTTCATTCGCCTTGCTTCCTGCGCCGCAGATAACCAACCGCGCAGACGGCTAATGGCACCACGACCATAATAGGCTTTGACCGCTGTTTGCCAGGGAGGCCATAATGGCGCATTCCAACGAAGCGAGTGTGGCGCCGCTGCCAAGCGGCGTTGCGCTGACGCCCATGCGGCTCGTTTTCGAACTGTTCAAGCTGCGGATCGGGCTCGTGATCGGCTTCACGGCGATGACGGGCCTGGCGGTGACGCCAGGGCCGCCGCTGCCCGGCTGGCGCATTTTCGCGCTCGGGCTTGCTGTCACCATGGCCGCTGCTGCCGCGGGCGCGTTCAACCAATACTTCGAGAGCGATATCGACGCGCTGATGGGCCGCACGCGCCGCCGTGCGTTTGTCACCGGACGGCTGAAGCACGGAGCCCCTTGGCTCGTCATGATCATTGCGATCGGTGCCGGTGGCGTGTTGCTCGCGGCCGTTGCAGCCAATGCGATGGCGGCCGCCTACACGTTCCTGGGCGCGTTTACCTATGGCGTGGTGTACACCGTGTGGCTGAAGCGCCGCACCTGGTGGAACATCGTCGTCGGCGGGCTCGCCGGCAGCTTCGCAGTGCTTGCGGGTGCAGCGGCGGTTGCGCCGGCGGAGCTAGGCGCGCTGCCGCTCGCTTTCGCCGTCATCCTGTTTCTGTGGACGCCGCCGCATTTCTGGAGCCTGGCGATCGCCTTTCGCGAGGACTATGAGGCAGCAAAAGTGCCGATGCTGCCGGTGGTCGTGGGCGACGCCCGGGCGGCGCGCGCGGTATTCACGGGCTCAGTGATGCTTGCCGCCGCGTCGCTCGTCCCCGCACTGTTCGGCATGGGCTGGATCTATCTTCTGGCCGCGCTCGCAAGCGGCGCCTGGCTTGTATTGAAGAGCGCCCGGCTCGCGCTCTCGGCCGACCGGCACGCCGCGATGGTCAACTTCCACGCCTCGCTGGCGCAGCTGTCACTGCTGCTGACGGCGGCAATCGTCGACGCCGGTCTACGCGCCTGATTAGCCCGCCAGAAGTGGCCGTTTGATAGCGGCTTCGGCGCCTCAGCTCAGGAATGCCGCGAGCCGGGTTAGAAAAGTGTAGTCACCTTCGACTACCATCAGACCGACCAGCACCAGCAGGCAAAGCGGCGGAACCAGAATCGCAAACTTCAGTGCGAGCCGCTCCCAGGCCATGTGCATGAAGATGGCCACTATCAGCCCCGCTTTCAGCAGCATGAAGATTATGATCAACGACCATCTCAGGTAGCCCTCAAGATGGTAGTAGTCGACCAGATAGGACAGGGTGCTGAGAACGAAAAGCAATCCCCAGATCCACAGATAGATGCTGATCGGATGCTGCTGCGCTTGCGCCTGTTCCATGCTATTGCCTTACCAGAGATAGAAGAGAGCAAAGATGAATACCCAAACCAGATCGACGAAGTGCCAGTATAGGCCGGCGATTTCCACCATCTCGTAGCTGCCCTTGCGCTCGTAATCTCCGCGCCAGACCTTGCGCGCGACGATGCATAGGTAAATCACGCCGGCGCTCACATGGGCGCCATGAAAGCCCGTAATCATGAAAAAGGATGAACCGAACTGCTCCGCACCCATCGGATTCGCCCACGGGCGCACTCCCTCCATGATCAGCTTGGTCCACTCGAATGCCTGCATGCCGACGAACGTGACGCCAAAGGCCGCGGTGGCCAGCATCAACGCCGCAGTTTTTGCGCGATCCCGGCGGTAGCCGAAGTTGACGGCCATGGCCATGGTTCCGCTGCTGCTGATCAGAACGAAAGTCATGATCGCGATCAGGATCAGCGGAACGTTTTGGCCCGCGATATGAAGCGCGAAGACTTCGCTGGGATTCGGCCAGGGGACGGTCGTGGACAGGCGCACATGCATGTAGCCGGTCAGGAAGCAGGTGAAGATGAAGGTGTCGCTCAAGAGGAAGATCCACATCATCACCTTGCCCCAAGGCACGGGAAACGCCTGCTTGTCGGCGGACCAGTCGGAGGCAACACCGCGCAATCCCGCTGGGGCGACGGTTACGGAATCAGCCGAGTTGCTCATGGAAATAAGACTCTGACAGGTGGATGGATTTCGAGGAAACAGTCCGATTAAGGTCCAATGCCGATCGCCGAGCAGATATCCCGCCAAGCACCGGCAACGGAGGTTCCTGACCACAGCAGACCGAACAGGATTAGCCACACGACGAGCAGGAAATGCCAATAGAGCGCGCACAGCTCAATGCTCATGCGCAGCTCGCGCGGCTTGGTGATACTGCCACATGCCTTGGCGGTCGTCTTGCTCCAGACCACCAAGCCCCCGAGCAAATGCAGGCCGTGCAACCCGGTCAGCAGATAGAAGAAAGCGTTGGCGGCGTTGCTTGCCGGGAGTTGTCCCGAAGCGCTCAACTGCTGCCATACGAACAGTTGGCCGGCGAGAAACGCCGATGCGAAAAAGCCGGAGGCCAGCAGGCCCGCCTTCATACCGTCGCGGTTTTCCCGCGCCACGGCCACGCTCGTCCGCTGAAAGGCGATGCTGCTCGCGATCAGCATCGCGGTGTTGAGCCAGAGCAAATTCGGCGCCGCAAGCGGCCGCCAGTCCGCCAACTCCATTCGCATCCCGTAGGCGGAAATCAACAGCCCGAAGAACGACGTGATTACCGCGAGCAACAGCCACAGACCGACTTTGGCGGGCGCGAGGGCGAGCGCAGCGCCTCCGTACTCGTTGTCGGACGCATTCTGCACCGTCTCCCAGGGCTTCGCGGTCAGCTGCCGCGCGAACAGCCACCATCCGATGATGCCCACCAGCACCAGCGCAAACATGGCGGCGATGCTCATGTCTTGCTCCCCTGAGCATTGGCGGCGCTGTTCGAAGCTTCGGGCGGTTCGTTCTGCGGAATGAAGTCGTCTTTGGCGCCCGGTACGCTGTAATCGTAGGCCCAGCGATAGACGACCGGCAGGTGCGCTCCCCAGTTGCCGTGCTTAGGCGGTGTGTCCGGAGTCAGCCATTCAAGCGTAGTGGCGCCCCAGGGGTTGCTTTCGGCTTCCTTCCCCTTGAACAGGCTCCATACCATGTTGAACAAGAACACCAGTTGGGCGGCGGCAACGAACAAAGCGGCAATGGTGATGGCCATATTCACATCCTGGACCGATTCCGGAATGAAGGCGGTATTGCCGAGGGCGAAATAGCGGCGCGGCACGCCCAGGATTCCCAGATAGTGCATCGGAAGGTAGACGGCATAGGTGCCGAGGAACGTGGCCCAGAAATGAATCTTGCCCAGGGCCTCGTTCCACATCCGCCCGGTGATCTTCGGGTACCAGTGGTAAATCGCCCCGAAGATCACGAGAATCGGCGACACCCCCATGACCATATGGAAGTGGCCGACGACGAAATAGGTATCCGAAAGCGGCAGATCCACCGTCACGTTGCCGAGGAACAGGCCCGTCAGCCCTCCGTGTATGAAGGAGAAGATGAACCCGATCGCAAACAGCATCGGCACGCGCAGGTGAATGTCGCCGTGCCACAGCGTGAGCACCCAGTTGTACACCTTGATCGCCGTGGGAATGGCGATGATCAGCGTCGTGGTGGCGAAGAAGAAGCCGAAATACGGATTCATGCCGCTGACGTACATATGGTGCGCCCACACCACGAAGCTGAGACACCCGATGGCCAGTATGGCCCACACCATCATTCGATAGCCGAAGATATTCTTTCGCGCGTGGACGCTCAGCAGATCGGAGACGATACCGAATGCGGGAAGGGCAACGATATAGACTTCGGGGTGGCCGAAAAACCAGAACAAGTGCTGGAACAAGATCGGGCTGCCGCCTTGGTACTGCAGCCGTTGACCCATCGAAACCACCGCGGGCATGAAGAAGCTGGTGCCGAGAGTGGCGTCCAGGGCCATCATGATGGCGCTGACCAGCAAGGCAGGGTAGGCGAGGAGTCCCAGGATGGTGGCCATGAAGATGCCCCATACCGATAGCGGCATGCGCAGCATCGTCATCCCGCGGCAGCGCGCCTGCAGGA
>JACQTO010000201.1 GCA_016210745.1 Betaproteobacteria bacterium
GTTCTGCACCGTCGAATATTTGATCCGCGCGTTCTCGAGCGCGATCAGTTCCACCACCGCGGCATGCAGCTGGTTCTCATCGCGCATCGGCGCGGTGCAGCCCTCGAGATAGCTCACAGTCGAGCCCTCTTCGGCAATGATCAGCGTGCGCTCGAACTGGCCGCTGTTGCGCGCATTGATTCGAAAGTAGGTCGACAGCTCCATCGGACAGCGCACGCCCTTGGGGATGTAGCAGAACGACCCGTCCGTAAACACCGCGGCGTTGAGCGCGGCATAGAAATTGTCCCCCGGCGGCACAACGCTGCCGAGGTACTTGCGCACCAGATCGGGGTGTTTTTGCACGGCCTCGGAGAACGAGCAAAACACGATGCCTTTCTCGGCGAGTTTGGCGCCGAAGGTGGTGCCGACCGAGACGCTGTCGAAAACCGCGTCCACCGCGACGCCGGCCAGGGCTGCGCGCTCGTGAAGCGGGATGCCGAGCTTTTCGTAGGTCCGAAGCAGTTCCGGATCGATCTCCTCGAGACTCGCCGGGCCATCGCCCTTTTGCTTCGGCGCCGCGTAATAGATGATCGATTGGTAATCGATCGGCGGGTATTGCACATGGGCCCAGTGCGGCTCCTTCATGGTCAACCAGTGGCGATACGCCCGCAGCCGCCAATCGAGCATGAACTCCGGCTCGTTTTTGCGTGCAGAGATGGTCCGAATGATGTCTTCGTCCAGCCCGGCCGGAACCCTGTCCTCCTCGACATCGGACACGAAGCCGTGCGCATAGGGCCGGCTGATCAGCTCATGCAGCTGCTTCGACGCGGTGCTCATCTGGCTCCCCCCGCGCCCGCAAGGATCTTGCCCCGCCCCGCGGCGAGCGTCCGCTTGGAAGGGGTAAACGTCATGATCGGAGCGGAAACCGATTGTGGCCGCGCCAGATCCGCTAGCGTGACCCCTTCGAGGCCGCGCCGGATCACCGCGCTGATCGTCTGCCAGTTGCCGCGGATCGCGCATGACGCTTCCTGGTTGCAAACCCCCGGCATGCTGCTGCATTCGGTCAGGCCGAGCGGAATACCCTCGATCGCGTTGATGATTTGGGCGATCGAGATCTGCGCCGGGGCGCGTGCTAGCGCATAGCCGCCGTTCGTGCCGCGCTGGGCCGAGAGCAGCTTCCCGCGCGCAAGCAGCTTCAGAATCTTGCTCACCGTGGGCTGCGCGATATCCAGCCGCTCGGCGATCGTCGCCGCGCTGTAGGTGTCGTCGGGCCGCCGCACCATGAAGCTCATGATCACGGTGGCGTAATCGGAAAGTTTGTTGATTCTAAGCATCGGCCTCTCCGTAGGTTCAACATATGGGACTAGATTAGTCCTAAATAGTTTCCCCCGCCACTTCAAAATCGCTGCCCGGCGCGCTTTTACCCGGCACGGACGGAACCAACTAGGTCGGGTTTGCCGTTTATCGATCTCGTGTTTTCGCGCGGTTGCGAAGTCGCAACCGCGCGAAAACACGAGACCTATACAACACCAAATTCTTCACCGAAGCTGTCAACAGGGACCCATACCCCTCGCAAGTCAATGGTTTCTCGCACCGGCGAACTAATCAGCACCATTTCTGTCCTAATTGCGATTACACGGGATTACCTGCGATGCCGGTGCTGCGTCTGCCAGAGACCTTGTGCGAAAGCGTCAGCGCGTTTGCCCGAGAAGGCTACCCGCAAGAGACTTGCGGCCTGCTGCTGGGAAAGCGAAACGGTGCGGAGAATGTGGTGGCACGGGTGCGTCAGGCGCGCAATATCAATCTCGATCGCAGCCAAGACCGCTACGAGATCCATCCCGAGGACTTTCTCGCTGCGGACCGCGAAGCGCGCGAGGCCGGGATGGACATCGTCGGCGTGTGGCATTCGCACCCGGACCATCCTGCCCGGCCTTCGGAAACCGACCGTGCCGCGGCGTGGCCCGAGTGGTCCTACGTCATCGTCGCGGTGGGCCCCTCGGGGGTGCAGGAAGTGCGCTGTTGGCGGCTGGCGAGCGACGATTTCGAAGAGGAGGTCATTGCGACATGAACACCGTAACCGTGCGCATACCGGCGCCGCTGCGCTCCTATACGCAGGGGGTGGACGAGGTGCGCGTTACCGGCGCGTGCGTTGCCGAGGCGTTGGACTCGCTCGCTGCAGCGCACGACGGATTGTCGGCGCGCATCCTGACCCCAGAAGGCGAGCCGCGCCAATTCGTCAATATCTATTTGGGCAGCCGCAACGTGCGTGCGCTTCAGGGAATGGCGACCCCCGTGAGGGAAGGCGACGTTATTTCCATCGTCCCGGCAGTGGCGGGAGGCCTATCGTGAAAGCAAAAGAAGCGCGTCTGGCGGAGCTGAGGGCGGCGATTGCCGAGGTGACCCCGCGCGAGGCGCTCGCCTTGCAGGCCCAGGGTGCGGCGCTGATCGACGTGCGCGAGGCCGATGAAATCGCGCAGGGCAGTCCTCCGGGAGCCTATCGCCTTGGCCGCGGCTATCTCGAGCTGAAAATAGAGGAGGCCGTGCCCAGTTTCGATCGCGCGCTGGTGACCCTATGCAATAGCGGCGTCCGCTCGCTATTTGCCGCAGAGGATCTGCATCGGATGGGCTACGCCAGGCTGTACTCGATGGCCGGCGGGTTCAATCGCTGGAAAAACGAGGGCCTGCCGATCGAGATCCCACCGCGGCTGGATCCGCTGGCGCGCGAACGGTATTCGCGCCACCTGATGATCCCCGAGGTGGGCGAGAGCGGACAGCTGCGGCTCCTCGGGAGCAAGGTGCTATTGGTCGGCGCCGGAGGGCTGGGATCGCCCGCGGCGCTGTATCTCGCCGCCGCCGGTGTCGGGACGATCGGAATCGTCGATCACGACGTGGTAGACCGGAGCAACCTGCAGCGACAGATTCTGCATAACGACGCTCGCGTGGGAATCTCGAAAGTGATTTCGGCCCGGCAGACGCTCGAAGCACTGAATCCCGGCGTCAAAGTCAATCCGTTCGAGGCGGTGTTGTCCAGCGAAAATGTCGAGGAAATCTTTCGAGGTTACGATGTCGTGGTCGACGGATCGGATAATTTCCCCACCCGTTATCTGGTCAACGACGCTTGCGTGAAGCTGGGCATTCCCAATGTGCACGGCTCGGTATTTCGCTTTGACGGCCAGATGACGGTCTTCTGGCCGCGTTACTCCGGCCGACGCGGTCCCTGCTACCGGTGCCTGTATCCGGAGCCGCCACCGGCGGCGCTCGCGCCCTCGTGCGCCGAGGCCGGCGTGCTGGGCGTGCTCCCGGGCGTCATCGGTCTGCTCCAGGCCGTCGAGACCATCAAGATCCTGCTGGGAATCGGCGAGCCCCTGGTGGGCAGGCTGATCGCCTACGATGCGCTGCGCGCGCGCTTCACCGAGTTGGAACTGATGCGCGATCCCCACTGCGGCTATTGCAGCGAGGGCAGCGTGATTCGGGAATACGTCGATTACGAGCGCTTCTGCGCGGAGGCGGCGGCATGAACGCAGGACCTGATCCATTCGAGGCGGCGCAGGGCCTGCTCGCCGGAATCGGCAATACGCCGTTGATCGAACTGCCGATCGTCGCAGAGGTCGCGCCGCACAGCCGTCTTTTCGCCAAGCTCGAAAGCGTGAATCCGGGCGGTTCGATCAAGGACCGCCCGGTGGCACGCATGCTGACTCGAGCCATCGCAGCAGGGCGATTCGCAAATGGGCGGCGGTTGCTGGATTCATCGTCGGGCAACGCCGGCATTTCCTACGCCTTGCTCGGCGCCGCGCTCGGCATACCCGTGACCATCGTGGTGCCTGGCAATGCCAGCCAGGAGCGGCTGGAGCGCATCCGCGCGCACGGGGCCGAGCTGGTAATCACCGATCCCATCGAGGGGTACGACTTCGCGCTTCGCGAGGCGAAGCGTCTGGCAGCCGAGCATCCCAAGCTCTATTGGCATTGCGACCAATACAGCAATGAGGACAACTGGCGCTCCCACTACGAAGAGACTGCCGCGGAAATTCTGTCCCAGCTTGCCAGCCGGACCGGTGAAACTCCCGATGTCTTGGTTGCCGGTGTCGGTACCGGGGGTACGCTGACGGGGCTGGGGCGCCGGCTGCGCGAGGTTCGGCCGGACGTGCACGTCGTTGCCGCCATTCCGGAGACCTTTCCCGGGATCGAAGGACTCAAGCCGCTGGGTCATCCCGGCGATATTGTTCCCAAGCTGCTCGATGCGTCGCTGATCGACGAGCGCATTTCGGTGAGCCTCGATGACGCAGTGGCGATGTCCCGGCGGCTGACTCGTTTCGGACTGTTTGTGGGGCCCTCCTCGGGCGCCTTTGTGCACGTTGCGCTCCAAATCGCCAAACGCGGGCGATTTCCCATCATCGTCACGGTGCTGAGCGATACGGGCGAGCGTTACGTTTCGACGGGGATGTGGAACGCAAGATCAAGCGGCGGCGAAAGGCAGCGCAGAGGAATCGAAGTCAACGAGCCAATAGCAGAAACACGGTAGGCCGGTCGGCCAGATCCGGTTTGCCCCGCTTCCAGTCGGCGATCGGCCGCGTGTGCACCGTCTCCCCCGGCAGCGTCAGCTCGGCGGCGATGCACAGCAGCGTGCCGGGCTGGCAGACCGAGAGCAGCGCATCGAGCAGTCTCGCGTTGCGATACGGAGTTTCGATGAAGATCTGGGTTTCGCGGTCCTTGCGCGAACGCGATTCGATGGCCCGGATCGCCTGGTCGCGCTCAGGCGGCTTCACCGGCAGGTAGCCGTGAAAGGCGAAGCGCTGTGACTCCAAGCCCGAGGCGATCAGGGCGAGCACGATCGAGGAGGGGCCGGTCAGTGGAACGACGCGCAGGCCGCGCTCATGCGCGCGGCGCACCAGGATTGCGCCTGGATCGGCAAGGGCCGGACAGCCTGCTTCGGATATGACGCCGGCGTCGGTCCCCGCGGCGACCGGATCGAGCAGCGAATCGATCGCCGCGGGCGGCGTATTGTGATCGTAGCGTTCGATCCTGATGGTCAGGAGCGGCCGCGGCATGCCTGCCCGCTTGAGCAATGCGCGCGCAGCTTTCGGGTTTTCTGCGATGAAATAATCGAGTTGCTGCAGTCGCAGCAGTACTGCCGGCGGGATTACGTCGTTCAACTGCCCGGCGCCGAGCGGCGACGGAATCATATAGAGGGTGCCAGGGGTGGGAACCGGTTTCACTCAGTCGCTTACAAGCTTATTGTTGAGAGGCGAAGGTTCGGGTTTCTAAATTCGTCTCCCCCTTTTCGCGCAGTTGCTCGCAACTGCGCGAAAAGGGGGAGATTGATAAACGGCAAGACCAGCTCCTTTGGTTCCGGCTGCTCCGGCTTAGGGAATACGCACGCCGTGCTCGGCAAGCATGTCGACCAGGGCGATCAGCGGCAGTCCGATAAGTGCGTTCGGATCTTCGCCATCCATGCTCGCGACGAGCGCGATGCCCAGTCCTTCGGATTTGGCGCTGCCGGCGCAATCGTAGGGCTGTTCGCGGTCCAGGTAGCGCTCGATGGCGGCGCGATCGAGGGTGCGAAAGGTGACGCGAGTGGTGACGATCCGGGTCGAGGTTCGGTCGCCGGCGTGCACGCACAAGGCCGTATGGAACAGGACGTCGCGTCCGGACAGGGCGAGCAGTTGGCGCACGGCGTTGTCGCGATTGCCGGGTTTCCCGATGATATTTCCGTCGGCGACCGCGACCTGATCGCAGCCGATGATTATCGCTCCCGGCTCGCGCAATCCGACCGCGCGCGCCTTGTCCTCGGCAAGCCGCCGTGACATGTCCCGGGGATCTTCGCCGGGACGCGTCCGTTCCTCCACGCCGGGATCGGCGACCGAAAACGGCACCTGCAGGCGCGCGAGCAATCCCCGCCGGTAACGCGAGGTGGAGGCGAGGACAAGTTTCGTCATCGGCTCGGACACTTGCGTCGCCGCGCGAGCATTTGCGCACCCAAAAAAGGCCCCATTAGGGACCGGCGGCAAAAGCGCGAAATTCGAGATAAGGCTATGAACAACTTGGAATTTATTTTGACAGTGGGACGCAATGATAATATCATGCGCGCCTTATGTCGCAACCGGGGGTGATCGATGGCCTCCAGTTCGCCCGCAGCGCAGGCGAACTACGGGGCGAACTGTATCAGTCGCAGCTGCCCCGGCTCGCCGACCTGCAGTGTGCCACCGAAGCCGTTTCGTTTGCGTTGTCCGGCGCGATTGATCCTGAAGGCAGGCCCACGCTGCGGATTTCGGTCTGCGGCAGTTTACGGCTCGTCTGCCAGCGCTGCCTGGGTCGGGTCGAGTTTCCCGTGGAGATCGACTCCGAATTGTTCCTTTGCGGAAGCGAGCGGGAGATCGCCGAAACCGACGACGAACTGGATCGTATTATCGCCGGTAAGGCGATGCAGGTCGCGGAACTTGTCGAGGATGAAATCCTCCTGATCCTGCCGATGGTGCCGAGACATGAACATTGCGAGGCGCCGGCGGCAGCGGAGCCGGAGAGCAGGCCCTCTCCCTTCGCGGTGCTTGGAAAGTTGAAGGGTTGAAACCGATTGGATCGGCGCTGGCCGCACGGGAGTATCGGCAGCAGCGAATTGAAGGAGTCAAAACATGGCTGTCCAGCAAAACAAGAAGTCACCGTCAAAGCGGGGCATGCACCGCTCGCACGATTTTCTCGTCGATGCGCCGCTTGCGGTCGAACCGACGACGGGCGAGGTTCATCGGCGCCACCATATCAGCCCGAGCGGTTTCTATCGCGGCAAAAAGGTCGTCCAATCCAAGGACGAGTGAGCGGCGTAGGCCCGGCTGCTTCGCCGGCGGCCGAATCGTGAACAGGGGATGCGCGCCTCTCGCAGGCGCCGCGTACGCCGCATGGGTATTGCCATAGCCATCGACTGCATGGGGGGGGACCACGGGCCGCATGTCACCGTTCCTGCCGCGCTTGGCTTTGTCAAATCGCACCCGAAGGCCAGCGTCATCCTGGTGGGGCTGGAAAGCGACTTGGCGCGGGAGTTGGCCAAGCACGGAGGTTCGCAGCAAGCGCGAGTGAGCGTGCGCCACGCAAGCGAAATGGTCGAAATGCACGACTCCCCGGCCATAGCGCTGCGCAACAAGAAGAACTCGTCGATGCGCCTGGCAGTCGATCTGGTCAAGACCGGGGAAGCTCAGGCGGCGGTAAGCGCCGGTAATACAGGGGCGCTGATGGCGATCTCGCGATTCGTCCTCAAGACCCTTCCCGGCATCGACCGACCGGCGATCGTGTCGGTGCTGCCCAGGGTCAGCGGCAACACCTATATGCTCGATCTGGGGGCCAATGTCGATTGCGACCCCGAACACCTGCTGCAGTTCGCCATCATGGGCGCGACCCTGGTGGCGGCGGTAGAGCACAAGGACCGCCCCACGGTGGGCCTGCTCAACATCGGCGAGGAGGCGATCAAGGGGAACGAGGTGGTCAAGCAGGCCGCCGAGCTCCTGCGCGGGAGCGGGCTGAATTTCCAAGGCAACGTCGAGGGCGACGGCATCTTCAACGGCAATACCGACGTGGTTGTGTGCGACGGCTTTGTAGGCAACGTGGCCTTGAAGTCCTCCGAGGGGGTAGCGCGGATGCTCGCGACGTTTTTGCGCGACGAATTCCGGCGCACCTGGTTCAACCGGATTGCCGCGCTGATCGTGTGGCCGGTACTCGCGGCGTTCAAGCGCCGCTTCGATCCCCGGCGTTACAACGGCGCGAGCCTGCTCGGCCTGCGGGGTATCGTGGTCAAGAGCCATGGCTCGGCCGACAGCTATGCCTTCGAGCGCGCGATCGAGCGCGCCATGGAAGAAGTGGAAAACGAGGTACTGCAAAAACTGACGCGGCGCCTTGCGCCGTTGGGAGTAACGCAGTGATGTGCGGAGCACCCACTGCGCCGAGGGGCAGGCACGAAACGGAGGAGGAGTGATCTATTCGCGTATTGTCGGAACCGGAAGCTATCTGCCGGAGAAAATTGTCACCAATGCCGATTTGGCGCAGCGGCTCGATACTTCCGACGAGTGGATTCGCAGCCGCACCGGCATACGCCAGCGGCACATTGCGGAATCCACGCAGTCCTCTAGCGACCTCGCTTTGCCCGCGAGCATTCAGGCCATCGCCGCAGCCGGGATCGATGCGTCGGACATCGACCTCATCATTCTCGCCACGTCGACGCCCGACTATGTGTTCCCGAGCACGGCCTGCCTGCTGCAAGCGAAGCTCGGCATCCACGGCTGCCCGGCTTTCGACCTGCAGGCGGTCTGCAGCGGGTTCGTCTATGCGTTGTCGGTGGCCGACAAGTTCATCGGTTCCGGCCAGCACAAGTGCGCGCTGGTCGTGGGCACCGAGGTGTTCTCGCGCATCCTCGATTGGAGCGATCGCGGCACGGCGGTGCTTTTCGGCGACGGCGCCGGCGCCGTTGTGCTGCGCGCGGACAAGCGCCCCGGCATACTCGCGAGCGCGCTGCACGCCGACGGTTCCTACGCCGACATTCTCTCGGTGCCGGGAAACGTCTGCGGCGGCCGCATTACCGGCTCTGCCTTCCTGCAGATGAACGGCCAAGCGGTGTTCAAGTTCGCGGTGAAGGTTCTGGATGAAGTCGCGCGCGAGACTGCGGCGCAATGCGGGATGACGCCGGAGGATATCGATTGGCTCATTCCGCACCAGGCGAACCTCCGCATTCTCGAGTCGACGGCGAAAAAACTCGGCCTGGGACCGGAGAAGCTGATCGTAACTGTCGATCGACACGGCAATACCTCGGCGGCCTCGGTGCCGCTCGCACTCGATCTCGCCGTGCGCGACGGCCGGATTCGGCCCGGTCACAAAGTGATGCTCCAAGGCGTGGGCGGGGGCTTCACCTGGGGTGCCGCGCTGGTGGAGATGTGACGGAGAGATCTTTCCGCTCGCAATGACACCTGGTTTCTAAATTCGTCTCCCCCTTTCGTGCGGTTGCTTTCCACCGCACCAAAGGGGGAGA
>JACQTO010000194.1 GCA_016210745.1 Betaproteobacteria bacterium
GTTGCGCCTAATGAATGAAAATAGGAGCGAAAGAGCGGATTACCCGAGCGAAAATCGGCGCAAATGCTGCTTCCAGTCGCAAAAATCGCCGTCATCTCGATCACGACCTATGAATTTCACCCATTTCGCAGACCTTCCTTAAGTGACTAAGCGCATCAGTCTGCCGACCGCGGGAATTCAGGGTTTCCGTCTGGCAAGTCGATCCCCGCCTCCCCGAGGTGACCGAATCGATTCCAACGGAGGTCTTCTCAAGGGTCAGCCGATGAGCAACGCCGCCGCGACCTTTCTTTCTTCGGCCATCAGAATGTTATAGGTTCTGCAGGCCGCGTGGACGTCCATCACCTCAACGCCGATTCCTTTGGCGCTGAACGGTTGCAGCAATTCCGGCCGGGGGAAGCGCAGCACTGAGCCCGTGCCAAGCAGGACGACTTCGCATTCCAGGTCGAGCAGCACGGCGAGATGTTCGGCCGCCAGTGCCTCGAACGTGCTTGCCGCCCAGTCGGTCACGATGCGCCGCGGCAGCACCACGAGGCTCTTATCATGGCGCTCGCCGTTGACCATGACGTAGCCTTGACCATACCCGGTGAACGTGTTCAGCCCTGTGGTATTAGCGCTGTGCAGTTTCAATTTGGAGAAGCCCTAAGTCTCGGGTAACATTATAACTTTTCCATGCCGCAGCGCCCCGGTCGATTGGCCGCGGTGACGCAACTTGGCTTGACACCCCCCTTTCGCGCGCCCGAGATGAGAGAGTTCCCGAGAATCAATCGTCTTCCACCGTACGTCTTCAACATCACCAACGAGTTGAAGATGGCGGCGCGGCGCGCCGGCGAAGACGTCATAGACATGAGCATGGGCAACCCCGATGGCCCGACGCCCAGGCACATTGTCGATAAGCTGGTCGAGGTGGCAAAGCGTGAGCACACACACGGCTACTCCGTGTCCAAGGGCATTCCGCGCCTGCGCCGCGCGATCTGCGGCTGGTACCGGAGCCGCTACGGGGTCGAATTCGACATGGACACCGAAGCGATCGTGACCATAGGCTCGAAGGAGGGATTGGCGCACCTGATGCTCGCGACCCTGGAGCGCGGCGACACGGTTTTGGTGCCCAATCCCAGCTATCCGATCCATATCTACGGCGCCATCATCGCCGGCGCCGATATTCGCTCGGTGCGCATGACCCCGGGCGTCGATTTCTTCGAGGAACTGCAACGGGCAATCCGCGAGTCGTTGCCCAAACCGAAGATGATGATCCTTGGATTCCCGAGCAACCCTACGGCTCGCTGCGTCGAGCTCGAGTTTTTCCAGCGGGTAATCGATCTGGCGCGGGAGCACGATATTCTCGTGGTGCACGATCTTGCTTACGCCGACATCACTTTCGACGGCTGGAAGGCCCCTTCGATCATGCAGGTGCCAGGGGCACGCGAAGTGGCGGTCGAGTTCTTCAGCATGTCCAAGAGCTACAACATGGCCGGCTGGCGCATCGGCTTCATGGTGGGCAATGCCGAAATGGTAAACGCCTTGGCTCGCATCAAGAGCTATCACGACTACGGAACCTTTACGCCGATACAGGTGGCATCGATCGTCGCGATCGAGGGACCGCAGGAATGCGTCGAGGAGATACGTCTGAAGTACCAGCGGCGCCGCGACGTCATGGTGAAGGGCCTGCACGAAGCCGGCTGGATGGTGGATAACCCGAAGGCCTCGATGTACATTTGGGCGCAGATTCCGGAGGCCTATCGCCCGATGGGCTCGCTCGAATTCGCCAAGAAGCTGCTCCGGGAGGCCAGGGTAGCGGTATCACCGGGCGCCGGTTTTGGCGAATACGGCGACGACCACGTTCGCATCGCGCTCATAGAAAACGAGGCTCGCTCGCGCCAGGCCGTGCGCGGCATCAGGGAGATGCTGCGCCGGGATGGGCTGCTCTTGCAGGAGACGGCGGCTTGAACCGGCGCGCACCCACGATGAAGAGAGAGATCCGCAAGTCCGCCAAACTCACCGACGTGTGCTACGACATTCGCGGCCCGGTGCTCGCGCGCGCGCGGCAATTGGAGGAAGAAGGGCACCGGATACTCAAGCTGAATATCGGCAACCTGGCGCCGTTCGGCTTCGACGCGCCCGACGAGGTGCGGCACGATGTGATCGTGAATCTCCCGAACGCTTCGGGCTACTCGGACTCCAAGGGCCTGTTCGCCGCGCGCAAGGCGATCATGCATTACACGCAGCAGCTGGGCATCGCCGGGGTCGGGCTTGACGACATCATTACCGGCAACGGCGTGTCCGAGCTGATCGTGATGGCGATGCAGGGGCTGCTCGACGACGGCGACGAGGTGCTGATTCCAGCGCCCGACTATCCTCTATGGACCGCGGCGGTGAGCCTCGCGGGCGGCAAGCCGCGGCATTATCTCTGCGACGAGGGCGCCGGCTGGCTGCCCGACCTTGCCGACCTGCGCTCCAAGATCAGCGAGCGTACGCGCGCGATGGTGGTGATCAATCCGAATAATCCGACCGGAGCGCTGTACCCGCAGGACATGCTGCGCGAGCTGGTGGAAATTGCACGCCGCCACGACCTGCTTGTTCTCTCCGATGAGATCTACGACAAGACGCTCTACGACGGCGCTTCGCACACATCCATCGCGTCGCTTGCCGACGATATATTGTTCGTCACATTCAACGGCCTGTCCAAGAACTACCGCGCCTGCGGCTATCGCAGCGGCTGGATGGTGGTGTCGGGCGAGAAGCGCTATGCGCGCGACTACATCGAAGGTCTCGACATCCTTGCCTCGATGCGTCTTTGCGCCAACGTGCCCGGTCAATATGCGGTCCAGACCGCGCTCGGCGGTTACCAGAGCATCCGCGATCTGGTGGCGCCCGGAGGGCGCCTGTGCAGGCAGCGCGACCTGGCGCATTCGCTGATCACGCAAATTCCCGGCGTGACCTGCGTCAAGCCCAAGGCGGCACTGTACCTGTTCCCGAAGCTCGATCCGAAGATCTATCCGATCAAGGACGACCAGCGATTCGTGCTGGAACTGCTGGAAGCGGAGAAGGTACTCGCGGTGCAGGGCTCCGGGTTCAATTGGCCGCACCCGGACCATCTGCGCCTGGTGTTTCTGCCCAACAGCGACGATCTGACGGAAGCCATCGGGCGCATCGAACGCTTTCTCGATCACTACCGCGGCGGCCGGATCTATGCAAGCCGTTGAAACCGCCGCCGCCGGCCGGGTTCTGATTTGCAGTGCGACGGCGCCCGACCGCTTCAACTCCGACGAGCAGCTAACATGAAACCCATCCAAGTAGGTTTGCTAGGCATCGGTACTGTCGGAGGCGGCGTCTGGACGGTGCTGTCCCGCAACGAGGAAGAAATCACGCGGCGTGCCGGCCGGGCGATCAAAATCGCCGCTGTCGCCGACAAGGACCTCGAACGGGCGCAGCGCCTCACCGCCGGCAAGGCGCGAGTGACTGCTGATGCGTTCGAAGTTGTACGAGACCCCGAAATCGACATTGTGGTCGAGCTGATCGGCGGCTATACGGTCGCCAAGGACCTGGTGCTTGCGGCCATCGGGAACGGCAAGCATGTGGTTACCGCCAACAAGGCGCTGCTCGCCACGCACGGCAACGAGATATTCGCCGCCGCGCAGGAAAAGGACGTCATGGTCGCGTTCGAGGCGGCGGTGGCCGGCGGCATTCCCATCATCAAGGCGCTGCGTGAAGGGCTCACGGCCAACCGCATCGAATGGATCGCTGGCATCATCAACGGCACCTCGAATTTCATCCTTTCGGAGATGCGCGACAAGGGTCTTGCGTTCGCCGAGGTGCTGAAGGAGGCGCAGGCGCGCGGCTACGCCGAAGCCGATCCTACCTTCGACATCGAGGGTATCGACGCGGCGCACAAGCTCACCATCCTGTCGGCGATCGCCTTCGGCATCCCGATGCAGTTCGACAAGGCTTATACCGAGGGCATTTCAAAGCTCACGCGCGAGGACATCCGCTACGCCGAACAGCTCGGCTACAGGATCAAGCTGCTCGGCATCACCAAGAAAACCGACGAGGGCATCGAGCTGCGGGTGCATCCGACGCTGATCCCGGCGCGGCGCCTGATCGCCAACGTCGAAGGCGTGATGAATGCGGTGCTGGTGCACGGCGATGCTGTCGGCCCGACCTTGTATTATGGGGCCGGGGCCGGTGCGCTCCCCACCGCCAGCGCGGTGGTCGCCGACCTCGTCGACGTCACCAGACTGCACACCGCGGATCCCGAGCACCGCGTGCCGCATCTCGCCTTCCAGCCCGACCGGCTTGCGGCCACGCGCATTTTGCCGATGGAGGAGGTGGTGACCTCCTACTACCTGCGCATGCAGGTGCTGGATCGGCCGGGGGTGCTCGCCGATATCACGCGCATCCTCGCCGACCTTGCGATTTCAATCGAGGCCATGGTGCAGCGCGAGCCCGCCGAAGGCGAGGATCAGGTCGACATCATTCTGCTCACCCATCGGACGCGGGAGAAGCACATCAGCGCGGCGATCGCGAAGATCGAGGCGCTTCCGGTGGTGAGCGGGAAAGTCACCAGGATACGGATCGAGGAACTGGGGAAGAATTAGGCGCCGATTAGGCGAATAACTGCGCAGTCAGGCGAATAACGACGCAGTCGGTGGGAGAATTGGCTTTTCAATAGGTCTCCTCATTGTGCAGTGCAATTGCTTGCAATTGCACTGCATAATGAGGAGATTGATAAACGGCAAAAGCAACCTCGATGATTCCGGTAACTTGGGCGTAGGAAGAGAGCACCGAAACGCATGCGTTACATCAGCACCAGAGGCGGCGCACAGCCGCGAAGCTTCACCGATATCGTGCTCGAAGGTCTGGCCCCCGATGGAGGCCTGTTTCTGCCCGAGTCCTATCCGCAATTGGGCGAGCGGGAACTCGCCTCGATGCGGGACATGAATTACCGGGAGCTCGCCTTCGAAATCCTGTCGCGGTTCATCGACGACATTCCCGCCGTCGACCTGCGCAGGATGATCGACAGGACTTACACCGCGCAGGTATTCGGCTCCGACGACATTACGCCGATCAGGGTGCTCGAGCCCGGCCTCTTCATCCTGGGACTTTCCAATGGGCCGACCCTGGCATTCAAAGACCTGGCGATGCAGTTGCTCGGCCAGTTGTTTGAATACGTGCTCGCTGCGCGCGGCGAAGAGCTGAATATCCTGGGTGCGACCTCGGGTGACACCGGATCGAGTGCCGAATACGCCATGCGCGGCAAGCGCGGCGTGCGCGTCTTCATGCTTTCACCGCAGGGGCGAATGAGCCCGTTCCAGACGGCGCAGATGTTCTCGCTTGCCGACCCGAACATATTCAACATCGCGGTTCGCGGCGTGTTCGACGACTGCCAGGACATAGTCAAAGCGGTGAGCGCGGACGCGGCGTTCAAAGCAGCGTATCGGATCGGCACGGTGAATTCGATCAACTGGGCGCGTGTCGCGGCGCAGATCGTCTATTACTTCAAGGGCTATTTCGCCGCCACGCGCGGGAGCGGCAGTTCGAACCGGGAGCCGGTGTCCTTTGCGGTGCCCTCGGGCAATTTCGGCAACATTCTCGCGGGCCACATTGCGCGCACCATGGGCCTGCCGATCAGGCGCCTCATTCTCGCCACCAACGAAAACGATGTCCTCGACGAGTTCTTCCGCACCGGCTGCTACCGGGTGCGCAAGGGCGCGGAGGTTCACGCCACCAGCAGTCCGTCGATGGATATTTCCAAGTCGTCGAACTTCGAGCGCTACGTGTTCGACCTGGCGGAGCGCGATTCCGCCCAGCTGCGCTCGCTGTGGGCGCGGCTCGATCGCGAGGGCTCATTCGACGTCGCCGGCATGCCGCTGTATGCGCGTGTCGCGGCCACCGGTTTTGTTTCGGGTTCGAGCACGCACGCCGACCGGCTGGCGACCATGCGTCGTGTATGGAACGACTACGGTGTGATGATCGACACCCACACCGCCGACGGGATCAAGGTCGCCCTCGAGCACCGGGAGGCGGGAGTGCCGCTCGTGTGCCTGGAGACCGCGCTGCCGGTGAAGTTCGCCGACACGATCAGGGAAGCGATCGGCCGCGATCCCGAGCGTCCATCCGGATTCGAAGACCTGGAATCGCTGCCGCAGCGTTTCGAAGTGATGGAAGCCGATGCGCAGGCGGTGAAGTCATACATCACTGCGCACTGCCGCGGCTGATTATCGTCGCGCAGATCGGGCCCGGAATATTTCAAATTTCCCTGACTTAGATCAAACACGGACCGACAGCGGATCTTGCACCTGTGATTGCTGCGGGCATAATATCGAAACCCGATAATAATGCATAGGGCAATCACACGGGACGTATTCCTCGCGTTCGTGCGCGTGCATGTTCTGCACCACGCGGCCGAGGGCCGGGTGTTCGGACTCGATATGATCGAGGAGCTGCGGCGTCACGGGTATTCGATCGGGCCGGGCACGATCTACCCGATACTCCATGGTTTGCACAAAGCCCGCTGTCTGCAATCGATGAACCAAGTGGTGAACGGGAAGCGGCGCAAGTATTACGTCGCAACGGCGAAAGGGCGGCGCGTGCTCGCAGAGGTACGCAAGAAGATTGTCGAGTTGGTCGACGAAGTCCGTGAGGAACAATCAGGGAAGTAGTGTGTTCAAACGCTAATTGATGTGTGGTTTGAAATTGAACCGCAGGATATTTGGGAGAAAAGCATGAAAGCAGGGTTTTTTCCGCGGCGATTTCGCCGTGTGACCGGTGTTCTGGCGTTGACTGCGTGTGGTTTTGTCATATTCGCCCCATTGGCGCAGGCGGCGGCAGTAAAGGGCGTCGTGAGTGACGGATCCAAACAGCCGATCGCCAGTGCCGTCGTTTATCTAATCCCCGCCGCCGACGTGGAAAAACTCGCCAAGAGTCCTGTCGACCGGAAAAGGAACAGCGCCAACGACGAACCGATGGAGGACAGCCTCGCCACCAACCGGGACAAATACCCGAAAGGCAGGACCGACAGGAAGGGGAATTTCTCCATCCCGAAGGTGGCGGACGGCAAGTACTTCATCTATGTGGAGCCATCTGACAAAGAGCACCTCCCCGGGGGGGACCTCGCCAACAAATCGATGACGGCGGCAGAACTCGGCAAGAAGCCGCTCAAGATCATCGTTTCAGGCAAGACCCCGGACAACGCCAATTTCGTGGGTAGTTCCCAGTGCCTCACCTGCCACGGCGACTACGCCTCGATCAAGAAGACCAAGCACAAGCTGGGCATCACCGTTGTCGGCAAGCCGAGCAAGCTCCAGGATCACTCCCGCTTTCCCAATTACAACGCGGGGCTCGACAAACTGATGGCCGGGATAACGTTCTACTTTTACGGCTTCGACAAGGGGCGGGGGTTCGACAAATACCTAATTTCGGAAAAAATGCCGGCCGATCCCGCGACGGTCAGCTTCACTGCCACGTTCTTCAAGGACGCTGACGGCAAGCTCAAGTTCCGGACCAAGAACGCCAAGGACAGCGCCGATCCCGAGCGTACCTACCCCGTCGAGATGACTTACGGAGGCGGGGTGCATAAGCAGCGCTACCTTTTCCGTGTCGGCGACCAGATTTTCCCGTTTCTCCAGTACAACACGGAGGGCAAGGACGAGTACCGGGATCGCACCAGGAAACCGTGGCGCGACTACCACGCCGACTGGCTGTTCAACGAGGCAACGAAGAAGCTGACCAATCCGCCGACCGCGAAATCGTTCGAGCTCGAGTGTGCCTCCTGCCACTACACCGGCTACAGCCTCTCCGTCACCGTCGGGGGCCGTTTTGTCGCCAACGCGGTGGACGACCCGAACGGCGAGGCGGACATCAACGGCGACGGCACGCCGAACGAGCTGAATATCGGTTGCGAGACCTGCCACGGTCCGGGCTCCGAGCATGTGAAGTCCCCCATGGCGAAGAAGTCGGCCACCATCGTCAGCCCCGGCAAGCTCGCCTCCGAGCGCGCCACGGTCGTGTGCAATCAGTGCCACAGCCGTCCGCAGGGCTACCTGAAAAACGACCAGCCGGTGAACAAGGAAAACCGGATGCTGACTCCTGGCACGAGCCGCAACGACTACCTGCACAGTCACACCACCCGGGAGGACGCGGCCCAGAACGACTTTTGGGGCGACGGGTTCCATTCGAGGGCGCACCACCAGCAGGGGACCGACTTCATCCGCTCGAAGCACTACCTCAACGGCAATCGGATCCTGTCTTGCTATAGCTGTCACGACGTCCACGGCAAGGCCGACGTCAAGCATCAGCTCAAGATGGAGGTGCGGGATGCCAAGAATTCGCTGTGCGCATCGTGCCACAAGGACGTGAGCGTGAAACCCCACACCCAGCAGAAAGTCGGCTTCGAGCACGCCACGCAGATCTACTGCGTCGATTGCCACATGCCGCGAACGATGCTAAGCGGTGCGGGAATCGGCAAAGGGCTTGCCAGGAAGGACGGGCAGAACTACTGGATGAACGACATCACATCGCATCTCTTCACGGTTCCGCGCAAGGGCAACAAGGCGGTCAAAGGGGTCGATCCGGGCAGGGCGATGCCTATCCCCTATACGAACGCTTGCGGTTCCTGCCACGACGTCGATAGCCTGAAGTAGCGCAAACGGCGCTTGGTCTGACGGCAAGGCCGCCTTCGGGCGGCCTTGCCTTGTGCGCGCCCGGCGCCTGCCTCACGCTTGGCCTACGAGGTCGCCACCCTGCTCGAGTTCGGAAAACCGCACCGGCAAGATGTCCCTGGTGACAAGCTTGCCGTTCGCCGTCTTCTCCACCAGCATCAGTTGTTGCTTGTCGGGGATGCCCGTCGGAATCACCATTTTGCCGCCGTGTTTCAGCTGCGCAAGCAGTGGCGGCGGTATCAAGTCCGGCGCCGCGGTCACGATGATCTTGTCGAACGGCGCGTGCTCCGGCCAGCCGTAGTAGCCGTTGCCGGTGCGTACCTCGACGTTGCGGTAACCCAGACGCCCCAGGCGGCGTCGGGCGTCGAGGGCAAGCTCTTCGATGATTTCGATGCTATAGACCTGCCGCACCAACTCCGTAAGAATGGCTGCCTGGTAGCCGACACCGGCGCCCACTTCCAACACTGCGTCGCCTTGCTGCGGTTCCAGCAGGTCGGTCATCAGGGCGACGATGAACGGCTGCGATATGGTCTTGCCATAGCCGACCGGCAGCGGCCGATTGAGATAGGCGTAAGGCCGCAGTTCCACCGGCACGAACTCATGGCGAGGTATCTTTGCCAGAACCTCGATTACCCGCGAATTCAGCGTGGATTTGCCGAGTTGCGGCGTGACGAACACGGTTTCGGCGACGATCTCGGCGATCATCCGCTGCTGCAACAACTCAATCTGCTGCTTGTCCATTGCGCCACCCACGGTTTCCGATCAACTCATGTCGCCGCCACCCGAAAATTGGGTTGTCAAGGGAGGCATTAGTTCCATTATGCGCGATACTATGCACTTTCCTTAACGCTGCCGGAACCGCCGTCGCCCGCGGCGGCGTCCGATGATCCCGATCCAGGATCTGCTCCACCGCATCCGGTGGGACGACGAGTTCGGCAAGGGCGAATTCGTCATTGGCTACTACGACCGCGTTGCCGACCGGATCGTGCGCGTGCCGTTCCGGCATGTGCATTTGGAGCGCGGCGAGCACTTCTCCTTCGATGCCGTCGAGGACGACGGTACGGTGCACATGGTGCCGTTCCATCGCGTGCGCGAAGTCTGGCGCAACGGCCAGTCGATCTGGCGACGCGAGCCGGCCGTATGAGCCCGAACCGGACTGCCGGTTTCAGCGACGCGCATGGACTTACCGATCGGCTGCGCCGTCACGTTTGCACGCTTGCCGCAGACATCGGCGAACGCCACGTGTGGCGACCGGCAGCGCTGCGGGCGGCGGCCGAATACGTCCGCCGCGAGTTTGCCGCCCTCGATTGCCGAGTCGCGGCACAGTCCTACGAAATTCAGGGCCAGAATTGTGAGAATCTGGAGGCCGAGATCCCCGGTCGCGCGCACGCCAGCCAGATCATCCTCGCCGGCGCGCACTACGACACGGTGCAGGGCAGCCCAGGCGCGGACGACAACGCGAGCGGCGTAGCCGGGCTGATCGAGATTGCGCGGTTCCTGCGCGATGCGCGCTTGGAACGAACCGTGAGGCTGGTCGCCTTCGTAAACGAGGAGCCGCCGTTCTTCTATTTCGGCGAAATGGGCAGCAAGGTCTACGCCCAGGCGGCTCGGCGGCGGGGCGACGATATCCGGGTGATGCTGTCCCTGGAGATGCTCGGTTGCTATTCGGATCGGCCCGGCAGCCAGGCTTATCCGCCCTTGTTGAGCTGGTTCTATCCGAATTGCGGCAACTTCATCGCCTTCGTGTCGAATTTGGGCTCGCGCCAGGCGCTGCGCGAGGTGATCATGGCATTCAGGGCGAATTCCGATTTTCCCGCGGAGCGTCTCGCCAGTCCCGCTTTCGTCCCCGGCGTGGCATGGAGCGATCAATTGTCCTTCTGGCGTGCCGGTTATTCAGCGGTGATGGTGACCGACACCGCTTTCTACCGCTATCCGCACTATCACCTGGGCACCGATACACCGGAAAAAATTCGCTACCCCGAGATGGCGCGCGTGGTCGAGGGCTTGGCGAAATCGATTATGGCCCTTGCTGGCGCCGCCTGATGCTAAGGTTCAACATCGCCCGGGCGTGGTCGTGGGCGAGGTGGTCTGTGCGCTGGTGAACGCGCCGAGAGTCCATTCGTCCCGAACTTGGTCGTGGCGCAGTATGTAGGTGTTGCCATCGCCGGCCTTCACCCGAAAATAGCGATAGTCGGGGCCAAGCCACCGGTCGAGAATCTCGAGTGCTTCAAGCCGTCGCTCGTCCAGCCAGAATGCCCGAGGTTCCTGTTCGCCGCGGTAGCCGGCATAGCATTCGACGCGGATTGCCATCTGCGAGCCTACCCCAGCGATAATCGACAGGAACGGAACCATACCACGCAACATCCCCGATTCCCATGCGCAAGGAATTCCTGCGCTTGAATTCCGAGCGATTTCAACGGTATCGGCGCCGCCCTCGGATAGCCTTTGATCGAGGTCAAGAGGGCGGTATTCCAGGCGCGTATCCTTGAATAAAAGATTCGTCGAAAATTCGATGCGGATCACCCCCACAAGGGACGGTTTCTACCACGCATAGCGAGAGGTCCGTTCCATGCAAATTCCCGTTCAAATCACCGTTCGCGATGTCCCGCATTCCGAGGCGCTGGACGCGCGCATTCGCGAGAAGGCGGCCAAGCTCGAAGAGTTTCACCCGCGCATCACCAGCTGCCGCGTCACGGTCGAGGAACTGCACAAGCACCAACATCAGGGCCGGCATTTCCAGGTCAACGTCGACGTGCGGGTGCCCGGCAGGGAGGTCGTCGCCAACCGCGCCCATGCCGAAGATGTGTACGTCGCACTGCGGGATGCCTTCGATGCGGCCAAGCGACAACTCGAGGAAATCGCGCGACCGAAGCGCGGCGACGGCAAGGACCCAGAATTGAGTGCGGATCACTACGAACAAGGAGGCGATCGTGAAAAGTGAACGCGGCGGATTCCGCATGCTCAAGCGCGAGCAACTGTTCCAGGAGTTGGTCCACGACACCTACAAGGCGAAGCGCAAACTGCCCGAGCCGACGCGCTGCCCCGAGTGCGGTGCCGTATTCCTCAGGGGCCGCTGGACTTGGGGTGCCGCTCCCGCCGGCGCGCACGAGCAGAAGTGCCCGGCATGCCATCGCATTCACGACAAGTTTCCCGCCGGCTATGTGACGCTCAAGGGCGACTTTCTGCGCGAGCACCGCGACGACATCCTGAATTTGCTGAGGAACCACGAAGCGAAGGAAAAGACCGAACACCCGCTCGAGCGCATCATGGCGATAGAAGATACGGCAGAGGGCGTATTGGTGACGACCACCGATACTCATCTCGCACGCGATTTCGCCGAGGCGCTTTTCGGCGCCTGGAAAGGCGATCTTGAATTTCACTACAACAAGGAAGAAAACCTGCTGCGGGCGACCTGGAGCCGCTAGCGCTGCATCGGACTGCCCGGGCGGAAGTGGAACAGGCGCTTCTCTGAGGCGCCCACGCTGACCTTGACCCAGTTGGTATGCGGCGACCCGAAGGTCTCCAGCCGCGTGAAGTTGTCGATCGTCTTGCCTGATGCGGCGTCAGTCAGGGGCGTATCGACGCGGTAATAGTGCGTGTCACCGTGCACGAAAAGAACCGGCCTGCCCGCGCGCTGTGCATGCGAGGCGAGCGCTGCGCGCAGTTCGGTGTAGCCGTCGGGTCTGCCCACGAGCGCCTTGCCGAGCCAGTCCAGTCCCGGGTTGGCCTGAGTGAGAACGACCACGGCCGCAAGATTTCTCTTGTCGGCAATTTGGAAGGCTTCGTCGAGCCAGGCGAAGTTGGCCGCCATGCGCCGCCGGTGCTCGGCATCCATCGCGGACGTACGCCCGAGATTGTTGTTGCTGCCCGGAACGTTGATGCCGGCGAACACTATGTTGCCGGCGATCCAGCGCACGTTTTCGCGGTATTCGCCGAACCGCGGATCGCGCGACTGGCGCTCCAAGGGCATGGTGCGGGCCCCCAGGCTCGAGTCGCCGGCGTGGAAGATCCGGCGCAGCGCCGCGAGCCGCTCCAGTGGATCGTAGCCGCCGGCGCCGGCCCGGTAGCAGTCGGTCCACTCGTTGTCCCCGGGGAGCAGCACGAACGGATGTCGGATGCGCTGGAAGACCGTCTTGCGCTGCTCGAACAGTTCGTCGCTGCAGCGGGTTCTGCTGCCCAACTTGATGTCGCCGACGTGCACGACGAATGCCAGATTCTCGCGGTTGATGTCATCGATTACGAGCTCGAGTTCGGCCTCCTCGGTCGCGTTGTAGGGCGTGTCGCCGATGACGCCGAACGACCAGGCGCCCGCTCGATTCTCGTCCGCCGTGGCGCAGCCGGCGAGCAGCAGAGCGAGCGCAAGGACAAGAATCCGCCTCAAAGTTTTTTCAGTCTGTAGAGGGTTTCAAGCGCTTGGCGCGGGGAAAGCTCGTCGGGATGGACCGCGTCGAGCGCCTCGCGCAGCGGGTCGTGCGCGCCTACCGTGTCCGAAGCCGATTCCCGTTCGCCCGAGCCGGAAGCAAACAGATCGGGCTGACCGCCGCGCAGCAGGCTCGCCTCCTCGAGCTGTTGCAGAATGCGCCGCGCGTTGCGGATGACCGACTTGGGCACCCCGGCTAGCGAGGCCACCTGCAATCCGTAGCTCTGCGATGCGGGGCCTTCTTCGACTGCGTGGAGGAACACGATGGTGTCCTTGTGCTCGACCGCATCGAGGTGGATATTGGCCACCTCGCGGTAATCGAGCGCGAGGCGCGTCATTTCGAAGTAATGCGTGGCGAACAGGGTGAGCGAGCGGTTGCGTTCCAGTATGTGGCGCGCGATGGCCCAGGCGAGCGCCAGACCGTCGAAGGTCGATGTTCCTCGCCCGACTTCGTCCATCAGCACTAGGCTGTTGAGGGTCGCGTTGTGCAGGATGCTTGCACTTTCGGTCATCTCGACCATGAAAGTGGAACGCCCGCCGGCAAGATCATCGGCTGCGCCGATGCGGGTGAAAATCTGGTCGATCGGCCCGATGCGCGCGGCTTTCGCCGGGACGAACGAGCCGAAATGCGCCATCAGCACGATCAGCGCCACCTGGCGCATGTAGGTCGATTTGCCGCCCATGTTGGGGCCGGTGATGAGCAGCAGTTGGCGCAGCGCCGAGAGCCGGGTGTTGTTGGCGATGAAACTGTCGATCGCTGCTTCCACAACGGGGTGGCGCCCGCCGTCGATCTCGACCAGTGTTTCAGTGACGAGCTCCGGCCGGCAGTAGTTCCGGCGCGCGGCGACTGCGGCAAAGCACGCAAGCACGTCGACTGCGGCCAGTGCGCGCGCAACGCGCTTGAGCGCCGGAAGATGCGCGCCGAGGCGCACGAGCAGGTCTTCGTAGAGCGCCTTTTCCAGTGCGAGGGCGCGGTCCCTCGCCGAGAGCGCCTTGTCCTCGAAGGTTTTCAGCTCCGGGGTAATGTAGCGCTCGGCGTTCTTCAGCGTTTGGCGGCGGCGGTAGTCGGCAGGAACGCGCCCGGCCTGCGCGTTGGTTACCTCGATATAGAACCCGTGCACGCGGTTGTATTCGACTTTGAGATTCGCAATTCCCGTGCGCTCGCGCTCGCGCGCCTCCAGCGTCACCAGAAACGCGCTGCTATTCGATTCCAGCGCACGCAACTCGTCGAGTTCTGCCGACCAGCCCTCGGCGATCACGCCGCCCTCGCGCACCAACGCCGAAGGCTCTGCCTTTACCGAGCGCTCGAGGAGTTCGCGGCATTCCTGCGGCGGTGCGAGCTCCTCGGTCAGTTGCGCCAGCAGCGGCGCATCCAGCGGGATGGCAGCGATCAGGCCGGGCAGCAGCCCCAGGCTGTCGCGCAGGCCCGAGAGGTCGCGCGGCCGTGCATTCTTGAGCGCGATACGTCCGGTGATCCGTTCGATGTCCGCGAAGCGGCGCAGAAGCTTCGCCATGGGTGCCGCGGCCGAAGCTTCGATCAGCAAGGCAACCGCCGCATGCCTGGCCTCGAGCGCGGCGCGCTCGCGCAGTGGGTGATGCAACCAGTGGCGGAGTTGCCGGCTCCCCATTCCGGTGGCGCATTCGTCCAGGAGCGAAAACAGCGTCGGCGCGCTCTCGCCGCGCAGGGTTTCGGTCAGCTCGAGATTGCGCCGGGTGGCGGCGTCCATGCGCACGTATTCGCCGGCCCGTTCGGGTACAACTGCAGTGACGTGGGCAAGTGCCTGCCCTTGAGTCTTGCGCGCGTACTCGAGCAGCGCGCCGCAGGCGCCGATCGCCGGCTCCAGGTCCTCGCAGCCGTAACCGGCGAGGCTCGCAGCCCCGAGTTGAGCGAGGAGCGATTTGCGTCCGCTTTCGCAGTCGAAATGCCACCCCGGGAGGCGCGTGACGGAATATCCGGCCAATGAGTCCGTGAGCGAATTGCCCTCGGCAATCAGGATTTCCGCGGGGCCGATGCGGCGCAAGTCCTGCGCGAAGGAGTGCTTGGCCGTCTCCGCAACGCGCAGTTCGCCGCTTGCCAGATTCAACCACGCGAGTCCGACCGTAGCCCCGTCGAGCGCAGCGGCAAGGAGCAAGTTATCGGCCTTTTCCTCGAGCAGCGCCGAATCGGTGAGCGTGCCCGGCGTGACGATGCGCATGACCTGGCGTTCGACCGGACCCTTCGCCGCTGCCGGATCGCCGATCTGCTCGCAGATCGCCACCGACTCGCCCAGTTTCACCAGCTTGGCGAGGTACTGCTCCACCGCGTGGTAGGGAACGCCGGCCATCTTGATCGGCGCCCCGGCGGATGCCCCGCGCGTGGTGAGAGTGATGTCGAGCAGCCGCGCCGCTTTTTCCGCGTCGTCGTAGAACAGCTCGTAGAAATCCCCCATGCGGTAGAAAAGCAGAATGTCGGGGTGCTGCGCCTTCAGGCGCAGGTACTGCTGCATCATTGGGGTGTGGAGCGAGAGGGATTCTGCGGGCTTCATTGCGCGCATTTTAAGGGATCACGTCGGCGCAGGTGGTCGAACCAGAGAATCATGGTTAGACCATCATTTGCGGGCGGGCCGCTGTGTCATACCAAGAACGCCCAAGAAGTGGTTCAACCAGATCAACCGTGTCGCACGGAAGCTGCGCTACTAAGCAGCCTCCACGCACCCTCCAAATGACGACAAGTCGATTCGCCCCATAGAATCGCATCGTGCAGTGCACAATGCATTGAGTGAGAGTGAGCACAGACAAGTGTTGTTGGAAAGCAGCGAACTGATATGCTGTCGCAGCGGTGCCGCCGTTGGCACAAGAAAAAGAGCAGGGCGCTGATCGACTATCCTTCGCAGCTCGACCTCTGGCGCCTACAACACCTTAGGGAGAAGTAATGCGTGCTTCGGAACGTCCATTAAACCTCGAACAATCGCCGCCTGCCTGGGCAAGCGACGTCGCAGCGGCGATGCTGCGCGCAACTGGGTTCAAGTATGTCGCGCTGAATCCGGGAGCGAGTTATCGGGGGTTTCACGACAGCTTGGTCAATTTTCTGGGCAACCGCGATCCGCAGATGTTGCTGTGCCTGCATGAGGATCACGCCGTTTCGATCGCGCACGGCTACGCCAAGGCAAGCGACGAGCCCATGGCATGCGTGCTCCACAGCAATGTCGGGCTGATGCACGGGCTGATGGGGATATTCAACGCATGGTGCGACCGCATGCCGATACTGGTGATAGGCGCCACGGGCCCGGTGGAGAGCGAGAAGCGCCGGCCGTGGATCGACTGGATCCACACGGCCAAGGACCAGGGGGCGCTGTTGCGCGATTTCACCAAATGGGACGACGAACCGCGTTCGGCCGAGGCCATCGTCGAGGGTATTCTGCGCGGGGCTCAAGTAACGCGCACCGAGCCGCGAGCCCCGGTCTATGTCTGTCTCGACGCCGGGCTCCAGGAGCAGAGCCTTGCCAAGCAAGTGCCGATGCCGGATCCGGCTCGTTATGGTCCTGCGCCGGCGCCCTGTGCGGCCGAGGACACCGCAGAGAAAGTCGCCAGCCTCCTTGCCTCTGCGCGCCAACCGCTCATTCTCATGGGCCGGGTGTCGCGTAGCCCGCGAGACTGGGAGAGACGCGTGCATTTTGCCGAATTGCTTGGCGCACCCGTGCTCACCTCGGTTCGTGAGCGCTCGGCTTTCCCGACCGATCATCCGTTGCACGTAGTGCCGCCGTTCTACTGGGTATCGCCTGCGATAAAGGACCTCGTGCAGAACGCCGATGTCATTCTGAGTCTCGATTGGGTTGACCTGAACGGCACGCTGCAGCAGGTAATGCGCTCCACGAGCGAGATTGCCTCAAAGATCGTGCACGTCTCCCTTGACAGTATTCTTCACAAGGGCTGGAGCATGGATCATTTTGGGCTGCCGCCGGTGGACGTGCCGGTGCTCGCGGGGGCCGACTCGTTCGTGCACCAGGTGATTCCGATCCTCGAGAGAACGCTCCATGGAAAATCCAGATGGAACGCAAAGGAAGGCGCGCCATCGGCGTCTCCGGCCTACGGTGAGAACGCCGCCAGTCGCATCGAGCCGCGCGACCTCACGGTCGCGCTTGCGAAGGCGCGCGGCACGCAAAAATTCACGATCGCCAACGTCCCCCGGAACTGGGCTACCGGCGCCTATCATTTTCGCGACCCGCTTGATTTTCTCGGCCATAACGGCGGAGGTGGGCTCGGTGCAGGCCCCGGTGTTACGGTCGGGGCCGCTCTCGCTCTTAAGGATTCGGGACGAGCCGTCGTCTCGGTGATCGGCGATGGAGATTTTCTCCAGGGGGCTACTGCGCTCTGGACCGCGTCGCACTACCGGTTGCCCGCGCTTTTCATCGTCTCGAACAACCGCTCCAACTTCAACGACGAGATTCACCAGCAGACCATCGCCAAAACGCGCGGCCGGCCCGTCGAAAATCGCTGGATCGGCCAGCGTATCGATGACCCCGCTGTGGATTTCACCGAACTCGCCCGCGCGCAGGGCGTCGAGGGAGAAGGGCCGGTGAAGACCGTTCCGGAACTCGAGCGTGCCATAGAGCGGGGCCTTGCCGCGATTCGCTCGGGCAAACCCTACCTGATCGATGCGTTCGTTCCACCGGTCGAATCCAGCCCGCAGTTGCCGCGCGGCGGATAGGCAGCCACGCTCGCATACATTGCCGATGTCTCAGAGAAGTGTCCACAAGAAAGGGAAGCCATGAGAAAGATTGCGTTGAGCATTGCAGGTTTTACTTTACTTGCCCTTGCCGCTCCGATGAGTTACGCCCAGAGTTATCCCAGTCGGCCGATCCACATGGTCGTGCCGTTTCCCTCGGGTGGTGCGGCGAACGATATGCGGGCCCGCATCATCGCGGATAAGCTAAGCCAGAGCTTGGGGAAACAGGTCATCGTTGAAAATAGGCCCGGGGCAGATGGGGCCATTGGCACGGAGTTCGTTGCTAAAGCCGCGCCTGATGGCTACACCCTGCTGCTGACCGAAAAGGGATTGCTGATCGCCAATCCTGTTCTATTCAAGAAAATGCGCTACGACCCCGTGAACGATTTCGAGCACATAACCCTGTTGATCACGACGACGGTAGTCCTTGCGGCGAATCCGTCGTTGCCGGTCGGTTCCGTAAAGGAATTGATTGCACTGGCGAAAGCGAAACCAGGGCAGCTCAATTACGGCACAGGTATCAGCTCGCATTACCTCATCATGGAAATGTTCAAGCTCAGGACAGGCGTCAACATGCTCTACGTTCCGTACAAAGGGTCCCCACCAGCCGTTATGGCGCTGATGAGCGGAGAGACGCAGGTGATGTTCGGCACGCTTCAGTCCATGCTTTCCCAGATCAAGGGGAACAAGGTAAAAGCTCTTGCCATGGCCAGCAGCGTTCGTTCACCCGCGCTGCCGGAGGTGCCTACCATTTCGGAGGCGGGTCTTCCGGGGTTCGAAGCAAGCACATTCACCGGATTCGCCGCTCCTGCCGGAACGCCGAAAGAGATCGTGAGAAAACTCTATGGAGAAATTTCCAGGATTGCGCGCATGCCTGATGTAAGGGATCGGCTGGAGGCCGGCGGGGACGTCGTTGTCGCCAGCACGCCGGAGGAGTTCACCGATTTCATAAAGTCAGAGATTGTTCGCTACAGGACCGTGGTCAAGGACGCCGGCATCCGGCTTTTCGAATAATGATCGGAAGACTTCAGTCACCGCAAGTCATCACGGAAAAACTGAATCCGCTCGGCCTCGATGCGGCCGGCATCACCCCAGAACGCTTTATGGAGATCATGAGGGCCGACGTCGCGAAGTCCGCGAAGTTCACCAAGGAGGCCAACATCCGATCCGAATGACGGATGGCGCGTCGTGGCGCTATGACCTATTGGCTCCGCGAGCAGGGCGATGCTCCTGTCGGCGTTAGGTCTCTTGAAGAAGGGGGGACAGACGATGCAAGAAATGACGGCTCCGCCAGTTAGCGGCGCACGCTGGACCGGGCTGGAGTCCTAGCGGGAAGTTCAGCGACCATCAAGGCGCCGATTAGGATTACGCTCCACGAGAGATGCAGCCAGATCAGAAAGATCGGAATGGCGGCAAAAGCGCCATAGATCACGGTATAGGTCGGGAGCTTAGCTACGTAGAGACCGAACAGCCGCTGCATCAAGGCAAAGCCAAGAGCAGCCAGCACCCCGCCACAAGCGGCATGCCATGGTACTACGCGGCGATTCGGCACCGCCCAGTAAAGCAGCGCAAATATCGCGGCCATGAAAGTGAATGTTACCGCCTTGAGTAGGTCGGCTTTGGCCCAGAACGGGTCGTCCACCAGTCCAAACGAGGCGCTGGCAACATAGGTCGTAACTGCCAGGCTGCCGCCGAAAAGCAGCGGTCCCAGCAGCAGCGCCAATACGTGCATTGCGATGCGGCGCAGCAGCGGGCGATTCTCGCGCACCTTCCAAATAGCGTTGAAGGTATGTTCTATGGTTAACATCTGCAGGAGTGCGGTAGCGGCCAGAGCGAGCCCGCCGATTAGGGTTAGGTGCTCGGTCTTGCGCGTGAACTCACCGACGTACCTGACGATGATGGCACCCGCTCGCTCGGGTAGCAGATGGGAAAGCAGGAAATGCTCCATGGCCTTGGACAGATCTTGGGCAAATGGCAGGCGGGCGATGATTGCGACTGCTATCGCGATCATCGGCACCAGGCTGAGCAGAGTGGAAAACGACAGGGCGGCGGCGGTTTGGGCACAACGTTCATCTACGAAGCGCCCAAAAACGCGGAAAGGGAGCATTAGCAGGCGCATGGATGCGAGCTGACTAGACTGGAAATAGAAACTGGAAGACCAAGACCCGAAGTATTTTTGACTTCGGTCCCGCGTCGTCTGGCTATCCCTTTCTACGGCGAGGGTGCGGTCGAGCAAGCCGATGTGGTCAAGGGCCCGCCAAAGCAGGCCATCCTGGCTGTCGACATACGCAAACGTTGTGGCGATCATAACCGATTATTGAGCACGCTCGCCGAACCAAGTCGTAAGCAATCGGTCTTACGACCGATCAAGCTGATGACATCGTGAAGGAGGCAAAGGCTATGTTCGCTCGACTTCTCATCCTGCCAATCTGGCTGGCCGCGCTCGCCGTGCCCTCTGTCTTTGCCCAAAGCCAGGCGTCCGGACTCGCCAAAGCCACCTTTGCCGCCGGCTGCTTTTGGTGTGCGGAGGAGGCGATGGATAAGGTTCCAGGTGTGATTTCATCGACTTCAGGCTACATGGGTGGAAGCAAGAAGAACCCGACCTACGAGGAAGTGTCATCGGGCGCCACCGGGCACACCGAGGTGGTTCAGGTTGTGTACGACCCGACGAAGGTGAGCTACGAGCGACTGCTCGAGCAATTCTGGATAAACCACGATCCCACGGTGAAAGACCGGCAATTCTGCGACGTGGGCTCGCAATACCGGCCTTCGATCTTCTGGCATGACGAGGAGCAAAAGCGGCTCGCCGAGGCTTCCAAGGCGAAGTGGGGGAGGGAGAAGCCCTTCAAGCAGCCGATCGTGACGCCGATCGTCAAGGCAGCCGAGTTCTGGCCGGCCGAGGACTACCACCAGGACTACTATCGGAAGAACCCGGTGCGATACAAGTTCTACGTTACCCGCTGTGGCCGGTACGCGCGGTTGGACGAGCTCTGGGGCAAGCTCAGACACTGAGCGCGTCGCGGACCGAAGGCATACACGAAGCACATCTTCCGTGTGAAAGGATAAGCCATGAACCGCATTGAGAGCCGGACCAGCCGGCGCAGATTCCTCACCACGGCGCTTGCGCTGCCGTTCGTCCCGATCGGCTCCGCCGCGGGTCAGGCGCTGCCACTGACGCCGGCCTGCGGTGAGAAGTCCGGGCGAACGCCGTCGCAGACTGCAGGACCTTTCTACACTCCTCGTTCGCCGGGGCGAAGCTCGCTCGTCGAGCCAGGCAGCAAGGCAGAGCGGCTTCTGATGAGCGGTGTCGTGCTCTCGCCGCAGTGCAAGCCCGTGGCGAATGCGCTGCTCGACTTCTGGCATTGCGACGAAACCGGCGAATACGACAATCGTGGCTTTCGTTATCGCGGGCACGTGTTCGCCGACGCGCAGGGCCGCTACAGCCTGGAGACCATCGTGCCGGGCGAATATCCTGGCCGTACGCGCCATATTCACGTCATAGTGCAGGCCCCCGGTGGGCGCGTTCTGACAACGCAGCTGTACTTTCCGGATGAGCCCAGCAACCGCTTCGATGGCATCTACCGCCGCGACCTGACGATGCAGGTTGCGCGCAAGGACGGGCGGCGTGCAGCGAAATTCGATTTCGTCGTGGCGCTTTAGGCGCTCCAGGGGTCTTCATTATTCTGTCCACGCCGTACGAAGCGACATGATACGATTGAGCGCTCAGGGGGTAGTTGCTGTCGGATTTTTCCCGATCCGATGGGGAAGCGCATCAACCGTCCGTCAGCGCGACGATATAGGCACAAAGATTTAGTTCAAGGAGGCAGTTTATGCAAGGCAAGGCGCTTGTGGTGGATCTGACCACCAAGAAGACTCAGGAGCAGGAGATTCCGCAGAAGTATTACGAGCAATATATCGGTGGGCGCGGGCTCGGTGGGCGGCTCCTTCACGACCTCGTGGATCCGAAGGTCGATCCGCTGTCGCCGGACAACGTGCTGATGTTCGTGGCCGGTCCGCTGAATGCTACCCGGGCTTTCTACTCGTCGAAGTCGGTCATCGTCACCAAGTCGCCGCTGTCGGGGACTTGCCTTTACACGATTTCCAGCGGGCAGTTCTGCCACAACCTCGCCAAGTGCGGTTATGACGTGCTGATCATCAAGGGCAGATCGGAAGGACCCGTCTATCTTGTAGTGCAGGACCGAAACGTCGAATTCAAGGATGCGGCCAAGATCTGGGGAATGAATACCGGCGATGCCGACTATTTCATCCAGCAGAAAGTGCCGGCCCACGCGTCCATTGCGCTGATCGGTCCCGCAGGCGAGAACCTGGTCAAGTACGCGTGCGTCGTGACCGAAGGCCGCCAGCGCAATGCCTTCGGGCGCGGCGGCGCGGGTGCTGTCATGGGCTCGAAGAATCTGAAGGCGGTTGCAGTGCACGGGACCGGGGAAGCTCCGATCGCCGATGCCGCTGCGCTGAAAGAGGCGCAGCGTTTCGTTACCAAGCGGCTTGCCGCTGCCCCGGACTGGAAAATCGACCAGCGCAAGTATGGCACCAGGGGTGCTTTGGTCATGTTGGACACCGCCGGCATCCTGCCAACCCGCCAATGGCATACCGGCAAGTACAAAGAAGTACAGATGTTCGCTCCGGAAAAAATCAGGAATGACTGGATCATCGACAACGAGAGCTGTGCGCCGTATTGCCCGAATCCGTGCTACCACTGGAGCACCGTCAAGGATGGCGAGTACGCGGGAGCCACTTCGTTCGGACCGGAATACGAAACGATCTACGCCTTCGGCTCCAACCTCGAGAACCCGCGCTTCGATTCGATCATCGCCGCCGACGATTTCTGCGATCTGATGGGGGTGGACACGATGTCCGCCGGCATGACGATCGGCTGGGCTACCGAATCCTACGAGCGGGGTCTTCTGAGCAAAAAAGACACCGACGGCATCGACATGAAATACGGCAATCACCAGATGCTGCTCGAGCTCATACACAAGATAGCGTTTCGCCAGGGAATCGGGGACCTCCTCGCCGAGGGAAGCCAGCGGGCCGCAGCAAAGGTCGGTCAAGGCTCCGATGCTTGGGCGATGACGGCCAAAGGCATGGAGTTCGGCGGCTATGAATGCCGGGGCTCCTGGGGGCAGGCGATCCAGTATGCGTTTTCGCACCGCGGTGGATGCCATCACGATCTGGGTTTGCCGGCGCGAATCGAGCTGGGTTCGGCCGAGGCTACCAAGATCGAGGGCCGGGGCGCCGTCGTGAAGGCCGCCGCCGGCCGGCGCATCATTTTCGATTGTTCGGTCATGTGCACGTTCCCCCTCGGCGTGATTGGAACGGAGTCCGCGTCAGGACTTCTTTCAGCGGTGACGGGGCAAAACCTCGACATGCCAAAGCTTGCCGAAATCGGCGAGCGCGTTTTGAATATGGAGAGGCTCTTCATTTCGAAGGCGGGTTTCGGCAGGGCGGAGGATCGCCTGCCGTCTCGGCTGCTCGACGAACCTCTACCGGATGGGCCCAACCGCGGCAAGGTGGTGCCGATGGAGGCGCTCAAGGATGAGTTCTACGCGACCTGCGGTTGGGATCCGAAGACCGGAATTCCGAAGACCGAAACCCTGGATCGTTTAGGGATCGAACTGCGCCCCTAGGGCGACCGAAGCATGAAGATCATTTTGCGGGGCACCCTGAGCGAGGGTGCCCCGCAGGAATTCCAGCTTGCGCTTGAAGGCGGCACGACTCGCGAGGGTCTGCTCGCCGCTTTGGCCGGTAAGGTCCCGGGGATCGCGCGCCACATGCAGGCGAGCGCGGAGACGGGTAAGCCGCTCGCGCTCATGATCGTCGCCGACGGAAACTGGGTTCATCCGGGCGATTCGATCCGTGCCGAGGCCGAGGTCGAAATCTGTCCGCCAATCACGGGGGGATGATTCCGGAGCGGCGGCTTCGCATTACTCCCTCTAGCTATCTCAAAAGCGTCCTGCTCACGGGCGGGATCCGTGCCGTTAGTCCGGTTGGGCATTGGCGCCTGTTCGCCATCGCTCCGGCGAGCGGCGTCTAAGAGCACTGTTCGACTCCATTGCTGGCAGTCCGCGCGTCCCCACCCGGGAACCTCTCGGGCACGCCATCGCGGATCAGCAAAGCAACCCAATAACTCCAAATCGCTCGATCTTGTGAACTTGTGCACGCAATTCTGGCGATGACCTCTGGGAATGGGCAAACGCCCTACTTCTGACAGAGCACCGTCGTCCGTACAGTTCGAGAGCCCTGATTGACGACCAAGAGGATGAGGAGTCATGAATATATTTCGCAGGAACGCACAAGCGATGTCGCCCCGGCAGGGGTATCGATACGTTATTCGCGTCGGACCCGATCACCCCAATTTCCGCAGGTTGTGCATTGCGCTCAGGTTGCGCAAGCCTTTGCGGCGCGTTACCGGGTTTACCTCTCAGAGTGGAATATTGCGTACGCTGGTGCGTCCGGTTCGTTCGCTAGCGTGAGTCGGCACGGCCTGTGTCGAGGGCTTTGGCGGCACTGGTGTGATGGCTTTGCGGATCTTCCGTATGCGAGCGTTGCTGCATAGCCCGGGTCGGTTTGCGAGTGGTTTGACGGTTCGGGAATCGGAAGAATGTCACATTTCCGCGAAATAGGTATGCAAATGTCATAATGTGTGTATTATTACCGGTATCGAAGGAGGCGATATAGATAGATTCACTGCGGCATGACGCCGCACGCGGGCTTGGCCCGAAAAACAGGATGACGCAAGACTTCTACCTGACCGCGGTGGCGACGAACTGTATGTCCGCCGGTCGACAAGGGAGAAGGTGAAGCATTCCCATTTCAATAGCACGGTTGAGTTGTCCCGGCATCAAGATATTTCGCGCAATGCGAATAAGCGGACAACCGAGTCCAGAGCGCGCGACCGTGTACTCACCATACTCGATAATGCAGCGGTGCTCGTCGCGATGGCAGACCGTTACGGCTCGTTGTTTTGCATCAACCCGTCCGGGCGGACTCTATTGGGGCTTGAGAGCGAGAGCGACATTTCAGGACTGGCGCTGATCGAGTGCATTGCGCCGAGCGCTCGTCCTCGCATTACCGATGAAGCGATTCCGAGCGCCAAACGCAGCGGCGCCTGGTCCGGAAATTCCGTGCTCCTGACGAGTGAAGGCTGCGAAATCGACGTTTCGCTGGTAATCACGGCACATTTTGCCGATGACGGACGGTTCGATGGACTTTCTTTGCTTGCATGCGACATGCGCTCTTGGACGAGCATCGAAGAAGCGCGTCGCATTACACGGAACGAACTGCTGCGCCTTTCTGCACAGCATCTGACTATCCAGGAAACTGAGCGGCGACGCATAGCCGCTGACCTGCATGACGGAATCGGACAATCATTGAGCTTGGTGAAACTATCGATCGACAAGGCGGCCGGGTTGCTGATGGCGGGTGAGCCGGAAAAAACGGCCGAGTGCTTGGATCGGCTGAAACTCAAAGTCGAGGACGTCGGCGAAGAGTTGCGCCAGATCGCAATGAATCTGCGTCCGGCGACGCTGGATGCGCTCGGCATTATCGACACCTTGTCGTGGTACTTCCGTGAATTCGAGGCGGCCTGCCCGAATGTGGCGATCGAGCGTGAGGTCCGCGTCAGCGAAGCCGACGTACCGAAGTGTCTCAAGACGCCGATATTTCGTATCTTCCAGGAGGCGAGCGCCAATGCGATCAAGCACGCCGGCGCTAATCGGATCAAGGTGGCACTGACCAAGCGGCGCGGCATTCTTGAGTTGACCATCGAGGACAACGGGCGGGGATTCGAGTCGGCTGCGGCGGCCGCAAACGACGATTCGACCCTAGGTCTGGGGCTCCAGACCATGCGAGAACGCGCGGAACTCTGCTGCGGCATATTCGAGCTGAAAACCGCGCCGGGAAAAGGAACTCGGGTTCGCGTGAGATGGCCTCCCTTTCTGGAGAATCCGGGTCCTGACCGGACTGGGTCACCCAGCCGGTTAGTCCGGCCTATATCCGAGTAGCACCCGAAGCACGAATTGTGGATTTCATCGTCAGGCCATTGGGAAAAAGATGCTGCGTATTCTAATTGCTGAAGACCATACCCTGGTCAGGGCTGGGTTAGTGGCGTTGCTGCGTCAGAATCCGGAATTCGAGATCGTCGGCGAGTCCGACAACGGTCGCGATGCAATTCAGGCCGTGGGCGAACTGCGGCCGCATGTGGTCGTAATGGATCTGACCATGCCGGGTATGAACGGCATGGAAGCGATTTCGGATATCAAGCGGCGCTATCCCGATACGCGCGTTCTGGTGCTGACCTTGCACAAGACGGAGGAATTCGTTTTTGCAAGCTTGCGTGCGGGCGCGGACGGCTACCTGCTCAAGGAAGCGACGCATGATGAACTATGCGTGGCGATCCGCAGCGTTGCAAACGGCAAGACTTACCTCAGCCGAAGCATCGAAGCGAAGGTCGCCAACGCTAGCCAGGGCGGCGGCAAATCACCGGCGGTGAACAGCGTCTTGGATACGCTCACCCATCGCGAACGGGAGGTTCTCAAACTGGTGGCCGAGGGGTGCGCCAACAAGGAGATCGCCGAGTACCTGTTTCTGAGCGTGAAAACCGTCGAGAAACACCGCGCCAAACTGATGATGAAGCTCGGCGTGCAGAAAGTCGCCGGGCTGACCGCCTACGCCATCGAGAAGGGACTGGTCGTCAGATAGTCGGGATTCGGGCGCCCGATTACAGGCGTCAAGAAACCTTTCTGTTCTTCAGGCCGCTTCCGGCCGAAGCTGCACTCCCGTTGTGGGCAAACTCCGGTCTCCGGAGCGCGGTGCGCCGCCGGCTGAGGCAGGATCATGGCGCCTCCTGCTTTGGCTACGAACGAATTCGACCGAGTCTGACCAATACGCCTGCAAAGCGATTCCTCCCTCCTTGTTTTGCGCCGTCAAAAACGTTCCGCCGGACTGGGAGATTCGCTCCTGCGCCACGACAAAACGCTTGAGGGGCGCAGGCGGGCCGTCCGCCTGCTCGGACAAAACCGGATCCTGCGGAATATATTCGATCCCCACTGTTATGGCATCGGCTGTCAGCCGCAGCGCCAGTCGGACCTGATTGGTATGGCCGCATCGCGCTATTTCATTGAGCGCAGACTCGATGATGCGGTATATGACGATCCGCAGCGGCGCTGGAATCTGTTCTTCCTGCACTGAAATCTTCTGCTCGATCCGGATCCCGGCGTGCACGTTCTCAAATTCGCGACAAAACCAGCGAATCGTCGGCAGCAACCCGAGTTCTTCCAAACTGGGTGGCCGCAGTTCCATTGCGGTTTGCTGAAGTTCCTCGATTACCCCCTGCAACGCGGAAACCGCGGAACCGAGCGTTGCGGTGGACGGTACATTTGCTTTTTTTGGGCCAAGACCGTTTTCAATCCGAATCTTGATCGCGCTCAGGGTCTGCGCCAGGTCCTCGTGCAAACCAGCCGCGAGTTTCTCTTTTTCCATTTCCTCGTTTTTCAACAGCTGGGCGAATAGCGTTTCCAAAGTGTGGATTCGCTCGCGTATGCTCGCTTGTTGAGTATCCACGATTGCCTTGGCCTGCCGCACGGAAACACACAAAACGCCGTACAAGAGCAGCATGATCGATGCAATTCCCGCCATGGCCAAGTCGCTCGTGCGCTCGAGTTCGATAGTCTCCTGGACTTGCAGGTAGCGATAAAGTCCGGCAAGAAGCACTGTCGCAACAAGAATGCTGATGAAGCTGGTTATCGCGTAATGACGCAGTAGATTGAACATATCCGCGAAAGTGTCCGGTTGGTTGTCTAGAAAACCCTAAGCTCGGCAAAACTGTCGAGGGCTTGACGTCGATTCGTTGGAACTTCGACAGCTTCTCGTCCACGCGCGGCTGCAACCATGGCAGCGCAGCGGCGGCAAGGACGTAACCAATTAAGAACAATGAATAATCCAGCCATGCTATCCAACCCATCGATGCCGGTGCTGTAAGCAAAAGCAATTGACGGGCCCGGACCCATGACCCACTGGGTCAAGCCCGACCGCATCTGCCTAAGGGCCGCTCCTGCGGTCGGGTTGTCGGCGGCGAAATTAGGACAGAGGAAAGGATTTCAGGCGTCGAGGAGTGTCGATGCGTCTTTGAGCCTGGTCCGGCGAGCGCGCGCTCGCAGCCGCTCTCGTCGGTGTACAGCGTTGAGTTTGTGGGCTTTGCCTGGTCCGCGGCACAACCCTGGCAAGAGGCGGTGAAACTACTGTCCGGCCCGATAGCTGCGCTGCATTTTCACGCAGGGCTCGTCCCTTGTCGGCGCAGGACGCGCTCAGACACTGACCGAGCTCACTTGCTGGATATCGGTAAGGCCCTGGAGAATCTTCTCTATGCCGTCCTGCCTGAGCGTGCGCATGCCGGCCGCCGTTGCCGCGTTCTTCACCTCCGCCAGAGGTGCGCGAGTCTGCACCAGCCTCTTCACCGCGGCGTTGGCCAGGAGCAGTTCGTACAGCCCGATCCGGCCGCGGTATCCGGTGCGATCGCAGTGGGCGCACCCTCGCGCGCGGAAAAGACTGATCTTCCCGGTCGCGCCGCCATAACGCTCGAGCCACTCATTCACCTGTTTGCCCGGTTGGATCGAAGTTTCGTCGCAGTATTGCGCTGCGAGCCCTTTGATCTCCGCCGACGTCGGTGTGTACTCCAGCTTGCATTTCGGACAAAGGCGCTTGGCCAGCCTCTCCGCCAGGACGCCTAACAGCGCGTCGGCGAAGTTGAACGGATCCATGCCGAGGTCAAGCAGCCGCACGATGCTCTCCGGCGCGCTGTTGGTATGCAATGTCGAGAGCAACAAGTGGCCGGTCAGCGACGCTTCAATGCCGATCTTCGCCGTTTCAGCATCGCGCATTTCACCGACCATGATGATGTCTGGATCGGCGCGCATGAAGCTGCGCATGGCAACGGCGAACGTCCAGCCTATCTTGGCGTTGACCTGAACTTGGCGCAGCCCGGGCTGGGTTATTTCGATCGGATCCTCCGCCGTCCAGATCTTGCGCTCCGGTGTGTTGAGAAACGCGAGCAGTGAATGCAGCGTGGTAGTCTTTCCCGAGCCTGTCGGGCCGCAAACGAGAAATAGCCCGTGCGGACTGGAAATGAGTTTCTTGAGGGATCTCAGGGTTTTTTCGTCTAGACCGAGCTCGTCCACCGGAACCGGCGTGGCTGCCGCGAGCACCCGCATCACCACATCTTCCAGACCGCGGGTCGTCGGAATAGTGGCGACGCGAAGCTCCACCGGCGCAGGGCCGAACCGGCCAAAGTCGATCTTGCCGTCCTGAGGCTTACGGCGCTCGGTAATGTCGAGCTGGCTCATGATTTTTATTCTGGAGACCACGGCGTTGCGGAACGGGGCGGGAAGCTCGAGATAGTTCACCAGGGTCCCGTCTTTGCGGAATCGAATGCGGGTGGTCTTGGGGGCGAGATTCGCTTCGATATGGATATCTGAAGCCTTCTGCTCGACCGCGTCCAGGATCATCCTGTTGACCAGCTTTACCAGCGCGCTGTCGCTCTTGACGGCCTGCTGCTCGCCGCTGTCGAGGTTACCGCTCTCCGCCGCCAGCCTTGCAATCAGCTCCTGTACCCCCGCTTCGTTCTCTGCAGCGAGCTCGATCGCCGGTTGAGTTCGTGTTCCAAGCAGATTGCGGCCGGAAGTGGTGGTAGCCGCGATTCCGACATTCGCGATGGCACCGTAGTGGGTCATCAGCGAGTCGGCGATCTCCTCTCCGGTAGCGGCGACCGGGCGGACCTTCATTCGCGTGATTGTGCGCAGCTCCTCGAGAACGGCGTTATCCATTGGATTTTCGATCGCCACGAACAGCGCGCCTTCGGCCTCGCACAACGGCACGATCCGGCGACGGTGTGCAATGGCCGCCGGAATCTTGTTGAGGATTTCCTGGGGAATCGTCACCTTGGCAAGATTCACCAGCGGGATACCCAGCTTGTTCGCCATGGCCCCGCTGATCGTCTTCTCATCCACGATCCCCATTTTCTTCTGCAGGATCTCGCCAATCGGCATGGACCGGTCCCTGGCGTCGCTCTCCAGCGCCATCTCCAGCTCCGGCTTGGACAGGAAACCGAGTTCCAACAATGCTTCACCCAGTCTCTGGCTCGGATTTTCGCGCTTGAGATTCAATGCCGCCGCTAGCTGATCGGGCGACACAAACCTGTTCTCGGTGAGGAACTGGCCCAGCCTTTGCGTGCGCATCATCGACTGCATGTTCAGAGCGACCCCGACGGCCTCGGGCGTAACCGCGTCCTGATCTATCAGAATCTGCCCGATGGGCGCACCGATGTTGCAGGACTTCGTCGCCTGCGCGGGAATGAAACACCGCATGACCCCGCCATCCGCTCCTTCCAGGTACAGGAACAGGCCGCATAACGCACTCAGGTGGCCTCGGGTCATGCCCTGAAATTTCTCGCCGTTCACCAGCTCTACCCAGAACGGCTGGCGTTCCGACCGCGGCAGGTCTTCGGTTTCAGCGACGTTCGATGGCAGGGTCTCGCGCCTCAGTCCAAGCGGCTGGAGCAGCTGCAGTTTCAGGAGCGCGGAAAACGGGACGTGGAGGGTTTCGCTGCTGCCGTCCGCCTGAAACGTCAATAGCGATTCGTCCGTCAGAAAGCTGTGCAGGCGTCCGGTCGCCATCTCGCCGTCTCTTAAGATCAGCAGGCATTCCCCCAGCCCGCAGCGATCTTCCGCCCAGACAAACTCGAAATATGGCGGCGCGGGCCACTGGAATTCCTCTACGGCCGTATCGCTTCCAGTGGCCGCCGGATACGAGCGTTCAGTCATTGGGTCTTGGGCTTCGCTCGGGGGGCAGCGATGTGGGGCGGCCGCCCAGAGGTGAGGGGCGGGCGGCCGCCAAATTCCGGGTGCCGACGTTCAAATGGGCAGGTCATTGTTTTATCGCTGCGGAATCCGACTCCGTCCACCGCATGAACGCTTGATCCCCGTCAGGGTGGGCAAGTCTATCTGGAAGTTCCCTGGTCACCGATCCGTCTCACAATCCGCGCTGCTGCAACAGCAGGCAATTACAGCCGGCGGCGCAATGACTTTACCTCAATTAAGTCATTAATTGGAAGCCCCGCAGTGGCGAGCGTTACTGAGCGAGGTGATCGCGCAGGCGCGACAGAAATTCCTCGCACCGCGCGATTTGTTCGAGCGCGATGAATTCGTTGGGTTTGTGCGCCTGGTCGATCGAGCCGGGGCCCACGACGATAGTGGCAATGCCGGCGCGGTGAAAGTGGCCGCCGTCGGTTGCAAAGCCCACGCGGCCCGTGGCGGGGTTGCCGGCCAGCCGCGTGCCGAGGACGGTCATCGGGTCATCGTCCGCGGTATCGAGGTCCGGGGCTTCGGCGATGAGATCCAGACGGATGCCGGTCTCCTGCGATATGGCGCGCATCCTGGGCAGCAGCGAATGCTCGGCATAGCGCTCGATGCGCGCATAGATGTGGTCCGGATCGCTGCCCGGGAGGTAGCGCAGGTCGAACTGAAATTCGCAGTCGCGCGGCACGATGTTCGGCGCGGTACCGCCGGCGATTACCCCCGCTTGCATGGTTGTAAACGGTACCGAAAACGTCGCATCGTGCGGCCCCGTCGTTTGCGCTTCCTCGGCGAGGTTACAGATAAAAGCCACCAGCCGCGCGGCGTATTCGATCGCATTGACCGCGCTTGGTGCAAGCGAGGAATGCGCCTCGAGGCCGCGCACACGGCAGCGATACAGGCGTATCCCCTTGTGCGCGGTCATCACCTGCATGGAGGTGGGTTCGCCGACAATGCACCCAGCGGGACGGATGCCGGCCCGGCCAAGGTCGCGGATCAGGGTGGTTACGCCGACCGAGCCGACCTCCTCGTCATACGTGAAAGCCAGATGCAGCGGCTGCCTGAGATCGGCTTCCAGGAACCGCGGCGTTGCGGACAGCGCACAGGCGATGAAGCTCTTCATGTCGCAACTGCCGCGGCCGTAGATGCGACCTTCGCGCAACTCGGCCTTGAATGGATCGCTGTCCCAGGGTTGGCCTTCCACCGGTACGACGTCGGTGTGGCCGCAAAGCACCAAGCCGGGCACGTGCTCGTCGCCGAGGGTGGCGAACAGATTTGCCTTGCCGCCTTCGGCGTCATAGGTCAGCCGCGTCTCAACACCCAGCTTGCCCAGGTAATCGCGCATCCACTCGATCAAGCCGAGATTGGAGTTGCGGCTGACGGTGTCAAAGCCGATCAGCGTGCCGAGGATATCCAATGTTGCCGGATTCGGTGCGGTCATGGCGTAGGGGGCGGCCCACTCGCGGGAGGGACTCGGGTCCGACCCGCGTGCAGCCTTGATGGCATCTGGATATCGCCAAGAATAACCTGTTGGCGGCAACCGCGGTAGAGTCGATCAGTTGTCCTCGGCCCAACCGGCGCAGCTGCACTTCGGCTAACATTCACGATGCGGCGCACGCTCTATAAGACAAGAGGGAGATGTTCCAATGAGTTCAAGGTTCTTGGCTGTGGCGATTGTCATTTCATGAGGGGGTTCTCAATATGAAGACGCGACTGCTTGCGAGCATCATGACCGGAATAGGGGTGCTCTTGGGGATATCGGTGGCATGGTGTCAATCCTTGCCGTATCCCAATCGGCCAATTCACGTGATTGTTCCATTCCCTCCCGGCGGGGCCGTGGATCCCATCGCCCGCAGCATCGGCCAGAAGCTCGAACAAGCCTGGGGCCAACCGGTGTTGGTCGATAACAAGCCGGGCGCGGCCACGATCATCGGCGCCGACTTCGTGGCGAAAGCGGCCCCGGACGGCTACACGATGATTCTCGTCGCCACAAGCTTCAGCGTAAATCCGACGGCATACAGCAAGCTGCCCTTCGATCCGGTGAAGGACTTTACGCCCATCAGCCTGGTGTCCAGACTTCCGCTGTTGCTGGCCGTGAATCCGCAGTTGCCGGTCAAATCGGTCAAGGAGCTCATAGACCACTTGAAAGCCAAACCCGGGCAGGTCAACTTCTCCTCGATCGGCAATGGCTCCACTCAGCACCTGGCCGCGGAGCTGTTCCGGTCCATGGCGGGAGTGAACATGGTGCACGTTCCCTACAAAGGCAGCGGGCCTTCGATGATGAGCGTCGTGAGTGGAGAGACATCGGTGACTTTCGAGAGCGTGTTCCTGCTGACGCCCCAGATAAAGGCGGGCAAACTGCGGGCGCTGGCCGCCGCCGGGACGCACCGCTCGCCGTTGGCGCCGGATCTGCCCACGGCATCGGAATCGGGGCTCCCCGGGTTCAACGTGGCCAGCTGGGTGGGATTCCTGGGTCCGGCCGGAATTCCGCGGGATGTGGTGCAAAAATGGCACCGGGAAATGTCCCGCATCATGCAGCTACCCGAGATCCGGGATAGGCAGATCAGCCAGGGACTCGAACCCGTGGGCAGCACCCCGGAATACTTCGCCGAGTTCATCAAGACAGAGATAGCCAAGTGGGGCAAAGTCGTGAAGCAAGCCGGGATCAAGCTGGACTGAGCTTCAGTATCGCGGGCCTTCGCTTGCGTGCTCAGGCGATGGCCCGTTTCATTTCGCATGCATCGGCAGGCCGGTGCAGGATCCTCGCGCGGATTGATCTTCCAATCGCTCTTGCTTCGATTTGCAGAGTCGCCCCGGTTCCAGTGTGGTCGGCTCAGGTTGAATCTTGCGGGTCGGGAACCGGGTTGGCGGGCGAAATGTCGAAGCGGCTGTTGAACGACCGTTTGGATGCGAACCATGTCATCGACGTGGGCGAATCTGGATTATCGAAACCCACCTCGAAATCAGCCGCTAGCAGAAGTGCAATCCTGGAACGTGGCATTTGATCGGATCCGGGTTGTCGCAGCCTTCGCGATTGTCTGGCTCCACGTTTCCTCCGGGGTCGTGGTCCACAAACCTGACGCACAGCGCCTGGAATGGTGGGTGGGCAATCTCGCAGACGCGCTAAGCCGGTGGGCGTTACCGGTATTCGTGATGCTGAGCGGAGCGCTGCTTCTCACCGCGCGAGCCCACAAGGCGCCGGGGCGCTTCTATCGACGTCGACTGGCGCGGATACTCGTGCCCTTGCTCTTCTGGACCGCATTCTATTTGGGCTGGACGCGCTATACCAATGGAACGCTTGATCCGGCCGCTGCGACGCAGTCCGTGCTCGCGGGCAGTCCTTACATCCACTTGTGGTACCTGTACATGCTGCTCGGGCTGTACGCCGTCACCCCCCTGTTGTCGTTCTTAGTCGAGCGAAGCCCGCACAGGCTGCTTCTGTTGATTGTCGTGCTCGCGTTCGTCATCGTCGTGGTCAGACCGAATGTCGGTGGAGTTTTCGGAAACACGTTCCTTGGCCTGTGGATTCCGTTTGTTCCCTACTTCCTGGCAGGCCGGTATCAGATTGGCGAAGCGCGATTTCAGTATCTGCGGCTATTAGGGGTGATGGCTGCGTTGGTATGCGGCGTCGGCGTGGCGATCGAGGCCGGCGTCGCGGTCAGTCAGGCGCGCGCGGGAGGTATCGACGCGGCGTATTCGCATTTCAATCCGCTGGTCATCGTTATGACGCTGGGTATGTTCGCCGTTCTCGGACCTGGCGCATCTGCCGTCGCCCAGGACGACTGGCATGCACGGGTCGTCCGGCAGCTTGCCCCTTTGACCCTGGGAGTCTACGTCGTGCACCCCGCGTGGCTCGAGATCTTCGCCAAACATGGCGTCCACGGGGCCTGGGTGCACCCTGCCGTCGGCATTCCTGCTGTCACCATCGTCAGCTTTGCGATCTCTCTGGCAACCACCTGGGGCATCCGGCAGGTGCCGCTGCTACGGCGGGTTGTATAACGCCCGCCATTGAGCGGGAACTTCGGGAAAGGCTCGTCTTCGAACCATGAAGCACCTGATTATGCTGTGGATCGCGTGCTGCCTGCTTCCACTTTCGGCCAGTGCCGGGCTGCCCCTTCCGATTGTCGTTTATCACAAGGTGCAGACCGAGCCGATTCGGGACGAGCCCGGACAGACGGTAATTTCGCTGGCGCGCTTCGAGGCACAGATGCGCTATCTTGCCGCGCACCGATATCGCACGCTGTCGATGGACGAAGTCGTCGAGGCGACACGCAGCGGCAACGTCCCGGACCACGCGGTCGCGATACATTTCGACGACGGCTGGGCCAACCAGAAGAACGCGCTGCCGATCCTCGAGAAGCTTGGGCTGAAGGCCACCTTCTGGATCATCGGCGAGGCACTCCCCGAGGTGGGCTATCTTGCGTGGGACGAAATCCGGACCATTGCTCGCAAGCCGCTGTTCGACGTGCACTCGCACACGCTCACGCATCCCTGCGATGAATCGAGCAACCTCAAGACATGGGTTGCCGGTCGGCCCGCCGGGAAATCGATCGCCGACGCCCGCCGCGAGCTGATCGGTTCCAAGCTGCTGATCGAGCGGCAGATCGGCATGCCGGTCCGCTATCTCGCGTGGCCGTGCGGCTTGTACAACGACGAGCTGATCGGACTGGCGATTGCAGCCGGCTACGAAGCGCTCGCCACCGTCGACCGCGGCCTGACGCCCACCGGCGATGTGCTGCGCATACGGCGCGCGATCATCGACGGCACTTGCGATCTAGATGCCTTTGTGGAGGTGCTCTCATCTCCACGCAACCAGTATCCCTGCACAACACCACCCGACAAGCGCTAGCCCAGGCGCTCAGCGGCATGCCGGGATAAAGTATCCTCAAGCGGTGTATCCGATGTACGATTGCCAGGCGAATCAAATTTCCTATCGCTTGAAAAACAACGCTACCACAGCGGAATTTGAGCGGAATGTCTGGTTAATCGAGGCGACAAGAATGCCTCTCTGGGAGTCGGGAAATGGCGGTTGGGACACGCTTCGATTACATCATTGTTGGGGCCGGTTCTGCAGGTTGCGCTCTGGCTTATCGACTTAGTGAAGATCCGGCTAACAAGGTATTGGTCATCGAGGCCGGCGGCTGGGATCGAGATCCCTGGATTCACATTCCGCTGGGTTGGGGTCGCATCTTGCAGGAGCGTCTGCATGATTGGATGTATTTTGCAGAGCCCTCCGCAAGCATGGACGGGCGGAGCATCGAATGCGCTCGCGGCAAGGTGGTGGGCGGCTCGTCGTCGATTAACGCGATGGCCTACTACCACGGCCACCGCAGCGACTATGAGCGCTGGGCGGCGAATGGTCTTCCCCAATGGTCCTACGCTCATGTGCTGCCGTATTTCCGTCGCCAGGAGACATGGGAAGGCGGTGCCAACGCCTATCGTGGCGGCGATGGTCCGCTGACCACGCAATATTGCCGCTTCCGGGACCCCTTGTGCGAGGCATTCATCGAAGCCGGCAAGAGCGCAGGGCATCCGGTCACCGACGACTATAACGGCCCCAAGCAGGAAGGCTTCGCGCCCATTCAGATGACGCTGCGCAATGGGAGGCGCTGCAGCACAGCGACCGCTTATCTTCGACCGGCGATGGCGCGCCCCAATTTGACGGTTCAGGTCAATGCGTTGGTCACCAAGGTCTTGATGGAAGGCACGCGTGCCGTCGGCGTGGAGTACGTGCGAGGCGGGCAAACGCAGGCGGTTCGCTCCGATCGGGAGGTCGTTCTCTCTGGTGGCCCGATCAATTCGCCGCAAGTGTTGATGCTATCGGGCATCGGCCACCCCGATGAACTGAAGTCGCACGGTATTGCGCCGTGCGTCGGGCTCAAGGGCGTGGGGAAGGGCTTGCTCGATCACGCATCCGCGGTCCTGACCTTCGGCCGGAAAACGCCCGGCCCGTTTCAGCGCAATATGCGGCTCGACCGCGTGGCATTTGCGCTCGCGCAAGCCTATCTGTTCGGCAAGGGCTTCGCCGCGGATCTTCCGTTCGGGATCACCGCGTTTCTCAAGACGCGTGCGCAGGAGGCCGTGCCGGACCTGCAGCTGCTGTTCTGGATGGGGGCAACCGCGACCGCTGCGCCGTACCTGCCCCCGTTCAAGAAAGCGTTCGCCGACAGCTTTTCGTGCCGCGCCATGCCGATGCGTCCGAGCAGCCGCGGCCACGTGGAACTGGCCTCCGCCGATCCGACACAAGCGTTGCGCATTCATCAGAATTTTATCGGCACGGAAGATGAATGGCGCGTCATCCGGGCCGGCGTGCGCATGATCCGCGATATCGCCCAGCAGCCGGCACTCAAGCCGTTTGTCGCCGACGAGTTATCGCCAGGATCTGCCTGCAGGTCCGATGCCGAAATCGATGCCTTCGTCCGCGCCACCATGGGTACGGTGCACCACCCGGTCGGCACCTGCAGGATGGGTCCGGTATCCGATGCGATGGCGGTCGTCGATGGCGAGCTGCGCGTGATCGGCGCCGAGGGGCTGCGCGTGGTGGATACCTCGGTAATGCCGGACCTCATCGCCGGCGCGACGAACGGTCCTGCCATCATGATCGCGGAGAAGGCCTCCGACATGATTCTCGGGCGCACACCTCTGCCGCCGGCCAAGCTGTAGCGAGAGCCACCGGATAGCCGATAGCCTGTGTGAACCGCGAACTTCATCGGAATTGATCAGTCGAAGGGATCACCTGAGGTCAGTGCATGATGTCTGCACTGCACTGCGTCCTCGCGGCAGTCTCGGCCGCTAATGAATGCACACTGAATGGTCGACATGAATAATTTTGCGATAGGGCAATCGGTTCCGCGCGTCGAAGACGCCCGCTTCATTACCGGGCGCGGCCGCTATATCGGCGATGTGAATCTGCCCGACCAAGCGCACGCCGCGGTGCTGCGCTCGCCGCACGCAGCCGCGGCGATCCGCTCGATCGACACCGGCCCCGCGCGCGCGGCGCCGGGGGTGCTCGGCGTGTTCAGCGCGAAGGATCTCGGCAACGAGCTCGGTACCACTTCGATCAGCTTCAAGCGCAGGCGGCCTGACGGCTCGCCGATGTTCTGGCGGGCGCATCCGGGACTGGCGACAGATCGGGTGCGCTACGTCGGCGACCCGGTCGCCCTGGTGGTTGCGGAAACGCTGGAGCAAGCGAGGGACGCGGCGGAGCTGATCGAGGTCGATTACGACGCCGGTGCGGCGGTGGCGGATATCCTCTCCGCACTCGATCCGGGGAGTCCGGCGGTGTGGGACGAATGCCCGGACAACATCTCGAACATTCACGAAATGGGTGACCGCGCCGCAACCGAGGCCGCGTTCACCCGCGCAAGGCACGTTGTGAAGCGCCGCTACGTTGTTTCGCGGGTGCATTCGCAGTACATGGAGCCGCGCAGCGCGCTCGCGGTCCACGATCCGCGCGAGGACTGCTACACGCTGTATTGCGACGTGCAGGCGCCGCATGCGCTGCGCGATCTGCTTGCGCTGGAGGTCCTGCGCATTCCGAAGGATCGCATTCGTGTGGTGGCGTTCGATATCGGCGGTGCGTTCGGCGGCAAGGGACCGGCGGTAGAGCACCGGCTGATCCTTTGGGCGGCAAAGCGCCTGGGCCGCCCGGTGAAATGGCAGGCCAGCCGCAGCGAGGCGCTGCTCGCGGACGAGCATGGCCGCGACAACGCGCACGAAGCCGAACTGGCACTCGACGCCGACGGAAAATTTCTTGCGCTGCGTTCGCACTGGATCGCAAACGTCGGCGCCTACATCAATGGCGACCGGAATTTCCAGTGCAGCTTTACCAACACGCCGGGAATCGTCGGCGTTTATGCTTTTCCGACGGCCTACGTGCGCTCGACCTGCGTGATGACCAATACCGGAATGCTCGCGCCCTATCGTGGTGCCGGAAGGCCCGAGGCGACCTTTGTAATCGAGCGCCTGATCGACGATGCCGCAGCGGAGCTCGGTCTGGATCGCATCGAGTTGCGGCGCAAGAATGTCATTCCGCCCGAGGCTCTGCCGCTGAATACCGCGCTCGGTTTCGTCTATGACTGCGGCAATTTCGGGAAATGCATGGACAGGGCGCTTGAAATGGCGGACTGGACCGGTTTTGACGCGCGCCGCGAGGGGTCGAAGTCCAAGGGTCTATTGCGCGGAATCGGACTGGCAAACCCGATCGAGCGCGCCGGCCCGGTGTCGACGGAATACGCCGAGATTCGGCTCGACGGCGCCGGCAAGGCCACCGTGCTCATGGGTACCAAGAACCAGGGCCAGGGGCACGAGACGACGTTCAAACAGGTGCTTTACGCCAAGCTTGGGATCGCGCCGGAGAACGTCGACTACATCGACGGTGATACCAACTTGGTCGCACAAGGCATCGGCACTTTCGGCTCGCGTTCGGCGTCGATCGGGGGCTCGGCGCTGGTAGTTGCGTCGAACAAGGTGATCGAGAAAGGCCGGAAGATCGCAGCGCACCTGATGGAAGCGGCGGAGGCCGACATTGTGTTCAAAGCAGGACATTTCTCGATCGAAGGCACCGACAGGCGGCGGTCTCTCGATGAGATTGCCCAGGCGGCCAGCCAGCCCGGGAAAATCCCGCCAGGCATGGAGCCGGGCCTGTTCGGGTCCGGCGCATGGTCGCCTCCGGACGTCACGTTTCCCTACGGCACGCATGTCTGCGAAGTCGAGGTCGACCCCGAGACCGGCGTGGTGCGCGTCGTTCGCTATTTCGTCGTCGACGACGTGGGCACGATGATCAACCCGGCCATCCTCAAGGGACAGATCCACGGCGGCATCGCCCAGGGCGCGGGCCAAGTGCTGATGGAGCAAGTCGCCTACGATCGCGATTCCGGGCAACTGCTGAGCGGTTCCTTCTTGGACTACGCAATGCCTCGCGCCGACGATTTCTGCAACATCGAATTCGACAGCCTTTCGGTGCCGACCGAGCGCAATCTGCTGGGGGTGAAGGGGGCTGGCGAGGCGGGTGCAGTGGGTGCCTTGCCGGTGGTAATGAACGCGATCATGGACGCGCTCGCGCCACTCGGGGTGAAGGAACTGGACATGCCCGCGACGCCCGACCGGGTGTGGCGCGCGATACGCGGCGCGCGCAAGTAAGCTCCTCGCCCTGGCCCCCCGGGGCGGCCCCTCCCCGAGAATCATCGCCATCGGGCCTTTCTGCGGGTCCTTCTTCGTTCTTTCCCGCGAGTCGCTTCGATTGAACTGCGGTGTCCGTGCTATGCTTTTTTCGTTCTGAGCGGCAAATCGAGCGACTCGCCTGATTGTTTCGGTCAAGGAGGTACCAATGAAACGACAAACAATCTCCATTGTCGCGGGTCTGATCGCGGCCAGCATTAGCGTGGCGGTTCACGCTGCGTGGCCCGAGCGGCCGATCATGATCACAGTGCCATTTGCCGCGGGTGGCACCGGCGACAGCGTCGCGCGCATCACGGCCGAGTGGCTAAGCACCGCTCTTAAGCAGAAAGCTGTCGTTGAGAACCGGGCCGGCGCAAGCGGTACCATCGCGGCAGAGTTCGTCGCTCGCGCCCCAGCGGACGGTTATACGTTGTTTCTGGCGTCGGCGGGGGTGATGGAAATCGTCCCCCATATGCAGAAGGTGCGTTACGACGCGTTCAAGAGCTTTGTGCCGATCTCGGTCGTCGGCTCCAATGCGCAGGCGCTCGCCGCGAACCCGAGCTTTCCCGTTAAGACGCTTTCCGAACTTGTGTCCTACGCCAAGGAGCGCCCGGGCAAAGTGCCCTACGCTTCAGCCGGCAGTGGCACGCTTGCTCACCTCACCATGGTGCTGTTTCTCCAGCGATCCGGAATTACGATGTCCCATGTCCCGTACAAGGGCAACGCTCCGGCGCTGTCGGATGTGTTGGGTGGACATGTGCCTCTTTATATCGGCGGCGTATTCGAAGCGTTGGTTCATCACAGGAGCGGGAAGATCAGGATTATCGCCGTCTCCACCGACAAGCGATTGAGCCAGTTGGCCGAGGTACCAACGGTCGCCGAACAGGGATACCCGGGATTTGCGACGGCGACGTGGAACGGTCTCATGGCGCCCAGCGGGACACCGAAGGAAGTGATCTCGATCGTTGCCAATGCGCTCAGGCCGGCATGCCAGGATTCCGGATTCAACGCGAAATTGGAGGCAATCGGCGTCGATGCGCTATGCAACTCTCCTGAGCAGTTCGCGGAAATGCTGCGTGCCAATTGGCTGATGTGGAAAGAGGCGGTGAAGGCATCCGGCGTGTCCGCGGAATGAGCGGCAATATGACGCGCACGCTGATCAGGAACGGCTCGCTGGTAACCGTGGACGACGCGCTCGGCGACATCGCCGGCGGCGATGTTCTGATCGATGGCGGCAGGATCGCCGCCGTCGGCCGAAATCTGGCGGCGGAGGGCGCGACCATTATCGACGCGACCGGAATGATCGTGATGCCCGGATTGGTCAACTCGCACATTCACACCTGGGAGATCTCGCTTCGCGGCATCGGCGCCGACTGGATTTCCGGGCGCGATTATTTCACCAACATCCACGGCAACCTGGCGCAGCGCTTCGAAGCGGAGGACAACCGTGTCGCGAACCTGTTGGGCGCGCTCAGCCAGATCAACGGCGGCACCACGACGATCCTCGACTGGTGCCACAACCTGCGAACGCCGGAGATGACCGATGCCGCGCTGGACGGCCTGGAGGAATCGGGCATACGCGCGGTGTTCGGCCACGGCACGGCGAAGCCGATCGGAAAAGAGGAATCCCGGCCGTATTACGAAATCCCGCAGCCGCGCGAGGAGGTGAGGCGGCTGCGCACCGGCAGGCTCGCCTCGGACGAGCACCTGGTCACGATGGCGCTTGCGATTCTGGGCCCGGACTGGGGCACCTATGAAGTCGCCGAGGCGGACATTCGCCTGGCGCGCGAATACGGCATCATCAACAGCGCGCACACCTATGGACGCAAGGGCAATCGCAAAGCGCCGGACGGCATGATCCGCTTGAGTAAAGCCGGGCTGCTCGGTCCCGACCACAACGTGGTGCACGGCAACTGTTTCGACGAAGACGAGCTGAAAATGATCGTCGACGCCGGCTGTTCGACCTCGGCGTCGGTGACGGCCGAGATGATGAACTGCGACATGCCGGCACTGCTTGGCCGCATCGAGAAGCTGGGCGGAATGCCCGCGATCGGGACCGACGTCGACCCGTATTTCGCCGCCTCGATGCTGCTGGAAATGCGGCGCGCCTTCGTGCATCAGCGCGAGCTCGACAACCGCATGCTTGCCGGGCAGGGCCGCTATCCGGCGAAGCATCACGCGACGACGACGCGCTCCGCGCTGAAGTGGGCGACCATCGGCGGCGCAAGGGCGTTGCGCCTCGAGCACAAGATCGGCTCGCTCACGCCGGGCAAGCAGGCCGACATCATCATGATTCGCGCCACCGACCTGAACATTTTCCCCTCGGTGCCGCTGGGCGATCCGGTGCACGCCGTGGTGATGAATGCCGAGTCAGCCAATGTGGATACGGTGCTGATTGCGGGTAAGGCGGTAAAGCGCGGCGGTAAGCTCAGCTTTCCCGCGCGTAAAATCGAAAAGCTGAAAAAGGAGCTGCTCGCCTCGCGCGAGCGCATCATGCGCGCGGGCAATTACGTCTATGCGCCCGAGCCGCAGGGTGAGCGGCCGTAGCGGCGGCGAACGGCGAATGGCAGATCAAGGAGTGATGACCATGTGCATGAGGCTTCTGACCAGTTTCCTCGTACTCGTTGTGGGTTGTGCGAACGCGCTCGCGCAGGCGCCGCAGTGGCCGAATAAGCCCATTCATTTGATTCACGGTTTTGTTCCAGGCGGCAACGTCGATCTCACATCGCGGGTCGTAGCCGCGCCTTTGTCGGAAATCCTGGGCCAGCAGGTGGTGGTCGAAGGACGGCCCGGCGCGGGAGGAACGGTGGCGGCCGGCATCGTCGCCAAGGCCGATCCGGACGGCTACACGCTTTTCACCATGGCCTCGGGTCATAGCATTTCGCCCGGCCTGTACCCGTCCCTGGCCTACGATCCGGTAAAGGATTTCACCATGGTGTCGCTGCTCTCGAGCTTTCCTTTTGTCATCGCCGTGGGGGCGAACTCCCCGGTCAAGACGCTGGCGGAACTGCTGCGCGTGGCCAAAGATCAGCAAGGCCGCGTGACCCTTGCACACGCTGGGGTCGGCACCGGCATGCATCTCGCCACGGTGTTGCTGCAAAGCCGCGCCGGAGTGCAGTTCAATCTGATTCCCTACAAAGGAGGGAATCTGGCGCCGCTTGCGGCGGTGCAGGGTGAAACCCAGGTCGTATTCGACACACCGGCCGGAATGCTGAGCTTCGTTCCTTCGGGCAAGCTGCGCCCGCTGGCGGTCACTACCACGACGCGGTGGAAGAACTGGCCCGAAGTTCCGACCGTTTCCGAAACCGTGCCCGGCTACGAAGTCAAAGGCTGGATCGCGCTTGCCGCTCCGAAGAATCTGCCCAAGCCTCTCGTCGCACGGCTCAATCAGGCGGTGCATAAGGCATTGGGGCGGCCGGACGTAATCGAGCGCTATGCGCAGATGGGCACCGGCGCTACTCCTACGGAACCCGAGGAGACCCAGGCGTTCCTCGCCTCCGAAGTCGCGCGCTGGCTGAAGGTGGTGCGGGACGAAAAAATTAAACCGCAGAATTAGGCCGACACGCTGCGGTGATCGGCCAGGTTGTCGCCACAACACATGCAGTGAATGGGGAGATTTCTGGAGATGAACTCCAAAGCCAAGCTCTCGAAAACCAGCAATCCGGAACCCTGGGGCAAGAACGTACTTGTGGAATTCGAAGATCGAATCGCCTGGGTAACCATGAACCGCCCGGAAAAACGCAACGCGATCAGCGCCGACCTCGCGCTGGAAATGTCCGATGTCATCGATGCTCTCGAAGCCGACGAGCGTTGCGGCGTTCTGGTTTTCACCGGCGCTGGCGACTCCTGGTCTGCCGGAATGGACCTCAGGGACTATTTCCGCGCAACCGACAATGCTCCTCCGGCCGAAAGGGCGCGCGTATACCGGGCCAACTGGGCGTGGCAATGGCGGCGGCTGCTGCATTATCCGAAACCCACCATCGCGATGGTGAACGGTTGGTGCTTTGGCGGGGCATTCACGCCGCTGGTGGCATGCGACCTCGCGATCGCTGACGAAAAGGCCGTATTCGGCCTCTCCGAGATCAACTGGGGGATCATCCCTGCGGGCGTGGTTTGCAAGGCGGTATCCAAGGTCATGAATCAGCGCGACGCACTCTACTATGTGATGACCGGAGAAACCTTCACCGGCAAGAAGGCTGCAAGGATGGGCCTGGTAAACGAAGCGGTTCCGAAATCCAAGCTGCGCAAGCGCACCGTGCAACTGGCGAAAACATTGCTCGAGAAGAATCCGACCGTGCTGCGTCAGGCGAAGGTTGCCTTCAAGTTCGTAAGCGACATGCATTGGGAGGAAGCCGCGGATTACTTGATGGCGAAATCGGACCAAGCCATACTCAACGATCCCGAACGCGGCCGCGAACACGCAATGCAGCAGTTCCTCGATGAGAAGTCCTTCCGGCCGGGGCTGGGAGCCTACCGCCGGAAACGCTGAACGGCAACGCCGGCCAGTCCGTCTCATATCCCAGGGAGCGAGGCAAAGGATGCGAAGCGAGACACTGCTGGCTGCGCATGCGCTTCGCCGTCCTGATCACCCGGCGGTGGTCTGCGGGGCCGAACGCGTCAGTTACGCCGAGTTGAACGAAGCGGTGCGAAAAACCGCCGCCGGGCTGCAAAGGCTCGGTGTGCGTCCCGGCGACCGGGTGCTCCTGTACCTGCCAAACAGCATCGAGTTCGTTCAGCTTGCTTACGCCGCGTTCACCGTTGGCGCGGCCGTGGTCCCGGTGAACACGCGTCTTTCGGCGAACGAGGTTGAGCACATTGCCTGCGACAGTTCGCCCGCAGTGGCAATCTTCCAGGCAGGAGGACGCGACGCGCTGCGTGCCGGTCTGCGCCAAGCCGATGACTGTCTTGCGGTTGTCCTTGGCGGGGCGACGGGAGCAGAGATCGCTTACGAACAGCTCGTCTGCGGACCGCCTGAACCGTTATCCGAAATGCCGCTCGATGCCGAGGACTGCATAATCCTTTACACCTCCGGCACGACCGGCCGCCCCAAAGGCGCGGTACTCACGCACGCCAATATGATTTTTCAGAACGTCTACATGCACGCTCTGGAATGGGGCATCGGCGCCGAGGACCGATTCCTGGTGGTTACGCCGCTGGCGCACCGCGGGGGCATCGCGCGGCTCTACAACGCGCTCGGACTGGGTGGCACGCTCGTGGTGATGGAAAAATTCGAGCCTGACGCCGCCATGGAACTGATCGAGCACGAGCGGGTCACGGTTGCCGGACTGGTGCCTACGATCCTTCGCATGATGCTGCCTCAAATCAGCAGCAGTCCGGCCCGGTTTTCCTCGCTGCGCCGGATTGTTGTCAGCACCGAAGCATTCCCGGTTCCGCTGAAACGGGAAATCGCCCGCCTTCTGCCGGATGCCATGCTTCTGTCGGTATTCGGGATGACCGAGGCGAGTGTCACGAACCTAAGCCATGCCGAACACTTCAGCCATCCGGAGTCTGTGGGCCGTCCGTTTCCGGGCATCGAAGTCCGCATCGTTGACGATGCCGGGCGGAATCTGCATCAGGGTGAGGTGGGCGAGATCTGGGTGCGATCCGGAATTCCGGGACGATGCGGTGTCATGAAGGGCTATTTCAACCGGCCCCTCGAAACTGCCGCGGCTCTCACGGATGGCTGGTTTCATTCCGGCGACCTCGGCCGGCTTGACGCCGATGGCTATCTGTACGTGGTCGACCGCAAGAAGGACATGGTGCTCTCGGGCGGCTATAACATCTACTCGAAGGAAGTCGAGCATGCGCTCGACTCACATCCGGATGTCGCCGAATCGGCGGTGATCGGCGTAGCCGATGAAATATTCGGTGAGGCCGTCGCCGCATTCGTGGTTGCACGTCCGGGGACACATCCCACGGTTCAGCAACTGATAGAGTATTGCCGGACAGCACTGGCGGGCTACAAGAAACCCAAGTACGTGTTTTTCGTCGATAGCCTGCCGAAAACCTCTGTCGGGAAGGTGCTGAAGACCGAGCTCAGGAAACTGGCTGCTAAGCGCGCAGACACCATGCAAGACTGACACGCTTGGCGCAAACTGCGCGTCTGAAACAGGTATTTCAACGAGGAGGAATTACCATGCGATCGATGCTTCGTTTTGCGGCAGTTGCGGCAATCGGATTCTGGATTGGAAGCGCGTTGGCACAGGCGCCCGGCTATCCCGCAAAGCCGATTCGTCTGATCGTTCCCTTCCCGCCGGGAGGCAGCACTGATACCGTGGCGCGAGTTCTTGGACCCAAGCTCGGCGAGCGGCTCGGTCAGCCGGTGATCATCGACAACCGACCGGGCGCCGGCGGCAGTCTCGGGGTCGAGCTGGCAACCAAGGCGGCGCCGGACGGCTATACGATCGTCCTCGCCGCCGCGGGCGCGCTTACTGTCAATGTCAGTCTGGTGAAGAATCCGGCTTTTGACCCGCTCAAGGACCTCGTCCCGATCACCTTGATCGGAACCAGCCCCTTTTTGCTGGTTGCCGATCCGTCGTTGCCCGCCGCCAACGCGCGCGAACTCATTGCACTTGCGAAAGCCAAGCCCGGGCAGTTGACCTATGCATCCGGCGGTAACGGCACGGCGATGCACTTGTCGGGCGAATTGTTCAAACTGATGAGCGGCACCGACATCCTTCACATTCCATACAAGGGAAGCAATCCTGCAGTCGCTGCCGCGGCAAGCGGCCAGACATCGCTTGCTTTTGCCGACATCACCTCCGCCTTGTCGCTGATGAAGGCGGGCCGGGTCAGGACGATAGGCGTACTGAGTAAAGAGCGCTCCGCCCTGGCACCCGAAATACCGACAATCTCGGAAGCCGGGCTCCCGGGTTACGAATCGATAGGCTGGTTCGGATTTCTCGCGCCGGCAGCCACGCCCACCCCGGTTATTTCCCGGCTCAACAGGGATACGGTCGCGGTGATGCAACTCCAGGAAGTGCGCGAGCGGATGACCTCGGTTGCGCTCGAGCCATGGCCGAGCACGCCCGAGGAATTCACGGCCTACATGAAAGCGGAAACCGCCAAGTGGGCCAGGGTTATCAAAGACGCTCGAATAAGCGTTCAATGAGGCGACGAACGATGACGCAAGGCGAAAGCCTCTATTGCTTTGGCCTTAGTGTGGCCACCTTCATTCGTTGCTCCACCTTGATTCGATCAGACTCAAGAGTTTGTTCCCGGCGAATCCTTGCGAACGTCTTACGGATGTTCGTGTTACTCGCTGGGACATACTTGAAGGACCGATCCAGAATGCGTGCTCTCATGGTGTACCCCTTCGTCGCGAATGCTCTCAGGTAACGCTTTCATCTGTCGGCTACCGCTATAGGGCGGCGGCCGTTTTTCACACTTGCAGTGTGACCGTTACGTCGCAGCTATGGAATGGGGGACCCAGCGCATTTTGCGGGGAGGGAAAGACTGTATGTTGCTGCAAGGTTTTGACCTGCCACTGCGCAGATCGCCAGAGGAGGACAGTCTGTATGGGCTGGCTACACCGCCATGGCTCGCGTTGTCGCCGCTCTCTGTAGCCTTCTCGGAGACTGGCGCGCTGAATTGCATCACCCTCGGTATCGGAGTAAATTCGTCTGGCCCAAGCCCAAGTTCGGGGAGCCTTGTTTCCTGTTCTCTGCGATGACGATACGCTCACTTCTGTTCGCAGTGCTGTGCCTCGCGGGAAGCGCGTTCGCGCAATATCCCTCGCGCCCGATCCACCTCATCGTGCCGATCCCGCCGGGAGGCGCGCCCGACATCGCCGCGCGCGTGCTCGGCGCCAAGCTCTCGGAGAGGCTCGGCCAGCCGGTGGTGATCGAGAACAAGGCCGGCTCGAACGGCAACATCGCCTCCGAGTACGTGGCGCGCTCGACGCCCGACGGCTACACGCTGGCGCTGATCGCCGACAGCCAAGTGGTGATCAACCCCCACCTCTACCGGAAGATGAGCTTCGACCCGCTGCGCGATCTCGCGCTGGTTTCGACCGTCGCAGCGAACCAGTTTGTGCTGGCGATCAATCCGTCGCTGCCGCCAAAGACGTTCCCGGAGTTCATCGACTACGCGCGCAAAGCGAACCCGCCGCTCGCCTATGCCTCGGGCGGCAACGGCAGCCAGCATCACCTGACGATGGAGATGCTGAAGCGCCGCGCCGGCATCGAGCTCGTGCACGTGCCCTACAAGGGCGGCTCGCCGGCGACAATGGCGACGGTCTCGGGCGAGACGGCGGCGATGTGGGCGGGGAGCTCCAACGCGGGGCAGATCAAGGCCGGAAAGCTGCGGCCGCTCGCGGTCTCCGGCGCGAAGCGCTCGGCCCAGTATCCGGAGCTGCCGACGATCGGCGAGTTCTATCCCGGTTTCGACAACAGCATCTGGCTCGGAATCTTCGGCCCGGCCGGTCTTCCCGGGCCGGTGATCGAGCGCCTGCGCGGCGAGGTGAAGCGCGCGCTCGAGTCTCCGGACCTGAAGCAGAAGTTCAATTCCTCGGGCGGCCTCGAACCCTACCTGCTGCCCGCCGAGGGGCTCACCGACCTAATCCGCCGCGACTACGAGAAGTACGGCAAGGTCGTGAAAGAGATCGGCGTCAAGCTCGACTAGCGGACTGCTAGACCTTGAAGCTCGAGAGGGTCTCGGGGGCGAACAGGTCCTCGACCGCGAGCCGCCTGCGGCACACCCCCTGTTCGTAGCCGTACTGCAGGAAGGCCTCGAGGGTCGGCCGGTTCGGCTCGACGCCGTAGGGCCAGAAATCCTCTCCGGCCATCTCGCGCCATTGGCGCACATGGTCGGGCACCCACGGCAGCGGCACGTGCGACAGCCCGAACTCGCTGACGCGGGCGAGGCTGCGCCGCTTGGCTTCGGCAAACGCCTGGAATAGGTTCATTGCCAACCAGCGATCGCGCTCGTACACGTCGCGCCGCAGGACTAGGACGTGCATGATCGGGAAGATGCGCGTCTTCTTCCAGTACTCGGCCTCGGCAGTGCGGTAGTCCTTGAATAGCCTCGCGCCGGGCACTTCGCGCGCCGAGATGACCGCGTCCAGGTCTCCCTTCTCCAGCATCTCGACCAGCGTCCGCCCGGCCATGCGCTCGATCCTCACACCTTGCGGCAGATTCAGCTCGACTTTCTCCACGCGGCCGGGCTCGCGCACGCCGGCCTGGAACCAGGCGATGCGCGCGAGATCGACGCCGTACTCGTGTGCGAGCATGCCGCGCACGTAGATGCCGGCGGTCTGCGCCCATTCGGGGATCCCGACACGGCAGCCCTCCAGGTCTTTCGGCTTCTTAATCCGGGAATTTTCCGGCAGGTAGATCGCCGAATGCCGAAAAACTCTGGAGAGGAACACCGGGATGGCGATGATCTCGGGGCGCTCCTCCGACATCAGCGCGATCACCTTGCCGAACGACATCTCGGAGGCCTGCCATTCGCGAAAGCGAGTGAAGCGGTAGAAGATCTCCTCGATCTCGAGCTGGAGCGGCACGAGGTCGATGCCGGCGGCGCGCACCTCGCCGCTGAGAAGATCGCGCACGTGATCGTACGCATTGATGGCGAGGGAGAGCGGAATATTCATCGTGAAACACTGCTGGCCGAAGGCGAAGACCACAGTTTACATCAGCACGCTCTGCAAGTACGGAGCACCGCGGATTCGACGTCAACGTCAGCGACATCTCGGCCGCGCCCGGGAGCTGGCAGCGCGGGGAAAGCTTGCTGGTGCGGCTACAGCCGGCGCGCGATCTCTTGGGCCATCTGGCGCGTGCCGAGCTTGCCGCCGAGGTCGCCCGTGCGGCAGCCCTCGGCGATCGCCGCGTCGACGGCGCGCTCGACGACGCCCGCCTCCTCGGCCAGCCCGAGCGAGTGGCGAAGAAGCATCGCCGACGACAGGATGGTCCCGACGGGGTTCGCCAATCCCTTCCCGGCAATGTCGGGCGCCGAGCCGTGGATGGGCTCGTACACGCCGGGGCCGGACTCGCCGATCGAGGCCGAAGGCAGCATGCCCATCGATCCAGCGAGCACCGAGGCCTCGTCGGTCAGGATGTCCCCGAACATGTTCTCGGTCACGACCACGTCGAAGGAGGAGGGGTGCGTGATGAGGCGCATCGACGCGGTGTCGACCAGGACATGATCGAGCGCGATCTCGGGATGCGCCGCGCCGATCTCGGAGGCGACCTGGCGCCACAGCCGCGAGGACTCCAGGACGTTCGCTTTGTCGACGCTCGTCACCTTGCGGCGGCGCCCCTGCGCGAGGCGGAACGCCAGCTCGACGACGCGGCGTATCTCGAAGTCGTAGTACTCGAGCGTGTCCACCGCGCGCTCATGCCCGTCCTTGCGGTCGCGCCCCTTCGGCTGCCCGAAGTAGAGCCCCCCGGTCAGCTCGCGGATGACGAGGATGTCCACGCCGCGCAGGCGGTCAGGTTTTAGCGGTGAGGCATCGACGAGACTATCGTGCACGCGCACCGGGCGCAGGTTCGCGAAGACATCGAGCCCCTTGCGCAGTGCGAGCAGCCCTTGCTCCGGCCGCACCTTGGCACGCGGGTCGTCCCACTTCGGCCCGCCCACCGCGCCGAGCAGGATTGCGTCGGAGGCTTTGCAGTCGGCGAGGGTCTCGTCCGTGAGTGCGGTTCCGTGGCGGTCGATGGAGCAGCCTCCCAAGAGCTGCTCGGTGAAGGAGAACTCGTGTTTGAATCGCCCCGCGACGATTTGCAGCACCCGCACCGCTTCCGCAGTGACCTCGGGGCCGATGCCGTCCCCCGGCAGCACAACGATCCTGGCTTTCATCTGTTTACCTCTGCAAGAGTAAGTCCGTATTCGATTGCGTCCCTGAGCGCGAGCCAGCTCGCCTCGATGATGTTGGAGCTCGCCCCCACCGTGCTCCACGTGGTCCCGCTGCAGTGGGTGTCGACGAGGACGCGCGTCGTAGCACCCGTCCCGTGCGAGGAGTCGAGGATGCGGACCTTGTAGTCGGTGAGGTGCAGCTCGTCGACCTGCGGGTAGCGCGGCTTGAGCGCCTTGCGCAGCGCGGCGTCGAGCGCGTCCACCGGACCATCGCCCTCCGCTGCCGTGTGCAACACCTCGCCGTCGACGCGCACTTTCACCATCGCCTCGGAGAATATGCCGCGCCCAGTGCGGTGCTCAACGTTCACGAGAAAGTCGATGAGCTCGAACGGTGGCCGGTAATCGGGCTCCTGGCGCTTCATCATGAGCGCGACGGAGGCCTCGGCCGCCTCGAAGGAAAAGCCCTTCGCCTCGAGCGCCTTGATTTCCTCGAGCACGCCCGCAACGTCGGCGCCGCCGCCGAGCGCGAGTCCGACCTCCTCCGCCTTAAAGAGGAGGTTGCCGCGGCCCGACAGCTCGCTGACTACGACCCGCATCTGCCCGCCGACGAACGCCGGGTCCACGTGCTGGTACGAGACGTCGCTGCGACGCATCGCCGCGACGTGAATGCCGCCTTTGTGCGCGAAGGCCGACTTGCCGACGTAGGGGAGGTGTTCGTCGGGCGCAAGGTTCGCCACCTCCGCCACGAAGTGCGACACTTCGGTGAGCGTGCGCAATTGCCCGTCCGGCAGGCACCTGATGCCGAGCTTCAACTCGAGCGCCGGAATGACCGAGCAGAGATTTGCGTTCCCGCAGCGCTCGCCGTAGCCGTTGATAGTGCCCTGCACGTGGACCGCGCCCTCGTGGACCGCGATGACCGCGTTGGCGACTGCGCAATCCGAGTCGTTGTGCGTGTGCACGCCGAGCGGGTGCTTGACGGCCCCTTTTACTGTACGCACGATCTCCCCGACCTGCCACGGCAGCGATCCGCCGTTCGTGTCGCAGAGCACGAGCGTTTCGGCGCCGCCGCGCATCGCCGCCTGGAGCGTTGCGAGCGCGTATTGCGGGTCGGCGCGGTAACCGTCGAAGAAGTGCTCCGCGTCGTAGATGACTCGCCGTCCGGACGCTCGCAGGTAGGCGAGGCTGCACTCGATGATCTTCAGATTCTCCTCAAGGCTCGTGCGCAGCACATCCTTCACGTGCAGGGTCCAGGTCTTGCCGACCACCGTGCAGACCGGCGCGCCCGAGGCAAGCAGTGCCTGGAGGTTGGCGTCGTCTTCCGGGCTGCCGCCGGCGCGGCAGGTCGCGCCGAAGGCGGCGATAAGCGCGTGCTTCCACGGCAGTTCGCGCGCGCGTGTGAAGAACTCCGCGTCTTTGGGATTCGATCCGGGCCAGCCGCCTTCGATGAAGCTCACCCCGAGCTCGTCGAGGCGGCGAGCGAGGCGCAACTTGTCGTCGCACGAGAGGGAGACGCCTTCACGCTGAGCGCCGTCGCGGAGAGTGGTGTCGTAGATCTGGATCATGCGGGTCGCGGCCCCGTCAGAAGCGAGGCAGGGGCGAATCATACACGACTCGCGAGCGGCAGCGCGCGGCTCGAGTCGAATTCTGCCCGATTAGCTAGCCGCCTGTCGTGATCGGGCGCGCATCGCGAAGGCGCCGCCCCTTCGCCTCATCTACCCCTTATCGCTGCGAGCCAAAGATTACGGAAATGTAATTCCCTGTTCACGCTCCTGTTGGGGACGCACTGCTATAAAGACGGCGAATCTTGGAGTCCGCGCACGCGGGAGGATGAGGATCATGGGATGGGGACTTCGGCGGGGACACGGACGCCTCATCTATGCGGTCCTTGCTTGTGCAACGATTGGCGCCGCCCTGTCCATGCTGGTCTTCGCCACCGCTGGCGCTGAAACGACCACCAGTCACTCTGCCGAAAATTCGGTTGGCTTCGGTGTGGTCCCATTCCCCGACAACACCCGGCATCTCGATTCCGGCATTGCCGCGCCTCACGATGAAGCCTTCCCATTCTTCCCCTCTCGCGCCAGCACCGCCGGAAGAATGCTTACGCCGGAAATGTTCGACCCGCCCGAGGTATGCGGCGGCTGCCATATCGAGATCTACGCCCAATGGAAGGGGTCGATGCATTCGAAGGCCTGGACCGACCCCATCTATCGCGCCGCCTTGAATGCGATCAGCAAAGCGACCGGGGGCAAGGCGGACAAATTCTGCATGGGGTGTCATACGCCGGTCGGCGTCGTGAGCGGCGAAGCCACGCCATCGGGAGAGGGGATGAGCGCTGTGGCGGATCGGGGCGTGCAGTGCGAGGTGTGTCACAACATCTCTCAATCCACGGGCATCGGCAATGGCGCCTACGTGCTGACGCCGCATCTGTACGGTCGCCCGCTCAAGTTCGGTCCGTTCCCTGACGCCATCTCTCCCTATCACGACACCGCCTATTCGAGATTGCATACACAGTCCGAGTTTTGCGGGAACTGCCACGATGTGACCCATCCGTTCAATCGTTTGCCCATCGAGCGCACGTACACGGAGTGGAAAGACAGCCCATACGCCGGGATGGGGGTGCAGTGCCAGGACTGCCACATGAAGCCCGTTCGCGGCAAAGCCACCCCCTTCAGCAAGGAACGCGAGCGCATTTACACGCACTATTTCGTCGGTGGCAATGCGCTGGTGACCGAGATGTTAGGCAGCGAAACCCATTCGAAACTTGCCGAGGACATGCTGCGATCCGCCGCGCTGGTCGAGATTTTTCCACCTGAGGCGCTGGTCGCGGGCAGGGTGAATACAGTTCGCGTGCGCGTCACCAACATCGGCGCCGGACATAAATTGCCGACGGGATTTCCCGAAGGAAGGGAGATGTGGCTCGACTTCAAGGTGGTCAACGAGCGAGGTGACGTGCTTTACCGGCTGGGGAGCGTGAAGAACGGCCAGACCGAGGAAGGCACTCAGAGCTTCAAAGTCGTGCTGGGCGACAAAGACGGCAATGTCGTGGAGCTCAATGTCCTGGAGGCCGACCGCATTCTCTACGATACCCGGATCGAGCCCAAGGGTTACAAGGACGTCAAGTATCAATTCGACCTGCCTCCGAACTTTGCGGGCAAAGTCCGACTGGTCGCCGAACTCAATTATTGGAGCTTCTCGCAGGCGTTCCTCGATCATCTGATGGGCAAGGAGGCACCCCGAGCGCGCATCACCAAGATGACCGGCGCACAGGCGACGTCGTCGGTCGTTCAAGCCGAGTGACCCCGGCGCGGGCGCCGGAGCGATTGTCGTCGATTGTGCAGGCTGATGAATACATTTCGAAACGGTTTGGACAATATTACCGTTCGAAACCGCTGAAAACCGTTCAAAATTCCGGACATCTCCCATGGAGGAGAGCTCTGGAATGAAAATGAGCGCAGTCATGCGCAGCCTGGGTGTCAGCGGAGGATCCTTACGCATGCATCGACCTGTCGGCGTAGGGTTCCCCGGCGGATTGAGATTGCTATATTTCTATCGCTATCCTTGATAAGGAGCCGAGTCATGAAACGCATCGTTTTAGTGGCGGCACTTGCGGCGCTGTCCTCTGCGACCGCCTTCAGTCAGACGCAGGACGAAAAGCCGGCTGCGAGCTCGGCGCCCGCGATGCAGGAGGAACCGAAGACGGGGCAGCAGACGAAGATCGTGTTGATTCAGGGCCCGGGGCAATCCAGCGTAAAAGAGGACGCTAGGCACTGTCTCGATCATTCGACGAACATCGAGATTATCAAGTGCGCAGAGGCGTACCTCCCTTCGAGGCGGAAGCGGTAAATAGGGGCGAGGCTCGCATATTCCATGTATCCTTCCATGGCAGAAGCGGGCCGTGGGCCAGCGCAGATGCGAACACAAGAAACGTTGACCTGCCATCCCGCACCCGACATCGCCTGACCCGCGCTGCGAAACATTCCTAGGGTGCGGTGGTGAGGGCAATGCCATTGCTGCGCCTCGGCTATTGCTGTAGATTGCCCAGCAGAAAACCAATAATCCCGTACTAAGGCCTGGTCATCTTCTTGGGAGGAGGAGCCCGGAATGAACACAAGCACTGTTGTGCGCTGTCCGGGATGCAGGCGCAGCACCTTCCTTTGCCAGTCCGAGCGAAGCGCTTCCGGCGTCTATGACCTCGGCCGCGCTACCTGTCGAATGGCGCGTATTCTCGCGCGAGGTCTTATTCGCTTTGTCATCCGCACGCGAGCCAAATGTCTGCATGGAGGAGAAAAATGATCATTCGCCTGGTCTGCCTGGTTTTCCTGCTTTCGTTCGTCGGCACCGCGGCCGCACAGAAGACGCTGCGCCTCGTCGTACCGTATGGCGCCGGTGGCGCGCCCGACGTCATGTCCCGCACGCTCGCCGCCAAGCTTTCCGAGCGCAACGGCCATCCGGTGATTGTCGACAACCGCCCCGGCGCGAGCGGCATCATCGCCGCGCAGCTCGTGCAGCAGGCAGCGCCCGACGGGCAGACGCTCTTCGTCGCCGATACCGGCCACTTCGCCATCAATGTCAGCCTTCACTCGAAGCTGCCCTACGATCCGCGCAAGGACTTCGTGCCGGTCATCCAAGCCATCTCCACGCCGCTTTTCCTGGCGGTGAACAGCTCGTTGCCTGTGCACAACGTGAACGAATTGATCGCCCTCGCGCGATCGAAGCCGGAAGGCTTGTCGTATGGCTCCTCGGGCAACGGCAGCGTGCACCATTTGGGCATGGCGCAGATCACCGCCGTTTCCGGCGCCAAGCTGACACATGTGCCCTACAAAGGCGTCGCCCAGTCTGTGCCCGCAGTGCTGTCGGGCGACGTGGCGGCCGCGTTCTTCGGCCTGCCTTCCATCCTGCCGCACGTCAAGAGCGGCAAGGCGCGGCTCATCGGCGTCACCGAGCGCACGCCGTTGATGCCCGAGGTGGTCCCGGTGGCTGATCAACTGCCGGGCTTCAGCGTGCGCGTTACCGTAGGGTTCCTCGCCCCCGCAGGCACGCCGCCGGACGTGGTGAAACGGCTCAACGCCGATATCGCGTCGGTCCTCAATACGCCAGACGTGCAAGAGCGTCTGCGGGTCCTCGGCATCGACAAGATCGCCGGCACGCCTGATCAGTTCCGCGACGTGATCCATGCGGACATCGAGCGCTACGCCAAAATCGTCAAGGAAACGGGTGCAAGGGCCGACTGAAGACGCGCCGACGCAATACGCGTTGGTGCTGGAATCTCATCCCCCGGCAGTTTCGCTGCGGGCAACAGCCGGGAGGCAGAACGAAGTTTCTCCTGAATGGCCGCAGCTCACGCATTCGAAGCGGGCGGTGAGTCTTTCACACTTGATGCCTCGTTCGCGCGAATGTTTGAGAGCAAAAGGCGATTCGCATTTCGGGCAAACACGCGGCACTACGATCGTAACCTCGAGGCGCTGCAGAGATGATCCGTCTCGAGTCCGGAAATCCTCTTCGAGGACGATGACGCGCCGTTCGAACGAGGCGATGCCCCAGTCTTCGAGATCTCGCAGCAGATCGTCGAAGAAGGCGATCGTCTTCGCGGCCTGCTCACGGGCGAGCCTGCGGCCGGTTTCAGTAAGCATGGAATAGGGCGCGGCCAGAGAGTATGTGAGTTCCCGGCTGAGCGCGTGCGCGAGGGCGTCGAGGAGACCTCGTCTGCGAAGAGCGGCTTTGGTAAAGAAGGCGCCGACGCCGAGGGCCCCCAACTTGTCCAGACGGTCCGCATCCTGGACGATGCGGCACGCAGCATTATCAGGGAAGCCATCCTTGTACAGCCCGCGCAGGGCTTCCAGCACGGATTCGATGTCGCCCCGCTGCAGGCCGAAGGCGCACAGCATCTGTTCGGCAATGGCCGCCGCATGCTCCTCTTCCGGCACGCTATCCTCGTGGTAGGACCCGTCATTGAACTTGCCTGCATCGTGATAGAGGGCGACCAGGGCCGGCAGGAACGGATCGACTCCCTCCATGAGAGCGACTTTGTACGCGATAGCCGCGGTTCTTCGCGCATGTTGCAGAACAAATTCCGAGGGGGCTTGTCTTGTCCGATCGTTATAGAGCGCCTCGGTTTCGGCCAGCATTCTTTCGATGCGCGCGTGAAGTCCGGGAATCCGCGCCTCCAGCGTCTTTCGCACTTCGTTCATTGCCCTATCCAGAGTGTCGAGTCTCGAGTCCGCCCCGGCCGGTTTGCTCCTGGCCCAGCGACGCCAGATCTTACACCGCAGGGAGGCGAGGACCGGACCCGGGCCGCCCGCCCGGAAAGGGCCGGGCCACCGTCCGTCAGTCGCCGCGTTGATCTAGGCGCGCACATTCAGTCGCTTGTTTGACCTACATCAACGTAGCGCCTCCCCTGAGCCTTGAAAATGCGCTTGTGCAATATAGTGCATAGCGTAATGAGCGCACGCACAATAATGCATAGGCGCTTTTCCCGCATTTCCGCGGGAACTGTTGCAGGGATTTGAGGGCAGTCGAAGAACATGCCCCAGCGAAAAGGTTCGCCTGCTCAAGCCAAGCATTATGAGGAGGAGGCAGTGAAATGCGGTACGCCGATACGGGGTTCGATCTTGAAGTCGATCTCTCCCGAGGCAGCATTGACCGGGTGGAAAACGATCCCAGGCTGACCGAGCTCTATCTGGGGGGGCTCGGTACCAACGCCAAGATACTGTGGGACCGGGTTCCTCCCGAAAC
>JACQTO010000197.1 GCA_016210745.1 Betaproteobacteria bacterium
ACCTCGATGCCGCGCACGATTTCAAGCATGCCCCCACCGTCAGGACTGGGGTCGCCTGCCACGACGCTGCGAATGTCGGCTATGAACGCCGGTTCGGTCAGATCACGCCCGAAATTGACACCGGTTAGGTGATACCCCGGTTCGTTCGCCCCGCAGACGAAATTGGCCATTGTGGCGGCGCTCCGGTCTGCAACGACGCGGATTTCTGGGGCGATGCCGACAGGACCGATGTACCCGGGGCGGCACCCAAGATGCTGCTCGACCTCTGCTTCGGTGGCAAAGCGGAATGGATCCAGGCCCGGCAGCTTCTGGGTCTTGATCTCATTCAGTTGGTGGTCGCCCCGCAGCAGCAAGAGCGTGAATTCCCCGTCGTGGATCACCGCAATGGCCTTTAGCGTGCTTCTTAGCGGCACACCGAGCAGTTCCGCTACGTCCTCGCATCGTGTCTTGCCCGGCGTTGGCACCTTCTGCATGGTTTCGATCGGCGCCGCGCGTGGCGTTGCCGGGGCGAGCGCCTCGGCGAGTTCAACGTTCGCGGCATACTTCGATTGCGGGCAGTACGCGATTGCGTCCTCGCCGGAATCCGCAAGGACGTGGAATTCGTGCGATCCAGTACCACCGATCGATCCGGTGTCGGCCGCCACGGCGCGGTAGCCCAGCCCGAGACGCGCGAAGATGCGCGAATAGGTCTCGTACATGTTCTGGTATTCGCGCTGCAGATCTGCGTACCCGGCGTGAAAGGAATAACCGTCCTTCATGATGAACTCGCGCCCGCGCATGACCCCAAATCGAGGCCGGATTTCGTCGCGGAACTTGGCTTGAATCTGGTAGAAGTGGACAGGAAGCTGCCGGTAGCTCTTGATTTCGCGCCGCGCGATGTCGGTAATTACTTCCTCGTGGGTCGGGCCGATACAGAAGTCGCGCTCGTGGCGGTCTTTCAGGCGCAATAGCTCAGGGCCGTATTTCTGCCAGCGGCCGGACTCCTGCCACAACTCGCCCGGCTGGACCGCCGGCATGAACAATTCGATTGCGCCGGCTCGGTTCATCTCTTCGCGCACGATCGCCTCGACCTTGCGCAGGACGCGCAGGCCCAGAGGCATCCAGGTATAGATGCCTCCCGCCAACCGTCGGATGAGTCCGGCACGAACCATCAGCTTGTGACTGACGATTTCGGCATCGGCCGGGGCTTCTTTCAGCGTCGCAAGGAAAAACTGGGTAACGCGCATGGTTTGCAGGTATTGGGCGACGCGACATTCTAGAGTTCCATGACTGATTGCGCCACCTTTCGACGCGTCAAGTCGTCGCCTAGGGCGCAATCATCTTTGAATCGCGCGCAAAATATGGAAAAATGAGGCTCAATCAATATTGAGCTGGAAATCGCATGCTCGATCGAGACGGCTACCGCCCGAACGTCGGCATCATTCTATGCAACTGCCGTGACGAAGTCTTCTGGGGCAAGCGAGTAAGGGAACATTCCTGGCAATTTCCGCAGGGCGGCATCAAGCATGGCGAGACGCCAGTGCAAGCAATGTTTCGCGAACTGCAGGAAGAGGTGGGATTGCTTCCGGCGCACGTGAAGATCTTGGGGCGCACACGGAACTGGTTGCGCTATGAGGTGCCGCCGCAATGGATGAAACGCGAGTGGCGTGGAAACTACCGCGGGCAGAAACAGATCTGGTTCCTGTTGCGCTTGGTCGGCCGTGACAGCGATGTGTCATTGCGTTCCAGCGAACATCCGGAATTCGACGCATGGCGCTGGCACGACTATTGGGTGCCGCTCGAATCGGTGATCGATTTCAAACGCGACGTCTACCAGCAGGCGTTGACCGAGCTCGCGCGATTCTTGCAGCGGGACCGATGGCGCTCGCCCCTGAGGGCGGCACGGCGAGCCCCATGAGGATGTAGCCGGCGGGCGATCTTGGCCGCCTGATGGCGGCTAACCGGCGGCGGGCCGCAATGTGCACTTGACGATTGCAGACTGGTTTGTTATACTTAATCCACGAATTAGACAAAGTCTAATAGCCCCCAACCGTATCTCTCAAGGAGGTCGCCATGCAACTCAAGGGAACCAAGACCCACGACAATCTCAAGGCCGCATTTGCCGGGGAGTCGCAGGCAAATCGGCGTTACCTTTATTTTGCCAACAAGGCGGATGTCGAAGGACAAAATGATGTCGCCGCGCTTTTCCGTTCCACTGCGGAAGGGGAAACAGGGCACGCTCATGGACATCTCGATTACCTCGCGCAAGTTGGCGATCCGGCAACCGATCTGCCGATCGGCGCTTCGCGCCAGAATCTAAAGGCGGCGGTCGCCGGGGAGACCCACGAATACACCGACATGTATCCTGGCATGGCGAAGATGGCACGCCAGGAGGGGTTCGCCGAAATAGCCGATTGGTTCGAAACCCTGGCAAAGGCCGAGCGTTCACACGCGAACCGCTTCCAAAAGGCTTTGGACCAACTGACTGACTGACGCGGTACACATCGGTCCGGCTCCGGTACCGGGGGAAGCTCGCGCTTGCCCCGGGGCCGTTCACCCCCCCCTCGACAATCGGATTCCATGACTGCCCAGGAAGGAAATCTCCAGGCGCCCACGCGGCATGCGGTCCCGTGGCGCGCGCCCGAGTTCTACGACGAGACCAAACTGGCCGCGGAAATGGAGCGCGTGTTCGACATCTGCCACGGGTGCCGGCGCTGCGTGAGCCTATGTACGGCGTTCCCGCGGCTTTTCGACCTGATTGACGAGGGAAGCACCGGCGAAATCGATGGTGTCGACAAGAAGCGCCTTGGCGAAGTCGTGGACCAATGCTATCTCTGCGACATGTGTTACGTGGTCAAGTGCCCCTATGTTCCGCCCCATTCTTGGAATGTCGATTTTCCGCATTTGATGCTGCGTGCCAAGGCGGTGAAATTCAGGAAAGGAAACGTCCGATTCCGCGACCGCCTGCTTTCTTCCACCGATGCGATAGGCAAACTCGCTGCCATTCCGGTTGTCGCGCAGACAGTGAACGCGGTCAACGCCAATTCCGGGGCGCGCTCGCTGATGCAGATTACGCTCGGCATTCACAGGGAGCGGAAACTTCCGCCCTATAGCCCCGGGAAATTCCGCAGCCGTGCAAAACCGGCGGCCGCATTCGAGGTGCGCGACGGCAAGCAAACGCCCGGCAAAGTGGCGTTGTTTTCGACCTGCTACATCAACTACAACGAACCCGGCATCGGACACGACCTGCTGGCCATCCTTGCCCACAACGCGATTCCGGCGGTATTGGTCCAAAAGGAGGCGTGCTGCGGCATGCCCAAACTCGAGCTGGGCGACTTGGAGGCAGTGGCACGACTCAAAGAAGTCAATATCCCGGTGCTCGCTTCGCTGGCGCGCGCGGGGTATGCGATTCTGACTGCCGTGCCCTCCTGCACGCTTATGTTCAAGCAGGAGTTGCCGCTGCTGTTTCCCAGCGAGGCCGACGTGGATGCGGTGGCCCGCGCAATGTTCGATCCATTCGACTACTTGGTGCTGCGCCATCGCGACGGTTTGCTCAATACCGATTTCAAGCAACGCCTCGGCAGGGTTTCCTACCATATACCGTGCCACCTTCGCGTTCAAAAGATGGGGCAGAGGACACGCGAACTGCTGCAGATGATTCCAGGCACCACAGTGAACACTGTCGAGCGCTGCTCCGGCCACGACGGCACCTGGGGAGTGAAGGCCGAGTATTACGCCAATTCGATGAAAATCGGGCGCCCTGTGTTCGAGCAGATGGGTGCCAAGGACCCGGATTACATAAGCTCCGATTGCGCCATCGCCGGGCGCCATATCCAGCAGGGGATGGGAACCACGCGCGCTCAGAGGCATCATCCACTCACGCTCGTGCGGATGGCGTACGGGTTGTGAGGCACCCGGGACGATGACAGCCGCCATGCCGAAAATCCAGCGACAGAGTCTCTTGAGCCTGGAGGACTACGCGAGGAGCAGAAAAGAATTCCGCTCCCGGGTGATGGCGCACAAGAAGAGTCGCACGGTGCACCTGGGCGATTCCATAACGCTCAATTTCGAGGACGAACTGACCCTGCGCTACCAGGTGCAGGAGATGCTGCGAGTCGAGCGCATTTTCGAGGACAGCGGCATCGAGGAAGAGCTTTCCGCCTACAACCCGCTGGTGCCCGATGGGCGCAACTTCAAGGCGACCATGATGTTGGAATACGTCGATCCCGAGGAGCGGCGCGCGTGGCTCTCGAAGCTGATCGGCGTCGAGGACAGGGTCTGGCTCCAGGTAGAAGGCTGCGAGCGTGTCTGGGCGATTGCCGACGAAGACCTGGAACGCGAGACCGAGCAAAAGACCTCCGCGGTGCATTTCCTGCGCTTTGAGCTCGCCGAGGAGATGGCACGGGCGCTCAGGCGCGGGGCGGGTCTTCGTATCGGTGTTGACCATGCGCAGTACCAGGCGAGTGTCGAAATCAGTCCCGAAGTACGCAACGCGCTTGTCGTGGACCTTGCCTGATTCCCCAGTGTCGCGCGCTCTCTTTCTTGCAATGCTGCTGCCGCTGGCTGCCGGCGCGCAACCGGCGCCGGCATTCTATTTTCCGGAGAGTGCGGAGGAAAAGCCCTGGGAGGAGCAGAAACTGCAGATGCCGCCTTATCCGAAGGATGAGGCACTGGCCAAATTCCAGGTGAGCGGCGCCACCTCTTTCGACTTTTTCGTCGATCTCGCCTCTGTGAGTGTCGGCAGCGACGGTGTGATTCGGTATACGCTCATCGCACGGAGCGACAGCGGGGCGAAGAACGTTAGCTTCGAGGGCATCAAGTGCTACGGGCGCGAGAGCAAGCTCTACGCGTTCGGTCGGCCAGACGGCACCTGGTCGCAGGCGCGCAATCCAAAATGGGTGCGGATCTCCGGGGTCCAGGCCAACCGCCAGCACGCTACGCTCGCGGACGATTTTTTTTGTCCCGGTCGGCAGATCGTGAGCAGCACCAAGGAGGCCATCGAGGCGCTGCGGCGTGGCGGCCACCCGCGCGCCGCGAGCGGCTCTGAGATGTGGAATCAGCCGCAGTAGCGAGTGCGGAGCGATCGGTCCGCAGCCTCGGGAGGCCGACGTGCAAAACAAATCATCTCGGCAGTTCAGCCGGCCAATCGCGCGGGTGCGCTCCGGTCAAAGCAGGACCAGGTTGTCCCGGTGGATCAATTCCTGTTCGTCGACGTAGCCGAGAATCGATTCAATCTCGCTTGATGCATGTCCGGCGATGCGTCGCGAGTCCTGGGCACTGTAATTGACCAGTCCGCGAGCCACCTCATCGCCCTGAATTCCAACGCAGGCAACCACTGCCCCACGCTCGAATTCGCCCTCCACGCTCTTGACTCCAATCGGGAGCAGGCTTTTCCCACCAGATCGCAGTGCCTGCACGGCGCCAGCGTCCAGCAACATTCGCCCACCGACTTGAACATGGTCCGCAAGCCATTGCTTGCGCGCGGCGAGCGGTGTCGTTCCTGCAACGAGCAGGGTTCCGACCCGTTCGCCTCGCGCGAGTCGCACCAATACGTCGGGTTCGCGACCCGAGGCGATGATCGTGCGCGCGCCGCTGCGGCCGGCGCGTTTGGCTGCGATCACCTTGGTGAGCATTCCTCCCCTGGCGGTTGTCGATCCGACGCCGCCAGCGATGTCTTCGAGCTTCGGATCGCCTGCATTTGCCTCAGCGATCAGTGTGGCCCCCGGCTCAACGCGGGGATCTGCAGTGAACAGTCCGGCCTGATCGGTGAGAATGACCAGGTAATCGGCGTCGACCAGATTGGTGACCAGCGCCCCCAGGGTATCGTTGTCGCCGAACCGGATTTCGTCGGTAACCACGGTTTCGTTATCGTTGATGATGGGGATGACTCCCATCTGGAGCTGTGTAAGGAGCGTTGAGCGGGCGTTAAG
>JACQTO010000202.1 GCA_016210745.1 Betaproteobacteria bacterium
GATGATAAGGCCATCCGTGCGCAATCGACGATCTCGTATGAAAATGCCAGGTCGTCCGTGCCGTTATCCGTAACCGGGTTTTCAGCACGGATGTTTTCTATCCGTGCTGAAAACCCGGTTGGCGCGCGAAGCGCGCAAGGCCACGGTCGGCTGACTGACCGTCGATGTCATAGCAGGAAGAATATTTGTTGAATTGGTTCTGTTCAATATCTTGCGCGCAAAAACCTACCCGGTGGTCTTTAACTACGCTTCCTGCGCCGCCTTGCGCTCGCGAACGACTTGCGCAAAATCGAGCACGCCCCGAGCGAGTGCTGCGCAGTCCTCGGGAGTGCGCATGACCGTCGGCGTTACCAGAACTTCGATGCCCGAAGCGCGGATGCCTTCGGCAAGCGCTTCATCCTCGGTATCGATCACGAATCCGTCGATCTGACGGTAATATTCGATCGCCACTCCGCGCGCCGAAACCTCGCGCCCCATCTCGCGCATCATCTTCGCCGCGGAACCTTTCAACGCTCTGCTGCCGACGATCGGCGACACGGCGACGACCGGCGCGTCACGCTTGCGCAATAATTCGCGCATGCCCTGCACCTCCAATATGGGCCGTATGGCGTGATAGGGGTTGGACGGACAAATCACGACCGCCTCGAGGTCGGGAGAAAGCAGAGCATCGATCACTTCATCGGACAACTCGGCCCGATCCGCCCCGGCGTAATGGAAGCTCTCCACGGCGGGCACGCACTGGAGTTGGAAAAAATATTCGTTGAAGGACATTTCCCCCTCCTCGGTGCGAACCAGCGTTCGCACGGGGTCGTCGCTCATCGGCAGCACACGTGCCGCAATGCCCAGTTGGCGGCAGAAATCGAGCGTGATTTCGGTAAGCCTGCGTTCCGCGCCCAATCCGTCGGCCCGCAGCACGGCCGCGGCGAGGCCCCGATCACCGAGCCTGAGCCAGTCGGGCCCGCCCAAGCGCTTGAACGTGTCAAAAAAGGAAAATGTCTCGCCCGCCGGCTCCCACCCGCGCGCCGGGTCGGCAAGTCCGGCCAGAGTGTAGAGCATAGTGTCGATGTCCGGCGACAATGCCAGACCCAGATGCTCGCAATCGTCACCCGTGTTCACGATGACCGCGAGATCCTTGCCTCTCAGGCGGTACAGCCCATCGGCAAGCTTCGCCCCGCCCACCTGAGCACCCAGTGCGACGACTGTCCCCATGCCCATTCCCCGCGCGTTTATTACGTGATTGTAATGCTTGTCCGTCAATTCATGCGCAGCAAGCCGCCAACGCACCTATGCGCCCCGGCGGCAGATCGCTGGCCGCTGCGCCCGCATTTCTTTGCCCGTGTGCTGGCATTTTTCGCCGCGCTGAGCAAGAATGCTGTTCGCGTGCGCTTCACGACACTCAATGGGTGTCGATTCCGACCAGCTGGGCTACCGGCCAAGCCGTGGCCGCCGCAACAAAAGGACGGCAAGCAGGTAGTTACTCGGAGTCGGGTCGACTGGACTTGGCACCTGTGCGGGGGAAGAAGGCGTGAATCTTGAGGCCATCGAAAAGGTCTACCGGCGCTATGCGCCAAGCTATGATTTTTATTTTGGCGCAGTGCTGCAGCCGGGGCGCCGAAAGGTTATCGAGCGCATGAACTGCCGCCCCGGTGAACGCATCCTCGAGGTGGGCGTGGGTACCGGACTATCCTTGCCGCTTTACCCGCGAAATGTTCACGTCACCGGGATCGATGTTTCGCGCGAAATGCTCGCGCGTGCACACGACAGAGTTGCGGCCATGCACCTGGATAACGTGACGCTCCAGTGCATGGACGCCGAGAGTATGACCTTCCCCGATGACAGCTTCGACAAGGTCGTGGCCATGTATGTCGTTTCGGTGGTGCCCAGTCCCGGGCGCCTGGTGGCCGAAATGCGCCGCGTGTGCAAGCCCGGAGCCAGTCTTTATGTCGTGAACCACTTCCGGCAGTCGAATCCGGTGGTAAGCATGCTCGAGCGGATGATGGCGCCGTTTTCCGGGCTGGTCGGGTTTCATCCGGATTTTTCGCTGGAACATTTCGTCGAGCAGACTGGCTTCACCGCAGCGGAGAACATTCCTGTGAACCTGTTCGGTTACTGGACTCTGCTGCGATCGCGCAACGACAAGCGCGGTTAGCGTCCTGCCCCGCAAATTCGCCTGATAGTTCGCGGAACATAACCCTAGGGGAAGCGCTGATTAAGTGAGATCTTGTCATTCCCGCGAAAGCGGGAATCTAGGAAGTTCAGCCAGTTGCTGGATCCCCGCCCCCCGATAGAAGCATTCGAGGGCAAGCTTCGCGGGGATGACTTGATCAGTGTTTCCCTAGGTCCGCAACTCCGCCCGATTCCTGAAATACTCGAGCGCCTCGGGATTGGCCAGCGCCTCGATGTTCCTGACCGGCTCGCCGTGCACGACGTTTCTGACTGCGATCTCGACGATCTTGTTCGAGCGGGTGCGCGGAATGTCGTCCACCTGGACGATTTTGGCGGGCACGTGCCGCGGGCTGGCGTTCTCCCGGATCTTCTGCCTGATTCTGTCCGCCAGCGCCTGGTCCAGCTTGATCCCGTCGCGCAGCCGCACGAAAAGCACAACGCGCGTGTCGCCGATCGCCCCGGGGGGCCAGGTCTGCCCTATGACGAGGGACTCGAAGACTTCGTCTAGCTGCTCCACTTGCCGGTAGATCTCCGCAGTGCCGATGCGCACTCCGCCCGGGTTGAGCGTGGCGTCAGACCTTCCGTAGATGATGACTCCGTCATGCTCGGTGATCTCGCACCAATCGCCATGGGTCCAGACGCTGGGAAACTTCTCGAAATAGGCTGCGTGGAATTTCTCTCCGTCAGGATCGTTCCAGAATCCGATCGGCATCGAGGGGAACGGCCGCGTGCAAACGAGCTCGCCCTTCTGGCCCCGGACCGGCCTGCCCTTCTCATCGAACACCTCGACCGCCATGGCGAGCGCCCGGCACTGCAGCTCGCCGGGCCAGACCGGGAGGATGGGGATGCCGTTGGCAAAACAGGCGATCAGGTCGGTCCCGCCCGACATCGACGACAGGCACACGTCTTTCTTCACGTTGCGATAGACGTATTCGAATCCCTCGGGTGCAAGCGGCGAGCCGGTCGAGGTTATGACCCGCAGCCGGGACAGATCATGGGTCGTGCGCGGAGACAAGCCGATCTTGTTGATGCTTTCGATGAACTTCGCCGAGGTGCCGAAGTGGGTTACACGTTCGGCCTGGGCAAGATCGAACAGAATGTTGGAGCCGCGCAGCGACGGCGAGCCGTCGTACAGGATCAGCGTCGCGCCCGAGGCAAGGCCAGACACCAGCCAGTTCCACATCATCCATCCGAGCGTCGTGAAGTAGAACAAACGGTCGCCGCGATGGATGTCGACGTGCAGCAGGTGCTCCTTGAGATGCTGCAGCAGCGTTCCGCCTGCCCCGTGGACGATGCACTTGGGCGCCCCCGTGGTGCCGGAGGAGTACAAAATATAGAGCGGGTGGTTGAACGGCAGCTGCGCGAATCGGATATCTCCGGGTGCGAACCCCGCGACAAATTCGTTCCACAGCACGGCCTCGAAAACCGTTGAGGCATCGGGATGCTGCGACACGTAGGGCACGACCACCACCTTCTTTACGCTGGGCAGCTTCGCCGTGATTTCGCTCAACTTCTCCAGCGTATCGATCGTCTTGCCGTTGTAGTAGTAGCCGTCAGCAGCGAACAGCACCACCGGCTCGATCTGACCGAAGCGGTCGAGAACGCCCTGCACGCCGAAGTCGGGCGAGCACGTCGACCAGATGGCGCCGATGCTGCTCGAGGCGAGCATCGCGATGACGGCTTCCGGCACGTTGGGCAGATAACCGGCGATGCGGTCGCCTGCCTTCACGCCGAGGCTGCGCAAGGCCTGGACCATGCGGGACACCTCGTCATGGAGCTGAGCGTGGCTGATGCTGCGCCTGAGCTTGTCCTCGCCCCAGAATATGATCGCGGGCGAATTGTCGCGCCGGCGCAATAGGTTCTCGGCGAAATTGAGCTTCGCATCGGGAAACCATTTCGCCCCCGGCATGCGATCGCCGTGCACGAGCACCTTGGAACCCTGGTGGCTGGTGCGTATGCCGGCGAATCTCCACAGCGACGGCCAGAACTGCTCGGGATGCTCGACCGACCAGCGGTAGAACGCCGGCCAGGTGTTGAAGTCGAGCTTCCAATTGCGTATCGCCTGGCGCGCGAAGTGCGTTACGTTCGCCTCTTCGATCGTCTTTTGGCTGGGTTTCCAGAGCGGTTTTTCCTTGCCCATGTTTGTCCTCAGTCTGCGGCGGAGTTCCTGATTTCGTTCGGCAGCGGCACCGATTTGCCCTTGGTGTAGTCGACCCATACGATTTTCGCGGTGCCCTCTGCATATACCACCTCGGGATCGTAGCTTGGGCGCATTTCGATGATGGTCGTGACGCTGCTTCGGCCGATCTCGCTGCAATAGGTCTTCACTTCGACGTTGCCGGGATAGGCAAGCTGCTTGAAGAAGGTGCAGCTCGTGCTGATGAGCGAAGGCCCGACGCCGTTTACCGGTTCGAGCACGCCGAGGCTGTTGAACCAGCCGATGCGCGCTTGTTCGATGTAGCGGAAAAAAATCGTGTTATTGACGTGGCCCACCGCGTCCATATCGCCCCAGCGGATCGGCACAATCTCGGTATGCAGGAGCTTCTTGTGATGTGTCGACGTCATGTGGGTTCGGCCGGTTGCAGGACGCACGCATTATAATTCGCGCTGGTCCGGCCCGGCAGCAGGCGGCGGCATGCCCGCGAAATCGAGCGCCCGCCGGACGGTGCTCGATACGCGTCAATGGAGCGCGCAAGCGCAAGAGGTGACTACGATGCAGCGCGAAGCGATGCAATACGACGTGGTGGTCGTCGGTGCAGGGCCGGCCGGTCTTGCCTGCGCGATCCGGCTGAAGCAGCTAGCCGCCGAACACGGCCGGGACCTGTCGGTATGCGTGATCGAAAAAGGCTCGGAAATCGGCGCCCATATTCTATCGGGAGCCGTCATGGAGCCGCGCGCCCTGAACGAGCTGATCCCCGACTGGAAATCGCGCGGTGCTCCGCTCAACACGCCGGCGGGCGACGATCGTTTCTTGTTCCTCACCGAGCGCAAGGCTTACCGGCTGCCCACTCCGCCGCAGATGAACAATCACGGCAACTACATCGTCAGCCTGGGAAACGTTTGCCGCTGGCTCGGTAAACAAGCCGAGGAACTCGGAGTGGAGATCTACCCGGGGTTTGCTGCGGCCGAAGTGCTCTACCACGAAGAGGGTCAATTGCGCGGCGTGGTGAAGGGCGTCGCCACGGGTGACATGGGCGTGGGCCGCGACGGGGCGAAGACTGACGCCTGGCAGCCGGGCATCGAACTGCACGCCAAGCAGACGGTGTTCGCCGAAGGGTGCCGCGGCTCCCTCACCAAAACGCTGATCGCGCGCTTCAAACTCCGCGACGGCATCGATCCTCAGTGCTACGGCATCGGCATCAAGGAGTTGTGGGAAGTCGATCCGGCAAAGCACCACCCCGGACAGGTCGTGCACACGACCGGGTGGCCGATGGATTCCAGAACCTATGGGGGATCGTTTCTCTACCACATGGAGAACAACCAAATCGCGGTCGGGTTCGTTGTCGGCCTGGACTATGAGAATCCGTACCTGTCGCCGTTCGACGAGTTCCAGCGCTTCAAGCTGCACCCGGCGATCCGCCCCTATTTCGAGGGCGGGCGGCGCATCGCCTACGGCGCGCGCGCGCTTGCCGAGGGCGGCTTTCAATCCATTCCCAAACTGACTTTTCCGGGCGGAATGCTGGTCGGCGACACGGCGGGTTTTCTGAACGTGCCGAAGATCAAAGGCACGCACACCGCGATGAAGTCGGGAATGGCTGCCGCCGAAGCGATATTCGAATCACTTGCCGACGAGTCGGTCCGCGAAGTCACGCATTACCCCGAACTGCTGCGGCAAAGCTGGGTGTGGGACGAATTGTTTCGGGTACGAAATGTACGGCCGTCGTTTCACTGGGGCTTCTGGGCCGGGCTGGTGTACTCGGCCATCGACACCTTCGTCTTTCTCGGCAAAGCGCCATGGACCTTGCACAACCACGCAGATCACGAAGCGCTTAAACGCGCCTCGGATTGCGCTCCGATCGACTATCCCAAGCCCGACGGAAAGATCACCTTCGACCGCCTCTCCTCCGTCTTCCTGTCCAGCACGAACCACGAAGAAAATCAGCCCTGCCACCTCACGCTCAAAGACGCCAAGGTGCCGGTGGCCGTCAATCTGGCACTCTACGCCGGACCGGAGCAGCGTTTCTGTCCCGCGGGCGTGTACGAGTTCGTGAAGGACACCGACGGCAGTGACCGTCTGCAGATCAACGCCCAGAACTGCGTGCACTGCAAGACCTGCGACATCAAGGATCCGACGCAGAACATCAACTGGGTGGTACCCCAAGGCGGCGAGGGGCCGAACTATCCCAACATGTAGGTCAACCCCTCGCCGCCGATCCTTCACGGCGAGGGACCGAAGTATCCCAATATGTAAGCCGCGGCGCCGGAGCGTGCTGGCGGCGGTTTGCCGCCAGCGTGGCCGTCATCGGAAGCCGGATATTTCCTATTTGGCCTTCTTCTTGCGCTGCGTTGCCGCCCCGCGCTTCAGCTTGAACGGCTGAAACGTCGGCTTGTAGCTCTTTTCCTCGAGGAATTGCTTCAATCCCGTGTTGTACGAATCCTCGGCATCGCCGACCTTGATCGCCTGGCCCTTCGCCGCCAGGTAATCGTAGGACTGGTAGAAATCCATCGTCCGGCAATGCCGGACGGCCTGTTTGGTGGCCTTCAGCACAGCCGGGCTCTTACTCATCAGGCGTTTGGCAAGGTTGATTACGGCCGGCTTGAGCTTTTTCAGCGGCACCGAAGAATTCACCATGCCGATGCGGGCCGCCTCCTTGCCGTTGAAGGGCTCGCCCAAACAGGCGTAGTAAAGCGCATGGCGCGGCAGGACCATGTCGGCCACTACCTTCGATACCAATGCCCCCGGCAGAATTCCCCAGTTGACTTCCGAAAGGGAGAAGGTGGCATTGTCGGCCGCGATGGCGAAATCGCATCCCAGCAGCTGCATGAAGGCGCCGCCGACGCAATAGCCGTGAACCATGGCGATCGTGGGCTTGCTGAAGTTGTAGAGCCGTTCCCAGCGCCAACGATTGGCAGCCGATGCCGCTTTGCTCCTTTCCAGCGGGTTCTTTTCCAGTTCTCTGAAGAATTTCTGCAGATCCTGCCCGGCGCTGAAATTGCCGCCCGCCCCGGTGATCACTACGACCTTGACATTGGGGTCGAACTCGAGCCGCGGCAGCGCCTCGTCCATTTCGTAATGCAGTGCGGGACTCATCGCGTTGCGCTTCTCGGGACGGTTGAGCGCCACAAAGGCTATGCCATCCTCGATGTCGATCTTTATGTTCTCGTACTTGTAATCGGCCATGTCTTCTATGCTCCTTGTTGTAATGAAAGGTCCATGATTCCCAAGAAGAGCGGCAAAAAACAGACGCTGTAGAGACACCGATCAATATCGGTCAGTCTCACTTCGTCCCATTTCCAGCGCTAGTCTCTCCCTCTCGCGCGGCGCGAAACAACGCCGCTTCCCCCATCGAACGAAGCGGCGCCTCCCGAGGCATCCGGGATCACTGTCAGCGTGGCACCGCCCGTACATCCACTGCGCGCGCGCCCTCGCCTTCGGCCAGCACTATCAGCGGGTTGACTTCCAGATCCGATAGCCATTCACGATGATCGAGAAACAGCCGCGAAAGACCGGCGACAGCGCGTGCGACCGCGGCGACATCGCGCGGCAGCTTGCCGCGGAAGGCGCCCAGAAGCGATTTGGCGCGCAGTGACAGCAGCATTTCGCGCGCGATTTCCTCGTCCACCGGCAACAGCCGGATCGCCACATCGTTCAGCGCCTCGACAAACACCCCGCCTACGCCGACGATCATGAAAGGGCCGAACTGTGGATCGGCGCGTACGCCGATGATCATCTCCAGCCCCGAAACCATTTCCTGCACCAGATAGCCGTCGATAGCAGCTTTGGGGTCGCGCGCGCGCAATGCGCGAGTCATCGATTCGGCGGCGGCCCGCACCGCGGCCGCTTCCGTGAGGCCCAGCGCGACGCCCCCGACCTCGGTCTTGTGGCTCGCCTGGGGCGAGGCGATCTTCACCGCGACCGGAAAGCCGATCTCGGCGGCGACGGCAGCGGCTTCCTCGGGCGTTCTCGCCAGCGTGCTCCTCGGCGGGAGAAGCCCATGGTCGGCGAGCAGACGATCGAATGACGGCCCCGACAGGTTTTCCGCCTTGCCTCGCGCTGCAGGGATCGGCGCCACGGGCCGGCGCAGCGCCTCACCGTAGCGCACCAGTCCGCGGAGGGCCCGAACCGTTTCGGGCAGCCCCTGAAGGAACGGAACACCGGCCTCTTGCTGGAATTTTCTGCCTTCGTCGGTCACGTTCTGGGCCATGCGGCCGTAGACAATGACCGGTTTGTCGACCAGCTTGGCCACCTCGGAAAATACGGTCGGATCCAGCTGCTCGCCCGGCAATGACGGGAGCGACCCTTGCATCGCAATCAAATCCACGTTGGGGTCGACCGCGACGATCTTGCAGATATCGCTGAATTTCTTCGGCTGGGATGCGATCCCGGCCCCGGTGTCCAGCGGATTGTCGGCCGAAACCCCGGCATCGATGAGGCCGCGAAGTTTCTCGGAAGTTGCGGGGGTGAAGGTCGTGACATCGAGACCCTCGTCACTCGCGTAATCCAGGAATAATCCCTTCGCGCCGCCGGAGAAACCGCTCATCGCAACGCGAGCGCCCTTGGGTATGCGGCCGGCCACAAACGCGAGGGTGGTGTCGATCAGGTCGTCGAGCGACGGGCAGCGGACGATGCCGGTCTTGTCGCATAGCGCATCGAACACGCGGTCGTTTCCAGCCAGCGCTCCCGTATGGCTTTTCGCCGCAGCCTTGCCCCTTTCGCTTCGCCCCACCTTCACCAGGATGATCGGCTTTTTCGCCGCAAGCGCTTTCTCCGCGACGGCCATGAAAACCTCTGGCCTGCGCACGCCTTCGACCATGCAGGTGATGACTTTGGTGTTCTCGTCCTCGATCAGGAAATTGATGAAATCGGCAAGGTCGAGATTGAGTTCGTTGCCGCTCGATACCGCATAGGAGAATCCCAGGCCGCGCACCGCAGCCTGCTGGAGCCAGTACATGAACGTGCCGCCCGACTGGAACACGACCCCGACAGGGCCGGGCGGCAGCACGCGCACGCGGGAAGCCGGATAGAGCAGCTGCTTCTCGCGAATCGCGAGCGCACCCATGCAATTCGGTCCCGATACGCGCAGGCCAGTCGACTCACACAGCGCCTTGACGGTCTGCGCCCGCGCTATTCCCTCGGCATTTCCGTCCTCGCCGAACCGCGCGGCGAAGATCAACCCGCATTTGAGCCCGTGCGCGGCGCCCTCCGCGAGCACATCGGGAATGGCGGCGGCCGGAATGAGCATCAGCGCGACGTCGATCGGCTCGGGAAGCGACGCGAAATTTGGATAGACCTTTCTGCCCCAGAGTTCCTTGCGTCCCGGATTTACCAAATAGATCTTTGCGGGAAATCCTGCGTATTCGAGGTTCTCGTAAATCGCCTTGGGCCATCCGCCGGCTCCGGTCTCGGATGCGCCCACAATGGCGATGGTCTTGGCCTTCAGGAGCGCATCGGCGGAGCGAAACATGGATTTTCTCTATGAAAAACGGGCGACTGAGTCACCCGGCAAGCTGCGTATTGTCTATCGAAGGCGAAAATATGTCCAGTCTGATCATCAAATCCGGTAGACCAATGCGCACTCGCTTTTGCTTTTGTCCAGGCGTAAATGGGCTGCCGCCCATTTACGCGAGACTCGATAGCGTACTAATGCGTCGCGGCGATGTACTTGCGCAGAAAACTTACGAACGAAGGCTGAACGTTGCCCAGTTCCGCAATGATGCGCTCCCCGTCAGCGCCCAGGACAAAACGGGGCTTGGCCTTGACGATCTTCTCATAATCGGCGATGTACGCAGGATCCTTTGCCAGTTTCTCGAAAGCGCTGCGCATCTCGGCGACGGCTGCCGGTGGCGCGTTCGGCGGCATGAATGCCGTGCGGTACATGCTGTCCATCAACCGGGTCAGCATCTGCAGAGCCTGCCACTTTTCGCCGGCGGGCATTGCATCCTTTCCCCAAACCTCCTTGTACACCTCGAGAAACGCAGGAACGTCCGGCAGTTCCGGGCTGCGACCGAAAGAACCGTCGGCGCGGACGTTGTCGTACTGCAACACGGGCATTGCGATCCCGGTGTCGACCAGATTCGGCTTCACCGAGCTGGACCAGCTCGAAAGCGAGGTATTGGAAAGTTGGATATGGCCTTGCCGAACCGCCACCTCGACATCGTACAAGCCCTTGTACCCGGGAATGGTTTCATACTTCGCCCCGAGCATATCGAGCGCGAGCCGCATGCGAATCGTCGAATGACTGTTCGGCGCGAGGGCTCCCGCCTTGAACAGCTGGGCTTTCGGCACATCGGCCGCCTTGTTGATTCCCGGGGCCGTATCGCGGCGTACATAAAGAACCGTCGGTTGCTGGTGTCCAGCGATGAACTTGAAATCGTTATAGCGCACGTGCAGGGTCGGTTCCTGGATGATCTGGTCTATCGGATTCCAGGTGAAGAAACCCAGCGTCAGCCGGTCCCTGGCCGAGGCCTCGCCGAGCTGATTCACTCCGATTCTTCCGCCGGCGCCGCCCACATTGCGCACGACCACGCTGGTCACGCCTTGCAGGTATTTCGGCAGATGCTTTGCGATAACCCGTGCATCGATGTCCGCGGGACCTCCCGCTGAATAATTGACGATGACGGTGACGACCTGCCCGGCGAACTGCTGGGCGAAAGCGGCGTTTCCGAATGCAAGCAGCAGCGCAAACAACAATGCAGGAACCAACTTTATCGCCGGCATGGTAGCGTCCTCGATGGGTTTGAAAAGAAGTCAAAAATCCCACCACTCGCTCTCCCGGGAAATGGGGAAAGTCGAATAGCAGAGACGCCGCAAGGGTCCGCGAGAGGCGCAAGCAGCGCCGCAGAAAGCAAACCGAACAATGGCTTTATCGCTGGCATGGTGGTATCCAAAATTTTGTTATAGGCATGGGCGCGGCGCCTTTTCCCCGAATCGGCGCGATTCTGATTTTTTTATTCACAACTTGGGACAAGAGAACCTGCGGAAAAAGTCTACTCTCCCGGGGTTGGAATGAAAAGCTGCCGCAGGGCTTTTCGCCCGCCCGAAGCCTGTGCCGAGCGGTCATAGCCAATATCCCGGATAATGCAACTTCGGTGCGGGCCCGCCGCGACGGCGCGCCGCTTGACCATGGCAGCGCTCGGTGCCCTTCTACTCCCTGATCTTTTTTTCCGCCCTCCTTCACTCGGTATTCGCCGGCGCCCGGGTGACGGTTTCCCTGTACGCGATCCACCTCCAGGCATCCCCTCTCGAAATCGGCGCGGTAATGGCGCTGTTCGGTCTGCTGCCGATGATTTTTTCGGTCAGCACCGGCCGGCTCGTCGACGGCATTGGAGCGCGAACGCCGATGCTGGCCGGTGCCGTGATGGTCTCTCTTGGCGGCCTAGTGCCGTTCGTGTTTCCCTCGCTGGAAATGCTCTATGCCGCCAGCGCACTGGTCGGAACGGGATTCATGTTCTACGGAATTTCGGTGCAGAACATCGTCGGCTTGATCGGCAAGCCGGAGGACCGCAATTCCAATTTCAGCGTGCTCGCCTTGTCGTTCTCCGCCTCGTCGTTCGCCGGACCCCTCGCTTCGGGCCTCGCCATCGATGCATTCGGACACCGCTACTGGTTTCTGGTTCTTGCCGTCGTGCCCCTGGCGACCATCGTTGCGGTCGCGAGCAACCGGCTTGGATTGCCGCAAGTGCGCCGGCACGGCCGGCGCGCCGCACCCAAACGCCTCGCTGATCTGCTGCGCCCACCCAGAATGCGCGTCGTATTCATCGTCACGGCGCTGCACGCGATGGCCTGGGAAATGTTCCAGTTCGTCACGCCGATCTACGGCGTGCAAATAGGCCTGTCGGCATCGGCGATCGGCATGGTCATAGCGTCATTCGCTGCGGCGACCTTCGCCATCCGGGTGGCGCTGGCGTTCTTCGCGCAGAAAATTTCGGCCTTCGTGCTGCTCAGGGCCGCAGTCTTCCTCGCGGCGACGACGTTCGCGCTGTTTCCCTTGGTGGTCAACGTGGTGCTGCTCGCCGCCCTCGCCTTCGCGCTCGGGGTCGGGCTGGGCAGCGGGCAGCCCATGGTGATGGCGTTGCTGCACGACACCATGCCGGAAGGGCGAACGGGCGAGGCGGTGGGGCTTCGCACCACCATCATCAATACCGGCCAAGTGGCGATGCCGATTTTCTTTGGCGCCCTGGGCACGGTATTAGGCGTGGCGCCCGTGTACTGGGCGGTGGCCGTAATACTGGCTGCCGGAGGCAAGTTCGGGTTCAGACACCGCGCAAGCTGAGTCGTGCGAAGCCGGCGGAAATGCCCTTGGCGTCGTATTCGACAGTGCGTCGTATTCGACAGCGTCGGATTCGACAGTTGATGCAATCGTCAATCCCGGGTAGCCTATGCCCCCTAAACCGCGATCCCTAAATGCGCTCATTTGTAGGGGACATCGTATCGGCTTTCAAATAGCGGTGAAAAATCAAGCAATAGCGTGCCGCAAGGCCTGTTTGACCAGGCGGTACGACATGGAAAATAAGTTCACTAATTACAGGGCAATAACTGGAGTAAACACAATGAAGATCGCATTTAAAGTTTGGGGCCTCATCCTAGCGTGCGCGCTTGGCGTCGTTTCCGTCGAATCGACCGCGCAAAGCTTCCCGAGCCGGCCGATAAAATTGATAGTGGGGTATCCGCCCGGCGGGACCAACGACATATTGCCGCGCATCATCAGCCCGACGCTCGCCGAACGCCTGGGTCAGCCGGTGCTGGTGGAGAACAAGCCGGGCGCCGATGCGATGATCGCCACCGAATTCGTTGCCCGTGCCGAACCCGATGGGTACACGATCCTGGTCGGCGCGAGCGGACAGATGGTCTACAGTCCCGCGCTCTGGGCCCACAATCCCGGAATGATCACCCGCAAGCCCTACGATCCGCTGAAGGATTTTCTCCCGATCACCATGATCGGGTCGGATCCCATCGTGTTCGCCGTTAATCCGTCGGTCAAGGCCAACACGATCAAAGAATTGATCGCACTCGCGAAGGCCAACCCCGGGAAACTGTTCTACTCCTCCGGCGCGCCCCCCTTCTTCGTGGCGACCGAGACCTTCAAGAGGGTCGCAGGAGTGGATCTGACCTACGTGCCCTACAAGGGCAGCGCCGCATCGGTCAACGGCGCCGTCGCCGGCGAGGTGCAGGTGCATGCGGGATCGGTCGGACCGGCGCTATCGCAAATACGGGCCGGGAAGCTTCGCCCACTGGCGGTCACCAGCGCCAAGAGAGACCCTGTCCTTCCCGATGTTCCGACCGTGCGTGAATCGGGACTCGATTTCGAAGGCGGTATGTGGACCGGACTTTACGCCCCCGCCGGAACGCCCAGGGCGATCATCGACAAGCTCTACAGCGAGCTTTCCGTCATTCTTAAGTCCGACGCCACCAAGACTCGTTTCGCGAACCTCGGCTACGATACCAATCAGCTTGGACTGTCGCCGGAGGAATTGGGCGCCTACCACCGGGCCCAGCTCACCAGGTGGACGAAAGCGATCAAGGACTACAACATTCGCATAATCAAGTAGTCAAGGCGAGGGGCATCAGGAAGTATCCTCAACCTCCGTCATGGCTCGATCATGGCCGATAGTCGGCCATGATCGGCCTTCGGGGCATACTCCCGTATCACCAATTCCGCTTGAGCGCCTGCATGAAGCGCAGCTTCACTTCCTGCCCGTCGCGTGAGGGCAACACACGAGCCGGCTCTTCGGTGCCGACCCGTGCGTGAACCAGCACGGGACCGATATTCGCGTGCAGCGCGCGCCGCGCATTTTCGATGTCTTGCGCCTGTGCGATCGAGATCACGGTCTTGAAACGGCACGCTTGCGCGATCCCGCTCAAATCGATTCCGGCATGGGTATGGCTCGCCTGCATGCCGGTCTCGCCGTAGTGCTCGTTGTCGAGAACCACGATCGCGAGATTGGCAGGCTGCTTGACGCCGATCGTGGCGAGGCTGCCCAGACCCATCAGCATTTCGCCGTCGCCGGTAATGACGGCGACCGATCGGTCGGGAAGAGCCAGCGCGAGTCCAAGGCCGACCATCGCCGCGCCGCCCATCGCGCCCCATAGATAGAAGTTGAGCGAGGCATCCCCGCACGCGGCAACGTCGTAGGTCGGAGCCCCCAAAGCGCTGACGACCAGCAGATCGCCTCGGTCGGAGAGCAACCGCTTGACGATTTCGCGCCGGTCGAACGACATCAGCGCTCCCATTTCTTGCGGCCGAGCAATCGTTGAGACAACAGCACGGCGACCGGAAGATCGCCGTCGAACGCCATATCGCAGGCCGAGCCGGCCATGTCGTCGACGTCGGCCGCTTCGTCGATGCGGTGGATGAGGAAATTGCTTTGGCGCAATGTCGCTTCCGTGATCGAACCCATGGCGACCTGCCAGGGATTGAACTCGCCATACTGCCCGCGCATGGTCACGAGGATAAGGCAGGGAAAGCGGCAATTGTGCAGCAGCGAAAACATGTTCACGCAATTGCCCACACCGCTGCTTTGCATCAGCAAAGCGCAGCGCTGCCCGCCAAGCGCTGCGCCGGCGGCCAGGGCAACGCCCTCTTCCTCGGTGGTGAGCACCACGTCGGCGATCTCGGGATCGCCCTTGCAGGCATCGATAAGCCTGCTATGGCCGGCGTCCGGCACATAGCCCACCTGCCTTATGCCGACCCGCTTGAAGTGCGCATAAATCAGGTCCGGCCATGCCGGCGAGTTTTCCATAGCTGCCATTCAGTTCTTCCCGCGATCAATCCCGGTACTTCAGACACCCACGCCGAAGCACTCGGAATCAGCGGGCGGTGTTTTTTGCCTTTAATCGATCTCCCCCTTTTGTTCAGTTGCGAAGTCGCAACTGAACAAAAGGGGGAGACATGACAAAAGCAAATCCTCACCAATATCGTCAACCTTCATCTTGATATGGGAGCCTGCGATCTGCTGTGAATCCCCTAACTCAGAACGACCGCGGCAGACCGAGCACGTGCTCCGCGACGTACGAGAGAATCAGGTTGGTCGAAATCGGCGCAACCTGATATAGCCGCGTTTCACGGAATTTTCGCTCGACATCGTAATCGCAGGCGAAGCCGAACCCGCCGTGAAATTGCAGGCAGGCGTTGGCTGCCTCCCAGGAGGCATCGGCGGCCAGGAGCTTGGCCATGTTGGCCTCCGCACCGCAGGGTTTGTGCGCGTCGAAAAGCTCGCATGCCTTGAAGCGCATCAGGTCGGCCGCTTCCAAATTGACGTACGCTCTGGCGATCGGAAATTGCACGCCTTGATTCTGGCCGATGGGGCGACCGAACACGATGCGCTCGTTGGCATACTTGACCACCTTTTCGATGAACCAGTAGCCATCACCTATGCATTCGGCGGCGATAAGCGTGCGCTCCGCATTGAGTCCGTCGAGAATGTACTTGAAACCGAGGCCCTCCTTCCCGATCAGGTTTTCCGCGGGAATCTCCAGATCGTCGAAGAACAGCTCGTTGGTTTCATGATTCACCATGTTGCGTATCGGCCGCACCGTGAGGCCCTTGCCGACCGACTGATGCAGGTCGACGAGAAAGATCGACATGCCCTCGGATTTCTTTCGCACTTCGGCAATAGGCGTGGTGCGCGCGAGCAGAATCATCATGTCGGAGTGCGCGACGCGCGAAATCCAGACCTTCTGCCCGTTGACGACGTAGCGATCGCCCCGTTTCACCGCCGTGGTCTTGATCCTGGTCGTGTCGGTGCCGGTTGTCGGTTCGGTCACTCCCATCGCTTGCAGGCGCAGCTCGCCCGAGGCGATCTTGGGCAGATACGCGCGCTTCTGCGCTTCCGAACCGTGGCGCAGCAGCGTACCCATGTTGTACATCTGGCCGTGGCAGGCGCCGGAATTGCCGCCGGCGCGGTTGATTTCTTCCATGATCACCGACGCTTCGGCAAGGCTCAGGCCCGAGCCCCCGTACTCCTGCGGGATCAGCGCGGCCATCCACCCCGCTTTGGTCAGGGCGGTGACGAACTCGTCCGGGTAGCCGCGCTCCTCGTCGATGCGGCGAAAGTACTCGCCCGGGAATTGCGCGCACAGCGAGCGCACGGCGTCGCGTATTTCCTGGTATTGATCCGGTCCCTTTGGCATGGTGCACCCCTCAAAATGGGGTCAGAGTAACATTTCCCAAACGCATCGAACCAACGCGGCATCGCTCAAATGAAATGTTACTCTGACCCCATTTTGCTCAGGCCAGTGTTGCAGTCGCGTCCATGGCAAGCCACCCCTCGGCATCTCTTGCCCAAAGCGCCACGGTCTTGCCGTCATTCTCCGGCCGGCCGCAAACCGCAAACGGCGTGTTGGCGAACAGGGGCTTCATGGCGCGGAAGGAAAAAGTCGCGACGCTCGCCCCGGGCATGTTGCGCCGAAGCACATCCATGAGCAGCGTGGCAATCAGCGGTCCATGCACCACCAGGCCGGGATAACCCTCGACTTCGGTCACATAGCGGTAGTCGTAATGGATGCGATGGCCGTTGAAGGTCAGCGCGGAATAGCGAAACAACAGCACCTCGTCGGGCACGATCTCCCGCGTCCAAGCTTCATCGCGCGGCGCGGCCCGCGGGCTGGGTGCCGGATCGGCTGGCCCCGGGTTGTCCCGGTAGACCAGATCCTGATCCTCGGTAAGCGCGAGGCCCCCGGGATTGCCGATCTCGTGGCGCACCTGTACGAATACCAGGGCCCCGCTTCGCCCTTCCTTGGCGCTCACGCTGACGATACGCGAGGTGCGGGAGAGCGCATCTCCGACCCGAATGGGCTGATGAAACTCAAAGCGACTGCCGGCCCACATGCGCCGCGGCAGCGGCACCGGCGGCAGGAATCCGCCGCGCACCGGGTGCCCGTCTCGGCCGATTTCGGAATGCCGATACTGCGGAAGGAAATAGAGCCAATGCCATAGGGGCGCAATCGCCTCGCCTGCCCGGGGATACGGGTCATCCCGATCCAGGGTCGCCGAGAGGGCCGCGATGGGCGCGGAGGTAACAAGGTCGGAGCGCGACTCCGTCTTTCCGATCCAGCCCTGCAGGTAATCGATGTTCACGTCCATGCGCGGTTTCGGACCGATGTCGGGGCGCGCCGAATTCCGGCGCCTCAGGCGCGCGATTGTGGTGCCCAGTCCTGCGCGAGCACGTGATTCGCGATGTCAATGCGCCGCGCGATCCAGACGTCCTTGCACCGCGCCGCGGCCTCGACGATCTTGGAATAGAAGTAGGCGCCGCGCGGATGTCCGTAAATGTGCGCGTGGCACGTGACGTCGATGATGCTCAGTTCGCCGCTCTGCTGTGCGACCTCGATGTTCTGATTGAAAGACTCCAGCATCATCGCCGGCGGATTGCCGTACTTCATCGACGGCATATCGTTCACATCGGTGCCCAGCGGAATGGCGACGATCTTGCGGCCGTCGAAATTCTGCACATAGGGCAGATCGTCGTCAAAAACATCGCCGTGCCAAAGGTAACCCGCTTCGGCGAGAAAACGCGGGCTCTTGGGACCCGATGTGCCGCGCGGGCTGAGCCAGCCTTTGACCGGTTTGCCGGAGGCTTTTTGCAGCAGATCGGTGCAACGCGCGATGTTCTTGCGCTCTTCTTCCTCGCGGAACAGCAGCGGAATGACGTCCATGGCGTACGAGTGCGACAAGACCTCATGGCCCGCATCCGCGACCGCCTTGACGGCCTCGGGCGAGCGTTCGGCGATGACCGCGCAGGTCATGACGCTCGACTTCGCACCATGACGATCGAGGGCGTCGAGCAGCCGGTAGATCCCACGCTTGACGCCGTAGGCGGCCCAGGAGACCGCCATCGTATCGATGATCCCCGGCACCACGGGCAAAGGATTGCCCATCGGGCTGATCCCCGGAGCCTTGCCGTCGGACCAAGCTTCTAGACAGACGTTGAAAATGACTGCGATGCGTTTTCCGTTGGGCCATACACGGCTTGCCTGATTCATTTCTGCTCCTGGTTTCGTTCGCTAGAAGCCCACGTCAATCGGGCCGATGCCTCAATCCTAAGCCGGGCGAACCGGAATCGACGATGCTGGTCTTGCCGTTCATCAATCTCCCCATTTTGTGCAGTTGCTTGCAACTGCACAAAATGGGGAGACCAGATAAAAGCCAATTTTCGCCACTTTCGCCAACGCCCGTCTCGATTAGTCCCAAAATCCTACATCCGGTCAATCCTCAAGTAGCGGCTCGCCCCGCGCCGACCGTATGGCCCGATACACCACTTCGGGCACAAGAGGCAGCGCGGTGATCCGGACTCCGACCGCATCCTCGATGGCATTGGCGATCGCGGGCGACACCGCGAATGTGCCCGATTCCCCTGCTCCCTTCGCTCCGAACGGGCCGCTATGCTGTTCGGACACGACGGTTTCGTTTTCCATCGTCGAGGGCAGGTCCTGCATGCCCGGAATCTTGTAATTGGCAAGCGACGGATTGACCAATTGTCCTCGGTCGAACTCCATGCGCTCGAACAGGGTCGCGCCAAGCTGCATGATGGCCGCCCCCGATATTTGCGTCGCGACGATGCGCGGATTGATGGGTTTGCCGGCATCGATGACATTGACCAAGCGCGTGACGCGCACGTGTCCGGTCTCGGTGTCGACTTCCACCTCGGCGCCGGCGCCCCCGATCATCCAGAACGGCGTGATATTGGCAGACATCCCGGTTTCATGGTCGGCCGGCGCATAGCTGGAGCTGAAATTACCGATGCCGATGACGTTCCCCGCCTGCATGCCGTATTTCTTCTGAAACACCGCCGCGACCGTTCCCGGTGCATACGCGAGGCCGACTTCGAGGGAAAGGGCCTCCAGCTTGGCGCGCGCATCCTGCGCCGCGGCATGCACGGCGTGTCCCATGTGAAACATCGAGCGCGACCCGAGGGTGCCCATGTCGTAAGGCGCCATATCGGTATCGCCGTGCACCACTTTCACCGACTCGGTCGGTATATCAAGGACTTCGCCGACAATCTGCGCCATCGCGGTATCGGAGCCTTGTCCCATGTCGGCCGTGTTGCAGTACAGGCAGGCGCTTCCGTCCGCGGCGATAGTGACAGTGGCGACCGAAGTAGTCGGCGAAATCGACGCCTTGAAGCCGATTGCGATGCCGTGGCCGCGCCGAATCGAACCGGTGCCCCGCTCGAAGGGCTCCCGCCAGCGCATTCGTTCTTCAAGCCTCGAAAGCACGCCGTCGAACGCGGCGTCACGCATGAGCGTGCCGGTTGCATGGGGCCGCCCGTCGCGCAGGATGTTCTTTTCCCGAAACGCGAGCGGGTCCATGTCGAGCGACCGTGCGATGAGATCGGTGTGACTCTCGTAGGCCCAAACCAGCTGCGGAATTCCGAAACCGCGCAATGCGGCCGCCGGCGGAAGGTTCGTGTATACCGCATACGAATCGATATGCACGTTGTCGATGTCGTAGGGACCGGCGGAGGTGAACCCGGATTTCTGCGTGACGCGCGGACCTATGTCGGCATACGCGCCGCCGTTCCACCATACCTCGCATTGCCGCGCCGTGATCCGGCCATCCTTGTTCACCCCGCTCTTGATGCGGAACGTCGTTGGGTGCTTGCTGATGGTATAGAACTGCTCCTCCATCGTGAGCGAGATCTTGACCGGGCGTTGCACGAGCAGCGAGAGCGCTGCGACCAAAGCTTCCAGCTTGATGTAGGTCTTGGCCCCGAAGCCTCCGCCCAGAAATCCGGTCTTCACGCGAACGCGGTATTCCGGCCAGCCAAGCAGCCGCGCAATCTCGGTGCGAACGAATGAGGGCATCTGCGAGGCGGTGTGGATGGTCAGCCCCGATTCCGTCGGCTCCGCGAGCGTAACCATCGGTTCCAGGGGCGTATGCATCACCTGCTGTGTGCGGAAGATATGCTCGAAGACGTGATCGGCTTCGGCAAACGCCTTGTCCACGTCGCCTCGGCGCAGCTTGTAGTCGAGCGCAACGTTGGTGTTCTTCCGGCCTTTGAAATGCTTGAGATCCGGAAACGTTCCGGCCGGTTTCAACTCGTCGTGCACGATCACGCTCGAGTTGACCGCCTCGACCTCGTCGAATACGGCCGGCAGTTCCTCGTAGTCGGCCGTGATCAGCGATGCTGCCAGTTCGGCGATATGCGGATCGGAAGCGAGTGCGACGGCAACCGGTTCGCCGGCATAGCGCACCTTTTCCAATGCCAGGATCGGCTGGTCGTGGAACGCCGGTCCGAAGTACGGCTCCGGAATGAGGCGGCGCACATCTTCCCCGGTGATCACCGAATGCACGCCGGCGACGGCGCGGGCCGCGCTCGTATCGATGCCGCGGATGCGCCCATGCGCGATGCTGCTGCGGAAGATCTTCCCGTAGAGCATCCCGGGCAGGCGCAGATTGTGCGTGTATTCGGCCCTGCCCGTTACCTTGGCCTCGCCTTCGAGCCGCGGAACCGAGCGGCCGACTTGCCTCGCCTGATCAGTCTGCTGAACCTTCTTTACTCTTGTATCCATCAATAACCGATCCGGCCTCTTGGGTTGGAGTGAACGCTAAGGCTGAAAAACGTCACTGCCGCTAAAGCGGGAGTCCAGGCGATGCCAGGTTCGACTGGCCCCTGCCCCCGGCAGACGCATTCGAAGGCAAGCTTCGCAGGTGGGTGACGCGAATTAGATCCTTCAGAGCTTCCCTAGGCTGTTTTTCCGAATTATGAATGGTAAAGCAATCGAACGGTTTTTCACAATATCGTAGTCGCTCGCACGCCGAGGGACTTGAGCACGCGCTCGGCTGCGAGCACGCCGCGATAATTCGCTTCCTCGAACAGCGACATACCGGAAAGATCGGCGTGAGCGAGCTGGATGCGGCCATACACTCTCGATAGCGCCGTGCGGCTGCCATGCCACAGCGTCCCCGGCAGCGGCCGCGCCATGGCATGCCCGTAGCGGCAAACATCCATTCGGCTGGTGATGGTGCGAATATCCGGATGCGGCCGCTCCAACTCTCTGAGAATCGCATCGGCCCACGCTTCACGCGGGGCCGCCAGCAACTTTTCGCGGGCAGCCCGCGCAAGCGGGTCCGCCAGAGCGCGGTAATAGGTGAAAACGGTGGGCCCGGGCTTCGTGCGCATGTGTTGATGCGTGGCGACGACATAGCCCAGGCCGGGGCTGTCGTAGATCACGTTGTCCCAGGAAAGCGGCGCGCCATGGCGCTCTTCGGGCAGGCGATCAAGGGTCAGATTGGCGACCAGCCACGGCGCGTAATCGATTTTGCGCGCGGCAGCGGCAAGCGGCGCGGGCGCCTCCGGCCAGACCCGCGGCAGCACGAATGCGTTCGCGGCCCAGATCAATTGTTCCGCCTCGATCCGGACTGTTCGTTGTTCCTCGCTGAGAAACACTTCGGCAAAAACGCGCCTGGCTGCCTGACCGATGCGCGTACACAGCGCGCTCGTGAGCAGGTGCCCGCGCAAGCCCTCCTCGATCCGCCGCACCATCCAGCCGTTGCCTTCGGGTGCCGTCAGCACGATGTCGCTGCTGGCCTCCTGCGCCTCGCCGTCGCGGCAAGCGAAGTAGTGTATCCCGGCCCAAGCCGAAGTCTGCGCCGAGCCCGTGCCGTAATCGTCGCGGCAGGCATAGTCGACGTACCAGTGCAGGGATTGGCTGTCGATGCCTTGCGAGCGCAGCCAATCGCGCATGGTCTGGCGGTCGAGCGCCAGCAGTTCGGGATCGCGCGAGGACAGATCGAGGGGCAACGCAAACGCCTTCCTGCCGTCGCGCCCGCGCCGGACCTTGAACGAGGCCATGAGATCGATGAACCGCTGCATCTGTGCGCGCTCGGTCGCGGACAGGCCCGCTTGCGGCATCAAACCTTCCTGCCACACGCCGTTGCGGTACAAGCGTTCCTGCGGTGCCTGACAGAGATAGCGCTCGTCGTAGCGCGGCTTTGCCGCGTGCGGATCGCCTTCGATGGCCCCCAGATCGGCGAGCAGTTCGCGAACCGCCCGTGCCTCGCGCGTCGGCAGCGGCAGATAGTGGGAAGCCCACGGAAATGCCGACACCGCGTTTTCGCCCCAGCGCGCATTGCCGCCCACGCGCGGTTCAAGCTCGCACAGCAGAACGTCGTCGATCCCCGCCTTGGCAAGCCTCCAAGCCGCCGAAAGACCGGCAATTCCGCCGCCTATGATCACGGCCGTGCAGCGCCGCGTCTCGATCGGCGGTGGAAACCCGCCCTTCAGCAGGCGATGGCCGAAAGCGGCGTCGGCACCCAGAAGTCCCCCCGGCGGCAGCGGCGGCGTCGCATCGGCGCAGCCCGCCAGCGGCAGCGCGCCGGCGGCCGCGAGGAATTCGCGGCGGTTCAAGACAGCTCCGGCAACACCGGCCGAAATGGGCCAGGTGCCAGAAATCGCGCGTCAGTAGGGTGTTTCCGGACGATCAAGGTGCCGGACCCCGGGGGGGAAACTCTGACAGGCAGGGGAGTCTTTTTCAGGACTCCCCTGAACCAGCAAGCGAAGCGCTGCTGGTCGAGCATTCGGTGAAAGGCAGGGCTAAGCTGGTACCTGTACCTTGGTCCCTTCCTCCAGCCCTCGCCTGAATGCTCTGAGATTCAGCTCCTGCACCTTCTTTGGAACGCTTTCCGCAATGGCCCGCTCCATGGAGGCCTTCGACAAGAGGCCCGTCAAGCCCGTCAGCGCTCCCAACATAAGAACACTGGTGACGAGGGGGTTCCCGAGTTCTTTCTCGGCGATTTGACTCGCGGGTACGGAGCATACTTGCGATGCCCCAAGATTGATCTTGCTTCCGTCGACGTACGTGGAGTCGATGACCAGGATCCCTCCCGGCCGCAGACAGCTTCCGTTCTTGTCCAGGGCCTGCTGCGCCATGGTTACGAGCACGTTCGCTTTTGTCACCTCAGGGAAATCGACTTTTTCATCCGAGATGACGACGTCGGTGCGCACGTCTCCGCCCCGCTGCTGCATGCCGTAGGTCTCGACCTGGGTGGCTTCCTTGCCGTCATAGATCGCGGCTGTGGCAAGAATGCGTCCCAGCATGACTATGCCTTGGCCGCCTAGACCTGCAAACCTCAGTTCTGTCCTGCTTGTTCCGGTTTTCATAGGGGCCCCATCACACTGCTTCTGCGAGCTTGGTCGGCTGCTCGTGGACGAATTTGCCAAGGACGAATCTATCCTTCAACTCTTCCTTGCTCAACTTCTCGGCCGCGGCTTTGGTCATACTGCATTCGTTCAGCAATTTCATCTCGTCCCCGGCCGAACCCATGGCATTGTGTTTGGCGTAGAGCGTCGGACAGGCACAAAGGGTTTCGATATACGAGTACCCCGGGTTGCGGATGCCTTCCTTGATCGAGTTGACGAGCCGTTTCGTGGGATGAGTCGTCCATCGGGCGACGTAGCTTGCGCCCGCGCTGGTCACAAGGGAACAGAGGTCGAAGGGCCGCTCGACGTTTCCATTGACCGACGTCGTGGTCCTTGCTCCCGTTGGAGTCGTCGCCGCCAACTGTCCCCCGGTATTCGCGTAAACGAAATTGTTGAGCAGTAAATGGGTGACATCTGTATTGCGTCTGGCGGCATGAATGAGGTGGTTGCCGCCGATGGTGCCGCCATCGCCGTCACCCGTGAATACGATCACCGTCAACTCGGGACGGGTAAGCTTGAGCCCGGTAGCGAACGGAAGGGCACGGCCATGAAGGACGCTGGCGACATCGAAGTCGACAATCGTCCGGATGATGTTGTGGCACCCGACCCCGCACACGATCACGACCTTGTCTCGGTCCAGGGCCAGCTCGTCTATCGCCCTGAGCAGAGCGAAGACGACCTGCGACTCGCCACAGCCGGGACAAAACAGGTTGACGTACGGCTGCCTGAGGTACTTATCCAGCGGATGCGCGCATTCCAACTGAGTCATTTGATTCATTGAGTCACATCCTTGATCTTGTCGTAAATGACATCCGGGGGTATCAATTGACCTATATCCCAAACCAGGTGGGTCTGCTTCTCGCCGCCCAGCGTTCGCCGAACCTCGTTGAAGATCTGACCTTTGTTGAGTTCCACTACGATGACGTCCTTCGCGCTGCCCAAGGCTCTCTTCACCTCGGCCTCGTTGAAGGGCCAGATGGAAATCAACCTTACATATCCCACCTTCAGGCCCTCGTCCCGCGCCCGTTTGACGGCGGCCTCGACGCCTCTCGCAGAGATACCATATGACAGGACGGCGACTTCGGCATCGTCCATGAACCCGGTCTCGATCTTCGTGGACTCACGCGCGACCAGGGCGAGCTTGTCGTTCAATCTCTCGACCAACATCTTGTGATTCTGCGCGTTCATCCTGATGTTCCCCTGCTCATCATGGGAACTGCAGGCGACGATTACGCGATGGCCGTCTCCGAGCAGGGGCATCGGAGCGACGCCGTCTGCGGCGAGGAAGAACTTCTTTTCGCCTTTCTTGGCAACCTTTCTATCAGTCGTTTCGACTTCGTCGATCGGCGGTATGCTCACCTTCTCTCGAAGGTTTGCCAGTCTCGCGTCCGACAAGAGAATGACCGGGGTGCGGTATTTCTCCGCCAGATTGAAGGATTCGATGGTCAAATCAAAGCACTCCTGCACACTGGACGGTGCGAGCGCGATCACGCCGACGCTGCCGTTATGGCCCCAGTTCGCCTGCATGACGTCGCCCTGCATAGGCTCGGCGACCACCCCGCTGGCCGGTCCACAGCGCATGACATCGACGATGACCAGGGGCGTTTCGGCGATGACGGCAAACCCGATGTGCTCCTGCATGAGCGAAAACCCGAGACCGGAAGTCGCGGTCATCGTCTTCGCCCCGCCCCAGGACGCGCCCATCAGGGCCGACATGGAACCCATTTCGTCTTCCATCTGGAGGTAGGTGCCGCCCGCGTCAACCATCCTGCGGGACATCCCCTCGACTACGCCCGTCGATGGCGTAATCGGGTAGCCGGCATAGAACCGGCACCCGGCCATGATCGCTCCTTCGACAACCGCTTCGTTGCCCGATAAGAGATAGGCGCCGGGTTTCGTGAAAGCGTTTTCGTTCATGCGGCCACCCTCGCTGCTTTCTCTTTCTTCGGCTTGATCACCGTTATGGCCAGATCCGGGCACAGGAAATCACATAATTCGCAATATGTGCATTTCGCCTCTTCCAGAACCGGAAGGAAGACGCCCAGACCGGATGATTCCTTCGCCCTCTGAAGGGCGTCAGTCGGACAGAAATCGATGCAGATATCGCACCCTTTGCACCTTTCCTCTCGAAGCTTCCATACGCCTTGCATCGCACCCTACCCAAAAGAGAAAGATTGGAAAAATACTGAACGAAACCTAACTCACGAACCCGCTATACCGGCATCCCGGGCGGCACAGAAGTCGCCGCCGACTGATCCGAAGCGCGAAGTACCTGAGCGAAGCGGTAGGACAATCAGTCCCCGCCACGTAAACCGGCGGGCCGACGTGCGCGCAGGAAACCCGCATAGGTTTCCGCACTGCGCAACATCGCTCTCATGTCCATCGCGGGCAAATTACCGGGATTTGTGACTGGATTATTGTTCTATATCAACTAGTGGAGAATCTACAACAATCACCCAATCGGCGCAAGGTCTTTGCCCTCGTGTTATGCCAAACTACTACTCTCCCCTTCGAACCATTTGAAGGGGCTAGTTACCAAATGTCTTCCCACTCCACCTATTCACGAATGCGCACTTGGCCGGGCTCAATAATCCACAACCGACCGTCCGTCTGTTCGGTCCCGAGGACGCTCAGCGCCCCTTTCAACAGGGCGAGGATGCCTTCGATACCTTGCGTGCGCGGACGCAGCACCCAGATGCCCTTGTGACTCGTTGGTGGGTAGAGGCGGATATCGGAAAAGTCAAGATCGAGAGTAACGAGCACTCGACGCTCGGCCAGGCAGGCGTCAAGAACCTCGGGATCTGTACTGCCCGTGAGGCGTTCTTCACACGCCGTTTGCGCATCGTGGCCGGCATCGCGAAGCAACGTCTCGGCGTCGCGAGGCAGGTTCTCATCCAGCTTGAACCTAACGGTCATCCGCTGCGTTATGCGGGGATGGGAACGATTCGCTCACGCGCCAGGTCGGCAGCGTAGCCGATTGCAGCGGGAATATGCTCAGGCTTCAGCGTGGGATACTGGTCTAGGATTCGCGCCGGAGTCTCGCCGGCGGCGAGATTGTCCAGAACCACTGATACCGGGATACGCGTGCCACGGAAGCACACCGCGCCATGCATGATTCCAGGATCAGTGGTGATGTAGGGTTTCCAGTCCATCGCGGTTACCTCCACGAATTCCGATGAATATAGCACCGTGCTCCGGTTCGTGCCTTGATCTGGGCCGCAACACTAGGGGTCTCCGCAGCAAAGACCCGGTAAACTGACCGCAATCTCACGACCGCGTGCGCCGAAGAAGACATAATCCGCGAAAACCAGCGTCAATACTGGATCTCTGGATATTCTGAATCAAGTATCTTCTGGATTCCCGCTTAGGCGGGATCGGCGTTTCTCAGCGATTCCTAGCGAATCTGCTGCTTCCATTCCTGCTCGAAGTAACGCACCAGGATCTGGTTGTTCAACCGGTTCGGCTCGGCCTCGACGCGGCTCATGTCCTTCGGAAATTGGAACAGCGCCGGCGTTATGTCTGCCGTCAGGAACTTGGTGTCCACCGAGTAGCGCTGCGGGGGCCGGAACTCGCCGTGTCCGGCGATGATGAAACCCCACTCGCCGAACGACGGGACCAATGCGTGATAGGGCGTGGCGACGAATCCGGCGCTCTCCAGCGTCGCCACCACGCACCAGAACGACTCGCGCGCATACAGCGGCGAGGTAGCTTGAATCACGGCCAAACCCTGCGGGGCGAGGTGTCGATCGAGAAGCCGATAGAAAGCGCTGGTATAGAGCTTGCCCAGGCTGTAGTTCGAGGGATCGGGAAAATCCGCGACGATGAAATCGAAGGTATCGGGGTGCGCCTCCAGCCAGGCGAGCGCGTCTTCGTTGATCACCTTCACTTTCGGTGCGTTGAGCGAATCGCGGTTCAGTTCGCGCAGCATCGGCGCCGTCGAGAAAAGGCCGGTCATGCCCGGGTCCAGATCGATCAGCGTCACCGACTCGACCTGCGGATGCTTGAGGGCCTCGCGCACCGCCAGGCCGTCGCCGCCGCCGAGAACCAGCACCCGGCGCGCACCGGACAGCGTCTGCAGCGCCGGATGAACCAGCGCCTCGTGATAGCGGTACTCGTCGCGCGAGGAAAATTGCAGGTTGTTGTTGAGGAACAGGCGCAGGTCGTCTTTCCAGCGGGTGAGCACGATGCGCTGGTAGGGCGTGCTCTTTGCGTAGAGCACTTCGTCGGCGTAAAGATAGTGCTCGGCGAGCGTGGTCAATTCGCCCGCGCCTGCAAGGCCGGCCGCGAGCAGCGCAATTGCGCCGAAGCCCTGCGCACGCAGCCAGGTCGCCTCGCGCAGATGCTCGCGGAACAGACGCATCGCCCACAGCGCCACCAGCGCGTTAAGCAGCCCGAAGAGGAGGCCGGTTCGGATCAGTCCCAGGTGGGGCGCAAGCACGAGCGGAAACAAGATGGATACGACCAAGGCACCGAGATAGTCGAAGGTGAGCACCTGGGAAACCAGATCCTTGAACGCCAGCTCGCGCTTCAGTATTCGCATCACCAGCGGAATCTCCAGTCCGACCAGGATGCCGACCAGCAGAACCAGTACGTAGAGCATCAGCCGGAACGGCGATGAGAACCAGGTGAACAGCACGAACAGCAGCGCCGCCGAAAAGCCCCCGAGCAGCCCGACCAGCAATTCAATCTGGATGAAACGGGCGACTAGACCGCGGCCGATGAAACGCGACAGCCACGAGCCGATACCCATGGCGAAGAGATAGACGCCGATGACGGTGGAGAACTGTGTGACCGAATCGCCGATCAGATAACTGGCCAGTGCTCCCGCGATCAACTCATAGGCGAGGCCACATGAGGCGATGACGAAGACCGAAAACAGCAGCGCATGGCTCATCGGCTACGCTAATCAGTGAATCGCGGAGGCGACGATGATGGCGATTCCGAGGCACATGGAGCCCACGACGATGGCCAGCGCCACATTCTGCCTCTCCACCAGCTGCTCCCACAGGCGGTAGGGCGTGATCTTGTCGATGATGAGGAACGAGATCCAGAACACCGCGACGCCCAGCACGGAGTAGAGAAGCGAACTGAGCAAGAACTCCGGTTTGATGTAATCCATGATGCCTCCTATTTATGGGAAGTGCTGCCCTTCGAGGATGATTGCGCGGTTCTATTGCTGTCGAACAATGTCAATGGATCAACGCCGCGCGCCTGCCCATAGACGAACAGCGCGAATGCAATCAGGCTGGCTATCAGGTTTGCCCGGTACATTTCAGTCTTCGTCCTCCGCGGAATCTTCGTCATCCTGCGCAAAATCGCTGTTGGCCCAGCGCCGAGTCTCGAACGAGGACCTGCGCCACAGCGACAGCGCCGGAAAGACCACGAGGATGCATTGCAGAAAGATCCAGTTGGTCCAACCCGCGGGGTCTCGCAGGACCTCCAAGCTGTCGCCGACCGCGTTGCGCAGGCTCGGAGCAGCTTCGGCGTCGATGACCAGATAGTAGGTGCCGGCCGGTACGTCGGCAAAAGCCCGTTTGTCGTTCCTGCGGCCCTCCGACCAGCTTTCGCCGTCCTCGTATCCTTCGTAATAGGCCAGATCCTGCGAGATCTCGCGCGAGGCGCCGCTGTCCTTGTTGATCAACGCCGTGTTGAGCGTGATCCAGCCGTTGCTGAGATCGGTGCGATGGCGCACCTCCAGGCTGCGTGCCGCTTTTGTCAGCACGAACTGGGCGGTATTGACGGCTTCGTTGTCGCCGGGACGAAACGCCAGCGTCTGCCGGTGCACCAGCCCGCCCGATGTGAGGACGAAGCCCAACTGAATCAGCAGCGCCGCGAGCGAGAGTTTCCAGAACAGGCCGAGGTTGCTTCGGCTCGTCTCGACGTGCGGGTTGGGCTGGTTGGGCGCGATGCCTGCGCGCGGGCGCGGCGGCGTCTTGAGTTTGAACGCCTGCCAAACTTCGTCCGGTTCCAGGTAATCGGCCAGCGACCAGACGATTTCGTTCTCGGTGCGCTCCTCCGAGAGCATCTTCGGCGGCGCAACGAAATCGCGCACCTGGACCTGTTCTCCGGCCGCGACCCGCCAGTAGAACTCGCCAACGACGTAGACGGTTTCCGCCGAATAGCCCGAGTAGTTCCTGAAGATCTCGCTGCCCAACCTTGCATCGGTGGCGTTCACTCCCGCGGCGGAGCTGGGATGCTGCGAGAGCGTGCGCACGAAATTCCAGTGACCGTCGCTTTCGGTGAGCCAGGCGAAGCCCGCCTTGGGCTCGAAGAGCAGGTATTCGCTCCAGGGATAGACCATCCCCTCGAATTTCGACTGCCGGCGCATGAAGCCGATGATTTCCCACTCGGTCTTGCGCAGCCTGCCGCGGCTGCCGAGCGGGATAGCCGGATCGATGCGCTCGGCGCGGTCCGCCTCCGCGAGTATGCGATAGTTCGGATCGGTAGCGTCGAGCAGCGATCCGCAACTGCCGCAGGCAATCGTTTCGATTTTCTCGGAGTGAATTGCCAGCGGCGAGGCGCACTTCGGGCATGCAAAAGCCTTGACCTGACCGGCCTTCAGCTGCGGGGCGCCGCCTGCCTGCGGGGACTTGGCATCGCGGAGATTGGCGAAGTTGAGCCCCTCAGCGGGAACCGGTTCACCGATGAACAGCAGCGGCGGGTCTTCGGAATAGTCGATGGTGGCGAACTTGCCGTCTTCGCTGCGAAGATCGGCAGTGTCCACCTCGTAGCCGGCGTCGATTTTGAACGGAAGCTCGCCCTCGCCTGCGATGCAGTGCGCCGTCTCGAGATCGGTGACCGTGAAGCTGCGATCCGAAAGCATTAACGACTTGCCCGCGCGCATCGAGCCAAAAGCGGGCAGCGGCTCGCTTGCGCGCGCGAGAAAACTTACGACGTACTCGCCGCCGGCCTCCGAGAGCCAGCCGCTGCGCCCGTCGTCGAAAAGCAAATGCCACTCGTTCCAGAACCCGGCGCCGTACTTGAGCTGGATGCGGCCGACCACCGCGAAGTGCGTGCCCCGATACGCCCCCTCGGTGCCGCGCTGGAGGATGGAACCGTCTTCGAGCAGATCGGCCATGCGGCCGAGATTCTTGAGGTCCTGGTCCTGGCGAACCAGCGTGCTGTGGCAGAAATCGCAGACGGCGTACACCGACGCCGAAGCGCGAAACGCCACCGGCGCTCCGCAGGACGGGCACGCGGCGGTCTTGCTCATGAGTCGGATGCCACCGGCCGTTCCCCCCTCTTACGGCGCCCGGGGCCCATCGCGGGCTACGTCAGCTTCTTAAGCAATTCCGCCTTCTTTGCCTCGAACTCGGCTTGGCTCAAAATTCCCTTGCCAACCAGCGCGTGCAACTTTTCCAGGGTCTCCACCACTTCGTCGGGCGACGCCGGCTGCGGGGCACTCTGCGCTTGTGCGCCCTGCGGAGCGAGCGCCTGGCTCATCGACTGAGCCATCTGCTGACCGACGCCGAATCCGACGCCCACGCCTGCCCCCAGGCCCGCCAGACCGCCCTCGTTCTTAGCCGCCAGGGGGATGGCGTTCGCAACCTGATACTGGGTGAAGCCCTGCATGCCGCCCATCATGTTGACGCCAATCCGCGCATCGAGCATCTTCTGCAGTTCTTCGGGCAGCGAGATGTTCTGCACCATCAGCGTTTCCAGGCCGAGACCCAGATTCTGCAGCACGGGCTCGAGTTTGGCCGTGAGCGCTCTGCCCATCTCCTCCTGGTTGCTCGCCATGTCGATGAAAGGCACGCCCGATTCGCCGAAAATATCGCTGATGCCGGTGACGATGGTGTTGCGCAACTGGCCTTCGAGTTCTTCGGTGGTGTAGCTCTCGCGCGTGCCCGACACCTGTTTGTAGAACTGCTTGGCGTCGGTGATCCGGTAGGAATAGATGCCGAACGCGCGCAGACTCACCATGCCGAAATCCTTGTCGCGAACGGTGACCGGGTTCGGCGTTCCCCACTTGCGGTCAAGCTGGATGCGCGTGGTGAAGAAATAGACGTCGGACTTGAATGGCGACTCGAACAGCTTGTCCCAGTGATTGAGGTAGGTCAGCACCGGCAGCGTCTGGGTGGTCAGCTTGTACCTGCCCGGGGCGAACACATCGGCGATGTTCCCTTCATTGACGAACACCGCCATTTGCGTGTCCCGCACCGTCAAGCTGGCGCCGTACTGGATCTCGAAGTCCTGCATCGGGAAACGGTACGCAAGCATGCCGTCCTGATCTTCGGTCCATTGGATGATGTCGATAAACTGCTTCTTGACAAAATCCATGAATGCCATGGCCGCCTCCCCCGAGTTCGCGTCGACGCGCAATATGCGAAGTCTAACGGCACTATGGCGTGCCTGCAATGCGGCCGTGGTTATTACCTGCCCGGATGGCCAGGCAAGTCGCCGCGATCGAAAAATTGGGGTCAGAGTAACTTTTCCTCAACCCGAAGTTCTGCAATATCGGAATACCGATAGAAAAGTTACTCTGACCCCAATTTTTCGCGCAGGAATTCGAGCAACAGGCGATTTGCCTCGCGCGCGTTCTCGAACTGCGCCCAGTGTCCCGCGCCCGGGATCAAATCGAGTCGAGCCGATGGCACTGCGGCGCGGCAGGCATCGACGCGCGCCGCGACCGACGGATGCGCAAGGCGGTCGCGTTCGCCCCACAGGATCTGCACCGGGCATTGCACGCGTTTCAGGTCGCTGACCACGCTCGCGCGAATGCTCACCTTGTGGCTGTTGAACCGAGTGCGCGCAAGGTTTGCCTGATGGATCGCGATGGCCTCGTCAGTGGCAGCCGCGCGCGAGGAGAGCATGGTCAAGCCCAGGTTGTGGGCGATGATTTCCTTGACCGCCGGGCCCTCGGTGCCTTTGAGGCTGCGCAGCTCCTGCGGATACCCAGGGCCGGGTCCGAACCCGCTCGGTCCGATCAGGCTGAGCGTCTTCAGACGCCTGCCAAGTCGCGGCGCGATAGAGGCGGCGACAGCGGCACCGAAAGAAAAGGCAACGAGTTGAAACGGTTCACCGGAGAGGTCCAGCGTCTCGAGGGCGCCGTAGAGGAAGTCGAAGTAGGTATCGGGGTCGGACTGGTGGGGGGCATCGGGCGATTCGCCGTAACCCGGCAGATCAAGCGCGAAGACTCGGAAATGCGCGGCAAGCGCATCGACGTTGCGCACCCAGTGGTTGCGCGATCCCCGGCCGCCGTGAAACAGGAGCAGGTCCGGTCCGCTACCGACGACGTGCGCTGCAAGCGGGATCGGACCTGCCGGCAATTTCCTATTGCCCGATCAGATCGACGGGATGCGAACTTGCATCAACGCCGAGCGTCCCCCCTTCACTGCCGCGATGCAGCGCTGAACCGCGCCGGGGACGGCCTCCGGATCCACCACCAACTCGCCATGGCCGCCGGCAGCCTCGCACACCTTGCTGTAGTCCATGTCGGGCGCAAGCCGTGACTTGTAGTCGGCCATAGCCTTGGCATCGCCTGCGGGATACATGCGAAGGGTCGCCCCTTTGACTGCCTCCCAGCCGGCGTTGTCGAGCACCACGGTGAAAATCGGGAGCTTGTACTGCTTGGAAACCGCGTACACCGAAGAAGGATTGCAGAAGTAGAAACCGCCGTCGCCGACGAATTGCGCCACGATCGCGTCGGGCCGCGCGAGTTTCGCCCCCAGCGCCATGCCCGCGGAACCGCCGAGTCCGCCCCCTGCCAAGCCCAGCGCGGTGCCTGCCTTGGTGCGCGGCACTTGGTTCAGCACGGTCGGGGTGTTGCGCACGGCTTCGTTGACGATGATGTCGTTCTCGCCCAGCGCCTTGGCGACCTCGGCGCAAACATAGTTCGGTCCGATCGCCCCCTTGGTGCCCTTATCGGCGGCCAGCTTGGCCGTACCGGCCAGACGCTCGGCGTTCTCCTTCTTGATCGCTTCCATGCGCTTGGCCACAGCATCGCGAAACGCAGGCGTAGCCTTCGCCTTGAGCGCATCGACCAATTGGCGCAGGATGGTCACTGAATCACCGCCCAGGCGCATGTTGGTCGGGAAACCCCAGATGGGGGAATCCTGTTTTGTCACGTCGACATCGATATGCGCCCACCAAGACGCCGGGCTTTCCTGCACTTCATGCGGAATCCAGGGCACATCCACATCGACCATCAGGCCGACATCAGCCTTGGGAACGTGATTGTTGCCCGCGTAGCCGCCGTGGCAGACCGACTTCCTCTGCAAGTTCAGATACACCGGGGACGATTCGAACACGCGAATGCCCGCGAGCAGTGCCAGCTCTTCGATCAACGCAGGCGCCGCCTGATTGCGGCCGGCATAGGTGGTGATCAGGATCGGATGCTTCGCCGCAAGAAGCTTCTCGGCAAGCGCATCGATGTCGGCGCTCGCGGCCGCACCGCCCGTCGCCGGGCCAAAGCGCTCCGCGGGGAACGACCGGATCGCATTCTCATCCCAACTCTGCGCCAGCACCTCTCGCGGCAGCATCAGGTACACCGGGCCCTTCGGGTCGCTGTGCGCCACCGAATGCATTCGCCGCAACACCTCCTTGGTGATCACTCCCGAAGGCAGCGTCCACTCCCACTTGGAGTAATTGCGAACGATCGCCGCCTGGTCGAAGGGCTCCTGGATGAAATGCACATAGTTGTCGCGCGAGCCGGGCAGTTCCCCGCGCACCGTGTACGGTGCCCTGCCCGCCATCAGGATCAGCGGTACCTTGCCGCGGCGCGTGTTGTGCATGGCCATCGCCGCGTTGGTGGTGCCCGAATCCACGTGCACCATGACCGCCTGGCCGCGCCCGGTGATCATGGCGTAGCCCGCGGCCATGTGCATGGCGGTATTCTCGTGCGGGCAGAGGAAGGTTTTCGGGAATAAGCGGCCGTCTTTTTGCCAGCGCGCCATCTCCTCGATCAGCGGTGCGTGGTCGGTGCCGAGGTTGCAAAAAAGGTTCTCGATGCCGATCTCGTTCAGGCCTTCGAGAAAATAGTGCGACGTCGTGTGAAGCTTTACTTGCGGGGCTTTGTCCATGAGGGGTCCTGAATGGGCTGTCGCTGGTGGGAAAAAACGGGGCGGCGATGATAAACCATATGGTGCGGGTCCCGCAATCGAACCAACACAATGCCCCTTGACTTATTGCGGAATAAGGGGCTGGTCCACGGCGCCTTGAAGTTATTATTTCCAAACCCTTTTCGGACATGGAATCGATCCCTAAGTTCCATGGCTAGGCTGAATAAACGAAGGGCCTAAGTAGTCCGGATGCTGACTGCCCCGCTCATGTCCGACTCCGCTAACCGCCCGCAATTTTCGGGAACAGGATAACCTCGCTGCCGCTCCCGATCGGCTGCAGCAGAGCGTCCTGATAGGTTTCGCCGTCGATGGCGACGCCGAAATCCGCTTCTAAGTAGATACGCAGCTGCGGATAACGCTCCCCTAGCAATTCGAAAAGCTGACGCACATTGCCGGCCGCGAGTTCCAACTCGGTCTCGCCGCCGGTAAGCTCAGCCAGGTTGCTGGGAAGAATTATCCGCGCCAAGTGCTCAGGCCTTGGAGCCAGCCGCTGCGTCGATGGCCTTCAATACTCGCGGCGGCGACATCGGCTGCTCGCAGAGACGCACACCGATCGCGCTCTCGATCGCATTGGCGATGGCCGCCATGGGCGCGATGATCGACACCTCGCCGCAGCCGCGAACGCCGTACGGATGATTGGGGTTGGGCACCTCGACGATGATCGTATCGATGAAGGGCACATCCGATGCAACCGGCATGCGGTAATCGAGGAAACCGGGATTCTGCAGACGGCCGTCCGCTCCATAGACATATTCCTCGTTGAGGGCCCAGCCGATTCCCTGCACCACGCCGCCCTGGAACTGGCCCTCGACGTAGGCGGGATGGATCGCCTTGCCCACGTCCTGCGCGATGGTGTAGCGCAGGACCTTCACCAGCCCTGTTTCCCTATCGACTTCGACGTCCACGACTTGCGTGGCGAATCCGGGGCCGGCGCCCTGCGCGTTGATTTCCGCATGCCCGGCAATGGTGCCGCCCGTCTTGCCGGCGACCTTCGCGATCTCGGCCAGAGACATCGGTGCAAACTGGTGAGCGCTGCCTTTCGCCGGCCGGGCTTGGCCGTCTTTCCATTCCACTGTCTCGATCGGGACTTCGCGGATCTTGGCAACGCGTGCCTTCAGCTTTTCGATCGCCTCGCGCGCGGCGATGACGCACGCCATGCCGCCTGCGAAAGTGCCGCGGCTGCCCGCGGTGACGAAATTGAAGCCGAGCTCCGTCGTGTCGCTGTGACTCGCCCGCACCTTGTCCACACCGATGCCGAGTTCTTCTGCCACCATCATCGCCATCGCGGTGCGCGATCCGCCGGCCACGTCGATGGTCCCGAGCACCAGCGCCACGGTTCCGTCCTCGTTGATGTTGAGGGCGCACGATGTTTCATGTCCTGCATTGGACCAGAAACCGGTGGCAACGCCGCGGCCCTGATTGGGCCCTAGCGGCACGCGGTAATTCGGATGTTCCCTGGCCGCTTCTAGGGTTTGCATAAAACCGATAGGTCCGAGTTTGAGTCCGTAATAGGTTTGGGTTCCTTCGCGCGCGGCGTTTCTCAAGCGGAATTCGATCGGATCGATCCCGACCTTCTTCGCCATTTCGTCGATCACGCTCTCGACGCCGAAAACGCCGATCGGCGCGCCGGGGGCCCGGTATGCCGCGACCTTCGGGCGATTGACGGTAACGTCGTTGCCGACCACGTGCACGTTGTCCAGAGCGTAGCGCGTGAAGGCCGATATCGAAGCCGGCAAAACCGAGGAGCCCGCAAAGGCTCCGGCCTGGTAGTTCAGCACTGCTTGCGCGGCGGTGATCCGGCCATCTTTGGTGCAGCCCATCTTGACCTTGACGTTTGCCCCTGAAGTCGGACCGGTCGCGCGGAACACTTCGTCGCGGGTCATCACCAGCTTCACCGGCCGATGCGCTTTTCGCGACAGGGCGATCGCCACCGGCTCTCCATAGACGGTGTTCTTGCCCCCGAAGCCGCCGCCGATCTCGGTCGGCATGACGCGGATTTTCGACACCTCCATCTGCAGCAGCTTGGCGCACTGGGAGCGAAAGACGAAGTGCCCCTGAGTCGAAGTCCAGAGATCGACCTGGCCGTCTTCGGAGCAGCTCGCGAGGCAGGCCTGCGGTTCGATGTAGCCCTGATGGACCGGCTTGGTGTTGAACTCGCGCTCGACGACGACCTCCGCCTGCCTGAATCCCGCCGCGATGTCGCCGTGTTTGAATTCCAGGCGCCTGGCGATATTGGATGGCCTGTCCGGTTTCGGAGTGACGTACTGGGTATATTGATGTTCGTGAAGCAGCGGCGCGTCGGGCTTCATCGCCTCGATCACGTCGATCACGTGAGGCAGGATTTCGTAATCGACCTTGATCAGTTTCAGCGCCTGCTTCGCGATCGATTCGCTCGTGGCGGCGACTGCCGCCACCGCGTGCCCGTCGTAGAGCGCTTTCTCGCGCGCCATCACGTTGCGCGTCACATCGAAGAAATTGACCACGATCTCTCCGGCCGCCGCGTACTCTACGGGCATGTCCGGGAAATCATCGCGCGTGACCACCGCCTTCACGCCGGGCAACGACTCTGCTGCGGAGGTGTCGATGGATCTGATGCGCGCGTGCGCATGCGGGCTTCGCAACACCTTGCCGATCAACTGCCCGGGAAGATCGTAGTCGGCGCCATAACGGGCGCGGCCCGTAACCTTGTCGACTCCGTCCTGACGAATCGGACGCGTGCCGACGATCTTCAACTCTTTTTCCTCGTACTTGATCGTAGTCGACATGATCAGCGTCCCCGCAGTTCGCGCGCGGCGTCGAGCACCGCTTCCACAATCTTGTGGTAACCGGTGCAGCGGCAAAGATTGCCGGCCAGCCAATAGCGCACTTCGGACTCTGTGGGATCGGGGTTGCGCTCAAGCAGGGAGCGCGCAGCCATGAGGAACCCCGGCGTGCAGATCCCGCATTGCAGCGCGGCGTGCTCAAGAAACTTGCGCTGCAAGACATGCAGGTCCTTGCCGACCCCCATGCCCTCGATCGTTTGAATGGACTTGCCTTCGGCCTCGACGCCGAGAACCAGGCAAGAACAGGTCAGGCGTCCGTCAATCGTGACGCTGCAGGCACCGCAATCGCCGGTGGCGCAGCCTTCTTTGGTGCCTTTTAGATGCAGCTCATTGCGCAGCACGTCCAGAAGCGTTTGCTGCGTTTCACAAAGAAACTCGACCGCGTCGCCGTTGACCGTCGCGGTTACCTGATGCTTTCCCATCTTGTGTCCTCCGCGCCCGTTAGAGAGCAATCGTCTTAAGCGCGCGCTGCGGCAATGTCCTGAAAAGACCGCGGCCACTCCGCCTGGAAAACGGAGCGGCGCGGGATTTGAATAACTTCTTAAATCGACGGTATGCGGGCGTGCAGCAGTGCCGCGCGGCCGCCCTTCACCGCTGCCATGCAGCGTTCCACCGCACCGGGCAACTGCTCCGGATCGACTACCGTTTCCCCGTGGCCGCCGGCCGCTTCGCAAACCTTTGCGAACTCGATCTCGGGAGCCAAGTGCGCCTTATAGTCGGCCATCGCCTTGGCGCCGCCGTCCGGATACATGGCGAGCGTCGCACCCTTCACCGCGTTCCAGCCCGAGTTGTCGAACACGACGGTCAATATCGGGAGTTTGTACTGCTTTGCCACCGCGTACACCGAGGACGGGTTGCCGAAATAGAAGCCGCCGTCGCCGACAAAGTTCACCACCGTTGCCTCGGGGCGCGCAAGCTTCACACCCATCGCCATGCCGCTGCCGCGGCCAAGTCCGGCCCCGGGGGCGCCAAGGTAGGTGCCTGCCTTGGCGCGAGGCACCTGGTTGCACGCGGTAACGATGTTGGTGGTCGCCGCGGCGATGACGACGTCGTCCTCGCCCAGGACCTTGTTGATCTCGGACGCAACGTAGTTCGCCCCGACTGCGCCCTTGGTTCCCTTGTCCGCAGCCAGCTTGGCGAGATTCGCCATTCTCTCCGCGTACTCTTTCTTGATTGTTTCCATGCGCTTTGCCACCGCATCGCGAAATGCAGGCGTGGCCTTCACTTTCAGCGCCTCGACCAACTGGCGCAGGATGGTCGTGGCATCACCGCCCAGGCGCAGATTGGTCGGGAAACCCCAGATGGGGGAATCCTGTTTTACCACGTCGACATCGATATGCGCCCACCATGACGCCGGGTTTTCTTGCACCTCATTCGGAATCCAAGGCACGTCCACATCGACCATCAGGCCGACGTCAGCCTGGGGAACGTGATTCGCGACCACGTATCCGC